>JAICUI010000031.1 GCA_025935925.1 Chloroflexota bacterium
CGCCAACTTCGCCACGTACGACTGCCTGGTGGTGTTGAGAACGTCGCCGCTCGGAACCCGCCCCCTAACACCACGCCCCAGTGCTGCTATCGGCCAGTGGAAGGGATCCGTCGTTCCCTGCACCACCGCCTGGTGGTGCGCGGCGAGGAGCGCCGCGCGACGGGTGCGACGGCTCGGTCGGGCGTCGCCGCTCGGGCGCCGTACGTGACGGCGGGATGCGCCGACGAGCCCCGCTACGCCTCACCGCACCGCCCAGGTAAGTCCCCGATAAGCAGCCGGGTTCACCATCCGGACATGAACCCGGTCGTGATCGGACGCGTCCTTCGCGCCCTGCGCCACCAGCGACGCTGGCGCCAGGTCGACCTCGCCGCGAAGGTGCAGATCGGCCAGACGGCGGTGTCGCGCGTGGAGCTCGGCGACCTCGACGCGGTGTCGATCGACACGCTGACCCGGCTGCTCGCGGCGGTCGGCGCAGATCTCACGCTCCACGTGACGTGGCGCGGCGGGACGCTCGACCGGCTCCTCGACGCCGCCCATGCCGAGCTGGTCGAGGGGACCGCCCGGCTCCTCCGGAATCTGGGCTGGCAGGTCCACGTCGAGGTCTCGTACGCCGAGTACGGCGAGCGGGGTTCGATCGACATCCTGGCCTGGCATCCTGAGCTGCGGATCGCGCTCGTCGTGGAGGTGAAGAGCGAGATCACGGCGATCGAGGAGACGCTCCGGCGCCATGACGCGAAGGTGCGGCTGGCGGCCAACGTCGTCTTCCGTCGCTTCGGCGAGCGACCGGCCTCCGTCAGCCGGCTGCTGGTGCTGCCCGAGGGGGCGACGAGCCGGAGGAGGCTGTCCGCGCACGATGCGACGTTCGCCGCGGTCTATCCGTCGCGCGGCGTCGCCGTCCGTCGGTGGCTGGCCAGCCCGTCCGGGACGTTCGGCGGGGTGCTCCTCGTGCGCGGCGCCCGGGCCGCACGGACCCCGAGGCGGATCCGCCCGCGGCTCGCCGCATGACCGGCTCCGGAGCGATGATGCGTCGAACGACGAGGACCGCCGATGCAGCCGGAGGGCACCATGCACGCCGTGACGAACCAGACGGCCACGCCACGATCCCGGGTCGCCCGCGTCGCCGGCGACGACCGCCATCCGGGGCTCGCGTGATGGCGGCCGCGACACAAGGCGCGCCGTGGAGCACGCTCGAGTCGGCGGATCCGGACCTCGCCGCGCGCGGGCGTGCCCTGCTCGACGCCCGCGGCCACGGGTCCGGCCTGCTGGCCACCGTGCGCGACGGCGCGCCGCCGCGCATCCACCCGATGTCGGTCGACATCGTCGAGGGACACCTCCTCGTGGTCGTGCTCGGCGGTTCCGGCAAGGCCCGCGACCTCAGCGAGGACGGCCGGTACGCGCTCCACACGCACCAGGACGAGGCGAAGCCCGACGAGTTCCAGGTGCGCGGCCGGGCGCGCATCGTCGAGCCCGGCGCGTTCCGCGACCGGGTCGTCGCGCAGTGGCACTTCGAGGCTGGGCCGGAGGACCTCGTCGTGGAGCTCCTGATCGAGCACGCGCTGCTCGGCGAACGCCCCGATGCGGACGCCTGGCCCCCGACGTACCGCTCGTGGCACGCGCCCCGCGCGTGACCGACCGACCCTAGTCGAACACCACGACCTGCCGCGCGGCCTGCCCTGCGCGGAGGCGGTCGAACGCGTCCTCGAGGTCGTCCAGCGGGAGCCGCCGGTCGATCAGCCGCTCGATCGGCAGCCGTCCCGCGAGGTAGGCGTCGGCGTAGCGCGGGAAGTCGATCGCCGCCACCGCGGACCCGTAGTTGGACCCGAGGATCCGCCGGCCACCGTCGACGAACGGGAAGGGCTCGAACGAGGCGACCTCGCCGAACCGCGTCAGGCCGACGAGCACCGCCGTGCCGCCGGGCGGCAGCGCCGCGACGGCCTGGGCGATCGTGGTCGGCGTCCCGATGGCCTCGAACACGAAGTCCGGGCCACCATCGCCGGCCGCACCCCGGATCCCGTCGACGGTCGCTTGCGGGTTGGACGGGTCGGCCTGCACCCAGTGCGTGGCGCCGAGCTCGCCGGCGAGGTCGAGCTTCGCCCGGCTGACATCGACGACGATGCGGCCCGCCCCCGCGAGGACGGCCCCCATGACGCACGACAGCCCGACGCCACCCAGCCCGATGATCGCGACCGTCGAACCGGCGGGAACCTCGGCCGTCTTGAGCACGGCCCCGACCCCGGTCGACACGCCGCAGCCGATGAGCGCGGCGACCTCGGGCGGCACGCCGTCGGGCATCGGGACGACGGCCGTCGCCGGGACGACCTGGGCCTCGGCGAACGTGCCGATCGAGAGGTATGCGAGGACCGGCGAACCGTCCGCGCGCTCGAGCCGCGTCGTGCCGTCGGCCTGGCGATGGCGCAGCGACGGCGATCCCTGGCACAGCCACTGCCGTCCGCGCTGGCACTCGCGGCACCGGAGGCAGGGCGCGTACCACGACAGCGCCACCGCTCGGCCCACGACGCTCGGATCCAGCCCGGCCCCGACGGCCTCGATGACGCCGGCGCCCTCGTGGCCGAGGACGATCGGCCCCGGGCGCTCCCAGTCGCCGTCGCGAACGTGCAGGTCGGAGTGGCACACGCCCGACGCCGTCATCCGGACGAGGACCTCGCCGGGTCGCGGGTCGTCGAGGCGGAGCGTCTCGATCGACGTCGGCCGGCCGGCGGCCTCGATGACGGCTCCGCGGATCTCGCGCACCACGCCTCCCACGCCCCGCCGCGGCGCGATGTCAGCCCGTGTTCTGAAGTCCCGCGGCGATGCCGTTGATCGTCGCACCGATCACCGCCCGGATGGGCGCCGTGGCCGCCGCCGGCTCGCCCGCCGCCTCGGCGCGCCGCAGCCGCCCCAGCAGCTCGACCTGGACGGCGGACAGGGCGTCGACGTACGGGTTGCGCAGCACGATCGAGCGGGCGAGGGTCGGGTGGCCGGCGAGCAGCCGGTCGCGGCCCGTGACGAGCAGCAGGTTGCGCACGGAGCGCGCGAACTCGCCCTCGACCGCAGACCGGATTGCGGCCGCCTCGTCGCCCGGCGCGAGGTCGGCGTAGCGGCGGAACGTCGCCGGGTCGGCCTTCGCGAGCGACAGCTCGGCGTTGTCGAGCACCGACGCGAAGAACGGCCAGCGCCGGTACAGGTCCCCGAGCTGCGCGAGGACCGCGGGGCCGCCGCGGTCGACGACCGCCTCGAGCGCCGTCCCGAGGCCGTACCAGCCGGGCAGGTTCGCGCGCGCCTGCGACCACGCGAACACCCACGGGATCGCGCGCAGCGAGTTGATGTCCGGGACGCTGGGTCCCGCGCCGGCGGACCCGCCCTTCGGCCGCGACGACGGCCGCGACCCGAGGCCGAGCCCCGGGATCAGGTCGATCGGCGTCGCCGCGCCGAAGAACGGCGCGAACCCCGGCAGCTCGAGCAGCGACCGGTACGCCGCCCGGGAGATGGCGGTCAGCTCCGACATCGTCGCGCTGCCCGTCGCCGCGACCGCGGCGGACTCCCGCTCGTGGTCGGGCGTGGACGCGAGGAGCGTCGCCGCGGTCACCTGCTCGAGGTGGCGCTGCGCGATCGTCACGTCCGCGTAGTGCGCCGCGATGACCTCGCCCTGCTCGGTGAACTTGAGCCTGCCCGCGACCGAGCCGGGCGCCTGCGCGAGGATCGCGCGGTTCGCCGGGCCGCCGCCGCGCCCGATGGCGCCGCCGCGGCCGTGGAACAGGGTCAGCGCGACGCCGTACCGGCGGGCCGTCGCAACCAGCGCCTCCTGCGCGCGGTACAGGAGCCAGTTCGCGGCGAGGAACCCGCTCTCCTTGGACGAGTCCGAGTAGCCGAGCATCACCTCCTGGGCATCGCCGCGCGATCGGAGGTGCTCGCGGTAGGCCGGGTCGGACAGCAGGTCGCCCAGCAACCCGGCGGCGCCCTCGAGCGCCTCGGCCGACTCGAGGAGCGGGACGACGTCGAGCACGGGCGCCGCCGGCGGCAGGTCCGCGAGGGCGGGGACGGGGCGGCCGAGCGGCTCGGCCTCCGCGGCGCGTCGGGCGAGCTCGAGGACGTTCGCGACGTCCGCGGGCGACGTCGTGAACGAGATGACGTAGCGGCTGCACGCCGCGACGCCGAACCGCTGCTGGAGCCTGGCCATCGCCCGGAACGTCGCCAGCACCTCGGCCAGCGGCACGCCGCTCGACACCTCGGTCTCCGGGTCGGCGCCCGTGTCGAGCGCCGCAATCGCCGCGCGGTGCACGGCCGCGTGCTGGCGGACCTCGAGCGAGGCGAGGTGGAGGCCGAACGTCTGGACCTGCCACCGGAAGTCCGCGAGCTCGCCCCACGCGACGCGGCCGAGGCCACCGGCGACGAGCGCCTCCTGGAGCACGGCGAGCTCCGCCTCGAGGGCCTCCGCCGACGCATAGCCGCCGGTCCGCGGCGCCGTCTCGCCGGTGAGCGCCGCACGGGTCCGCCGGAGCCGCTCCGCGATCGCGCCCAGCCGCTGGCGGTACGGCTCGTCGGGGAAGCGGCGGCGGAGCATCCGGATCGTCTCGGGCAGCTCCTCGGCATCGAGCGCGAGCGCGTGGTCCAGCGCGCGGTCGAGATCGGCCGGGACGACGCGTGCGGCGACCGTCATCATCAGCCGCTGCGCGACGGCCTCGTAGCCGCGGAGCAGGTGATCGGCCTGCAGCCGGGCCGTGTGGAGCGTCACGTCCGAGGTCACGCCGGGATGCCCGTCGCGGTCCGCGCCGATCCACGATCCGAAGCGCAGCAGCGCCGGCGTGAGGACCGGCCGCGTGCCCGTCCGCCCCGTGTCTGCGGCGAGCGCGCCGTTGTGCGAGCCCGCGCGTCGCGGCGCGGCATCGAGGGCCCGGTCCACGGCCCGTTGGAAGCGCGGCACCGCCACGAACAGCGTCTCGTCGAAGATCGCGAGCTCCGAGCGCACCTCGTCCAGGGGCGCCGGCGCGACGGAGCGCACCTCGCCGGTGTGCCACAGCAGCGAGATCTCCTCGCGCAGCCGGCGCCGCGTGTCGGCGTCCTCGTCGGGCGTCGTGTTCGGGTCGTCGAGGGCGTCCAGGAGCCGCCGGATCCGGCGTTGCGCGACGAGCAGCGTGCGGCGGCGGGCCTCGGTCGGGTGCGCCGTGAGGACCGGGTGGACCTCGACCCGCGCGAGGAGCTCGCCGACGCCCGCCTTGCCGCGGCTCCGCGCCAGCCGTTCGACGGCCTCGCCGACCGAGTCGTCGATCGCGCGGCCGTGCGCCCGCCGCGCGCGCGTGCGCAGCACGCGGATGCGCTGCCGCTCCTCAGCGAGGTTGACGAGCTGGAAGTACAGCGTGAACGCGCGGGCGACGGCCGCCGCGCGCTCGAGGTCCAGCGCCTCGATCTCCGCCGCGAGCTTCGCGCGCTCGGCGTCGGGCTCGAGGTCGAGCTCCGTGTCGGTGTGGCGCAGGACGATGGTCCGGCGACGGATCCGCTCGACCAGGGCGAACAGGTCAGGCCCGCCCTGCTCGGCGATGACCTGGCCGAGGAGCGCGCCGAGGAGCCGGACCTCGCGCCGCAGCGGGTCGCGGGCGCGCGCGAGCCCAGGGCCCGGCGGCTCGGCGGCGACGGCCGGAAAGCGGGTGGGGGACGCCGCCGACCGGGCGCGCGACGCGTGGCCGGACGAGGTCACCGTCGAGCGGGTGGGGCGCGCAGGCATCGCACAAGGATGCCGAGGCGCCGCGGACCTGTCACCCGGATGTGGGTTACGGTTCGACTGCAAGGGCACCGTCCCGGTACCGGCCCGCAACCATCGGTCGCCGCGTCGGCGCCTACGCTGGACGCGGCAAACCAGCGCAACCAGCGCACCCAGCGCACCGAGCGCGCCCGAAGGGAGCCCGCGTTGATCGGCACGAGACCGCTGCGGATCCTGGTCGTGGACGACGACCCGGCGATGGTCGGCGCCATCACGGCGCTGGTCGGGACCGAGGGCCACCAGGTGATCACGGCCTACGACGGCCTCACCGCGGTGAAGCGGTTCCGGGAGGAGCGCCCGGACCTCGTCCTGCTCGACCTCGCGATGCCCGGTCCGGACGGGTTCACGGTCATCGGCCAGCTGCGGGCGTCGGGGAACGTGCCCGTGCTCGTGGTGTCGGGCGAGAGCGCCGAGGCGGCGAAGGTCAAGGCGCTGGGCATCGGCGCCGACGACTACCTCGTCAAGCCGTTCGGCAAGCAGGAGCTGCTGGCCCGGATCTCCGCCGTGATGCGGCGTGTCGACCTCGCCGGCACCGGCCGGCTGGGCGTCCCGGGCGACGGGGCGCCGGGCGTGCTGACGGCCGGGTCGCTGACGCTCGAGCCGGCGCGCCACGAGGCGCGGGTCGGCGCGATGCCGCTCGGCCTCACGCCCACCGAGTTCCGCCTGCTCGAGGCGCTCGTCCGCGCGGGCGGCGACCTCGTCGCCCATCACCGGCTCGCGCGCGCCGGCTGGCCGGCGGAGCCGGATCCCGACCTGCTGTGGCTGAAGCCGCACCTCGCGCGGCTGCGCGCGAAGCTCGAGGCCGTCGGCGGCCCGCGCATCGTCGCGGTTCGTTCGGTCGGCTACCGCATCGAGGCGGACGAGCCGGCCTGACCCCGGGCGGCCATCCGCGCCTCGAGGCGGTCCGCGGCCGGCAGGACCCAGCGGCACGCGACCAGCGCGACGAACGCGACCGAGATCGTGACCAGGGCCGCGAACGCCACGAGGCTCACGAACAGGATCGCGAGGATCACGGCGACCAGCGCCGCGACCCGGACCGGATACGCGACGACGAGCAGGCCGGCCAACCGGAGCCGCTCGCGGACGGTCCGCTCGGCTCGCGCGGGGTCGACGAGCAGCGGCCAGAACGTGATCGACACCGCGATCACGAGCAGGAGCCCCCACGCCGCCAGCGTCCCGAGCATCCAGCCGAGCATCGAGTCGGACGTGATGCCGGAGAGGAAGTCCCAGGTGGCGACGACGGACCCCACCGTGATCGCGACGCCCGCGACGAGCGTCGGGACCGCGTACCGGCGCCACGCCTCGAACGCGTCCGAGAGCGCGACCGCCTCGCCGCGCGCGATCAGCGCCGCGATCCGGAACAGGCCGACCGTCGGGAACGCGAGGAAGGGCACGAGCAGCAGTCCCAGCGCCGGCGCCGACAGCCCGAGCAGCGCGATGGCGACGAACCCGATGCCCCACACGAGGTTGGCGGGCACGAGCCGCCACGAGTTGTAGAAGACGTCGACGGCCGACGACCGCAGGGCGGCCGGGATGGACGGCCGGGTCGCGGCCCTCGCCCGTGCCGCCGCGGCGACCCGCGCGTCCTCGTCGAGGGCGTCCGGCGGGAGGCTGCCCGGCACCGCGTCAGCCCTTGACGCCACTCGCCGCGATCCCTTCGACGAAGTAGCGCTGGAAGAAGATGTACAGGACGAGGACCGGGATCGTCGCGAGCACGACGGTCGCCATCAGCGGCGGCCAGTTGTTCGCGTAGCCGCCCGCCGTGCGGAAGAAGCCGAGCCCCAGCGGCAGGGTCCAGTGCGCCTTGTCGCCCAGCAGCAGCAGCGGCCAGAAGAAGCTGTTCCAGGTCCCCTGGAACTGGAGGATCGCGACGGCCGCGAGCGCGGGCCCGGCGAGCGGCAGCATCACCCGAACGAACGTCGTGAAGAACCCGGCGCCGTCGATCTTCGCCGCCTCCTCGAGGTCCCGCGGGATCGACAGGAAGTACTGGCGCAGCAGGAAGATGCTGGTCGCGGAGATCGCGAGCACCGTGATCACGCCGAAGTACTGCCCGACGCCGCGCGTGAACCCGATGCCGTTGAACAGCAGGTACACCGGGACCAGCCGGAGCTGGTCGGGGATCATCAGTGTCGCCAGCACGACGAGGAACAGGAGCTCGCGGCCCGGGAAGCGCAGCCGGGCGAACGCGTAGCCCGCCATGCTCCCGAGCACGAGGTTCGTGAGCGTTACGGCGCTCGCGATCACGAAGCTGTTGAGGAACAGCACCTGGATCGGCGGCTCGAGCTGCGTGACCGCGAACTCCCAGCCCGCCGTCGTGAACGGGTTCGGGATGAACGTGAGCTGCACGGAGTCGGGCAGCGTCTTGAACGACGTCACGACCGACCAGGTGAACGGGATGAACATCAGGATCGCGTAGCCGATGAGGAACACGTACACGATCCGGCGGCGCCACTTGGCGCCGGTGTCGCCGGCGTGGGTGGCGACGGGGGTGTCCTGGACGCGGGCGGGCGCCGCCTCGGTCGTCATCGCGTCACAGCCACGAGGGCGTCGACCCGAACAGCCGTCGCTGCACGAGCGTCGCCGTGAAGATGATCGCGAACAGCACCACGCCGACCGCCGCGGCGTACCCGAAGTTCGCCTGCGAGACCGCCGCGTTGAACAGGTACAGGACCACGGTCATCAGGGCGTTGTTGGGATCGCCCCCGACGCCGCCGGCCACGTACGCCTGGTCGAACAGCTGCAGCGCGCCGATCAGCGCGACCGTCGCCACGAAGTAGTGGGCCGGCCGGAGCAGCGGGAACGTGATCCGTCGGAAGGTCTGCCACCAGCTCGCCCCGTCCAGCGCCGCCGCCTCGTACACCTCGCCGCTGATGGTCTGCAGCGACGCGAGGTAGAACAGCATGAACGTCCCGGACGTCGTCCAGGCGTTGAGGATGATCACGGTGTTGAGCGCGGTCCGCTCGTCGCCGATCCAGTTCTGGTTGGCCGAGAACCCGAGCGCCGCGAACAGCGGGTTGATGCCGATCGCCCCGCGGACGGTGTTGAACAGGCCCTCGGGCGACATGATGAAGATCCACAGGATCGTGATCGCGACCGAGCTCGCGATCGCGGGGAAGTAGTACGCGGCCCGGAAGAACGCCTGGCCGCGGAGCTTCTGGTTGACGATCACCGCCAGGAACAGCCCGAGCGCCATCGTGAGCGGGACCCAGATGACGGCGTAGTAGACGGTGTTCTGGACGGCCCGCCAGAAGATGTCGTCGGCGAACAGCGTCTGGTAGTTCTGGATGCCCCGGAACTGCTGGGGTCCGGTGCGGACGTTCCACTTCCAGAGGCTGACGAAGACCTCGTACAGCACCGACCCGATGTTGAGGACCAGGAACAGGAGCATGGGCACGACGATCAGCGCGTAGCCCGCGAGCATCTCGGCCCGCTTCTCCGACCCGGTCGTGACCGGGCTCGCGGCCGCGGGCGTGCCGCCCGCCGGTTGTCCGGTCGCGCTCGTCGCCGCCGTCACCGCATCCCTCCACCCTCGATCTCGGGCGCTGGAATCAGCGACAGGGGCCGCCCGGTGGACGGCCCCTGGTCGCGATGGGCTACTGGCTGATGGCCTTCGTCACGGCCGCAGCGGTCTTCTCGACGACCGGGCCGGCGTCGAAGGTCTTCTTCTGCAGCTGGGACGTGAACTCGTCCTGGAACGCCTTCTGGACGTCGACCCAGCCGGGCATGAAGCCCGAGCCCGGCTTCGCGTACGCGCTGCCGGCGGCGAGCACGTCCTTGCCCTTGGGGATCGCGACGTCCTGGCGCGACGGCAGCGCGACGCCGCCCTCGGTCCACTTCGTCATGCCGTCCTTGCCGGTGAGGTACGTCATCACGGCAAAGGCCTGGTCCTTGTTCTTGCTGTCGGCGCCGATCGAGTAGCTGACGGTGAACGAGATCGTCACCGGGCTGCCGCTCGTGCCGGTCGGCATCTCCGCCCACGCGTACTTGACGTCCGGGTAGGTGCTGGTCATGAACGGGTCGAGCCAGCCACCCTCGAAGACCATCGCGACCTGCTTCTTGCCGAGCGCCTCGCCGCACCAGCTGGAGCCGAGGTCGCTCGCCGTCATCGCGAGGCCGTTCTTGAACTGGTCCATGTACCACTGGACGGCCGTCTTCGAGGCGTCCGTGTCGATCTGCTCCTGCGACAGGTCATCGCTGACGACCGAGCCGCCGTTTGCGTACAGGAACGCGAGACCGCGGTCGAGGCCCGGGTTGAAGCACATCGGCGCCTTCAGGCCGTTCTTGCCCTTGAGCGAGGTCGCCATCTGGACGAGCTCGTCGAGGGTCTTGGGCGGCGTCGACACGAGGTCGCTGTTGTAGGCGAGCGCGATCGTGTTCGTGTCCTTGGGCAGGCCGTACGTCTTGCCGTCCTGGCCCTTGAAGATCGACGCCGCGCCGGGGAAGAACTGGCTGGTGTCGAAGCCGCTCTTGGAGATGTAGTCGTCGAGGGGCTCGAGGAGGCCCTGGTCGATCCACTCCTTGGCGTAGTCCGCGTTGACGTAGAAGATGTCCGGGACGTCCTGCGCCGCGAACTTCGTCTGCATCACGGTGCGGTAGTCGCCCGGGACTTCCTTGTAGTCGACCTTGATGTTCGGGTACGCGGTGGCGAAGCCGCTGAGCGCGTTCTGGAGCGCCTTGCCCTCGTCCGGCGAGGCCTGCCAGCCGGACAGCGTCGCGTTGCCGCTGATCGTCTGGGCCCACGCGGATCCGTCGCCGCCGGTCGCGCCCGTGCCGCCGCTGGCGCCGGCGCTCTCCGCCGGGCTCGCGGCCATGCTCTCCGCGGGGCTCGCGGCCATGCTCTCCGCGGGGCTCGCGGCCGAGCTCTCCGCGGGGCTTGCCCCGCCACCCGCGGGACTGGGGCTGGTGCCGCTCCCACTGCTGCACGCGCCAGCGAGCGCGAGCACGAGGAAGGCACCCACGAGGGTTCGTCGCATCATCTGCTCCTCCGAATCACCCGGGCACCGGCCTGGCCGCGCCACGGCGTGGTGCGAGCGTGCGATCGGCGACGACACGGCGGCGGGCGGCGGCACGCTGAGGGGCATGCCAGTTCCATAACGCTCGGGCCGAGTTCCGGAACGGAATCGAGACGGCCCCGGGGTCGCATCCGGGGCCGTTCGAGTGTCGCGGTGGGGCCGGCGCCGCGCCGGCTGGGAGGAGCTCAGCCGGCGGCGGCCCGACCGTGGGCATCGTGCGCGCGCTCCACGCACGCCACCCGGCAGCCGCGAGCGTCGCGACCGCCCATCGGGGCGAAGTGGAACCACGCCTCGCGGGCGTCGAGCGACGGCTGGAGCCGGCACCCGCACTGCTCGCAGGTCACGGGACCGGTGCGCCACTCGGCGGACCCGTGGATCCCGGAGGTGTCGAAGGCGGGGTAGGTCATGTCGGTCCTCCTCCTGGAGGGCCGGCCACTCGGGCCGGCGGGCCGGGTGGGTGCGGGGCTCGCGCCCCGCGGAGTGAGCGGATCGGCCGGCATGCAGGTGCCGGAAGGCGGATCGTGCGCCGATGCCCGGGCAGCGACGACGCGCGGACAGGAGCCAGTCGGGTTGCGGTTCGGTTGCGGGGTGCGCGGGGTGGTCGGGGGTACGCAGCGCGGGACAACGCGCGCCGTATTCCCAGGAGGATTAGCGGGCGGCATCGCGTGGGCTCGTCGCCGGAACGGGGCGCCCCTCGGGCCTGCTGCGGCCAGGCGTATGCCTCCTCGGAATGCGCGCGCGGCCAAGACGAGGATCTCGGGCCTCCCCGGCCGCCCCGCGTCCAACTCAGGCGTTGCTAAGCCTTCTGCGAATACGACCCACGCAGGGCGCAGCGCGGGCGCGGATGAGCAATCGCGAAGGGCGACCCGTTGCAGGACCCCCGACGCGAGCGGGACCCCGTGGGCAGCAAAACGACGGCGCCAAGGGGGAGGAGGGAACCCTCGCGCCGCCGTGGGCGCCATCGTCGACGCCCGGGAGCGACGAAGCCGCAATGCCGCGCGCCGAAGTGCCTCGCGGCGGCCCGACAACGGTGCGGCGGGAAAACCCGTCGAGCAGGAAGCGTCCCGGGCGCCGAGGGGACGGACAGGCGCCCGGGACGACGATCGCGAACGTCGAGCGGAGCTCGACAGGGCTCCCCCGATCAGGCCTGGTACGCGACCTCGCCGTGGACCGAGAGGTCCAGCCCGAGCTCCTCGTCCTCCGCCTTCACTCGCAGTCCGAGGATCCCGTTCACGACCTTCACGATCACGAACGTCGCCACGACCGCGTACGCGATCACGGCCCCGATGGCGACCGCCTGGGTCACGAGCTGCGACGGGTTGCCGTCGATCAACCCACCCTGGATCGACGCGTTGATCGCGGTCGTCGCGAACACCCCCGTCGCGAGCGCCCCGAACACGCCGCCGACCCCGTGGACCGCGAACACGTCGAGCGCGTCGTCGATGCGCAGCCGGGAGCGGAGGAGCGTCGCGCCGTAGCAGATCCCGCCGACCGCGAGGCCGATCACCAGCGCCCCACCGGCCGTCACGTACCCCGAAGCCGGGGTGATCGCGACGAGCCCCGCCACGGCGCCGCAGGCGGCACCGACGACGGACACCTTGCGGTGGTGGAGGTAGCTCGCGAGCACCCACGTGATCGTCGCGGCGGCCGCGGCGGTGTTGGTCACGAGCAGGGCGTTGGCCGCGACCCCGTTCGCGCCGACGGCCGAGCCGGCGTTGAACCCGAACCAGCCGAACCAGAGCAGCCCCGCGCCGAGGACGGTCATCGGGATGTCGTGCGGCTCCATGCCCTGGCCGTTCACGGCGCGACGCCCGATGAGCAGCGCCACGATCAGCGCCGAGATGCCCGACGCCGCGTGGACGACCGTGCCGCCCGCGAAGTCGAGGGCGCCCATCCGGTACAGCCAGCCGTCGGCCGACCAGACCCAGTGCGCGACGGGCGAGTACACGAAGATCGACCACAGGATCGTGAACAGGACGAACGCGCCGAACCGCTTCCGCTCCGCGAAGGCGCCCGAGATGAGCGCCGGCGTGATCGCCGCGAACATCAGCTGGAAGGCCGCGAACAGGACGAACGGGATCGTCGGGGCGTAGACCGCGCTCGGCCCGATGCCGACGTTCATGAACCCGGCGAAGTCGAGGCCGCCGATCAGGCCGAGACCGTTGACGTCGGGCCCGAACGCGAGCGTGAACCCGATCAGCACCCACACGACCGAGACCAGGGCCAGGCCGAAGAAGCTGTGCATGATCGTCGACAGGACATTCTTGCGGCGCACGAGCCCGCCGTAGAACAGCGCAAGCCCGGGCAGCATGACCATCACGAGCGCCGTCGCGACGAGCATCCACGCCGTGTCGCCGGTGTCGACGGCCGGCGCGCCGTCCGCCGCGAGCGTGATCGCCGGGAGCGCGACGACCAGCGATGTCGCCGCCAGGCCGCCGAGGAGCATTCGACGCGCAATCCGCATGATCGGTCCGTCCTCCGAGATCACGCCGGGCGCCCGCCTCGGGGCACCCGTTGGCGTGTCGCGGCGACTGTGGTCCTGCGCCAGCGCCCGGTCAGTCGGCGTGAACGGTCCGCCCGGGATGCGTTTCGGGGAGAGGCGCGGTTGCCCCTCGGTTGCGGGTAGACAGGGATCGACGCGAGGCCGACCTCCCGCCCGAGCTCGCGCCCGACCACCGGGCCAACGAGGAGCCCGCTGCGAGCCACCCGTAACGGCGTCGACCGACGCGGGGGCGCGCGCGGGCCGGAGCCCGCCGTACGGTCCGGCGGCAGCAGACCACGCTTTCCGGAGGTGCCCACCCATGCGTTCGCTCGGCGTCCTGATCGTCCGCCTCGTCGTCGGCGGACTGCTCGTGGGCCACGGCGCCCAGAAGCTGTTCGGCGCGTTCGGCGGCCGCGGCATCGAGGGCACGACCGGCTGGATGGAGTCGATGCAGCTCCGGCCCGCGTCGTTGTGGGCGCGCGCGGCCGGCGGTTCCGAGTTCTTCGGCGGCCTGTTCACGGTCCTCGGCTTCCTCAACCCGATCGGTCCGGTCCTCGCGATGGGCTCGATGGCGATGGCGTGGGCCAAGGTCCACCTCGGCAAGCCGGTCTGGGTCAGCGAAGGCGGCGCCGAGCTCCCGATCACCAACATGGCCGTCCTGTCCGCGCTGACGCTCGCCGGGCCCGGCCGCCTCTCGATCGACGGGCTGTTCGGCATCCGGCTGCCGCGCTGGATCGGTGCGACCGCGCTCGCCGGCATGTTCGCGGCCCTGTGGTGGGGCGCCCGCGACGAGGTCCAGCGGGGTGCCGACGCGCTCGCGCAGAAGTCGCGCGAGCTGGTCGGCGTGATGGACATCCCCGCGAGCGAGACGACGTTCAGCGAGGAGGCGCCTGGCGCCGCGGAGCTCGACGCATCGCTCGCCGGCACGGCGATGGGCAGCGGATCGACCCTCGGCTCCGAAACGCCCGACGAGTTCTAGCCCGGCGACGAATCGAGCGGCACGCCTGCGCGGCGCACCACCCAGCCCGCCGTCGGTCCCTGCACGAGGAGGGTGACGAGCACGATGCCGAACACCGCGCCCGCCAGCAGGTCGCGGTTCGGGAGATCGAACGGCAGCGCCAGCGCGAGGGCGACCGCGATCGCGCCGCGCAGCCCCGACCAGAACATCACGTGGAGATACCCGACCGGCAGCAGCGACGGTCCCGGCAGCGCGCGCTCGCCGAGGCCGATCAGCCCGTAGACGACCGCGGCGCGAGCCACCGTGATCGCGACGAACCCGGCCGCGATCAGCGGCGCGGCGCGGCCCAGCAGCTCGACGCTCATCGCGAGGCCGATCAGCAGGAATGACAGGCCCGTCAGCAGGAAGGCGAGGAACTCCCAGACGGTGTCGAGGGCGGCCCGGGCATCGGCGTCCAACGGCGCCGGTCGGCGCAGGTTGCCGAGCACCAGCCCGACCATCACGGTCGCGATGATCCCCGACTCGTGCAGGCGGTCCGCGACGAGATAGGTCCCGTAGGCGGCGACGACGGAGATCGCGACGACGAGCAGATGGTCGTCGGTGAGCCGCATCAGCGCGTAGGCGAGCGCGCCCGCGACGAGACCGACGGACCCGCTCACCACGACGATGACGACGAACGAGATCGCGCCGTCGACGATCGACACGGGTCGCGACACCGCCGCGAGCGCGATCCCGAACAGCACGACGCCCGTGCCGTCGTTGAACAGGCTCTCGGCCTCCACGGCGGTCGCGAGCCGCGACGGAGCGCCGAGCCGGCGGAACAGCGCCACCACCGCGACCGGGTCCGTCGCCGAGATCATCGCGCCGAGCAGGAACGCGAGCGTCGGGTCGAGGCCGGTCGCCAGGCTCACGACCACGGCGACCACGCCCGCCGTGATGACCACGCCCGGGGCTGCGAGCACCGCGACGATGGTCGACGTTTGGCGCAGCTCCGCGAGGTCCAGCTTGTACGCCGCCTCGAACACCAGGCCCGGCAGCAGCACCGCGAGGATGAGGTCGGGCGTGACCTGGAGCGCGAGCGTGCCCGGGACGAGGATCGCGAGCCCGAGGCCGGCGAGCACGAGGGCGACGGAGTAGGGGAGCGCCGAGCGCCTCGCGAGGAGCGCCACGCCGGTCGCGATCGCGATCAGGAGGATGAACAGCTCCACCGGGAGCAGGACGTCGGACGGCGGCTCCATTCCCGGGGAGCGTAGCGGACCCCTCGCCCGTCCGGACGCTCCGGCGCGTCGTGACGGGCTACCCTGACGCCGCAGGCAACGCGCGGAGGCGATCGATGGATCTCGGACTCGAGGGCCGGCGGGCCCTGGTCGGCGGCGGTGGCTCGGGGCTGGGCGGCGGGATCGCGACGGTGCTGGCGGCCGAAGGGGCTCGAGTCGCGTTGATCGGCCGGACGCGCGACCGGGTCGAGGGCCAAGCGGCGAAGCTGGGCGGCACGCCGGTGGTCGCGGACCTCGCGACGCCCGACGGCCCGGGAGCGGCGGTCCAGGCGGCGGTCGACGCGCTGGGCGGGCTCGACCTGCTCGTCGTCAACAGCGGCGGACCGCCGGGCGGCACGTTCGACTCGCTCTCCGAGGCCGACTGGGAGACGGCGATCGACGGCACCCTCCGGTCGACCCTGCGCCTGATCCGCGCCGCGCTGCCGCACCTCCGCGAGAGCGACGTGCCGGCGATCCTCGTCGTGCTCAGCTCGTCCGTCCGCGAGCCGATCCCGGCGCTGATCACGTCGAACGTCCTGCGGCCGGGCCTCGCGGGGCTGATCAAGTCGCTCCAGACCGAGCTCGCACCGGTGCGGATCAACGGCATCGCGCCGGGACGCGTGGCGACGGACCGCATCGCGTGGCTCGACGGCAAGCGCGCCGAGGCCGCGGGCGTCGCGGTCGAGGAGATCGAGCGGCGCTCGAAGGCGAACATCCCGCTCGGGCGGTACGGCGATCCGGCCGAGGTCGGGCGGGTCGGGGCGTTCCTGCTGTCGCCGGCCGCGTCGTTCGTGACCGGGGCGATCGTCCCCGTCGACGGCGGGATGGTGAAGTCGCTGCCCTGAGCTGGCCACCCGCGCTCGCGAACCGCCGGTCGGTGCCGCGTTTCCGCCCGGACCGTCAACGCACGACGGATCGGCGGCGCGGGACGATCGCCCGGCGGCGCCGCCTTGGCGCGGGAACGGGCACCAGACGCGCGTTCGGCCGGGCTACCTCGCCACCGCGACCGCCGGCCCTAGCAGCTCCGGAAGGACGGAACCCGCCGCGAGGTGCGCATCGAGCCCCGTCCGTCGCAGGACGTCGTCCAGGTCCTCGACCGTGCCCGGGTCGGCCGCGGCCCCCGGCGCCCGGAGGGTCGCGTGCGCGATCGCGCCCCGTCGCTGGTAGACGAGCTTCCGGATCGGGAGGTTGAGGAGCGCCTGGTTCTCGAACCGGATCAGCGTCGCGAACCGGTCGAACACCGCAGCTGCGCCCTCGCGATCGCCCGCGAACCAGCGCGTGACCACGGCCACCAGCACCTCCGGGAACCCGAAGCCGGTCATCGTCCCGTGGCTGCCGCGCCGCAGCTCCTCGAGCAGCATCCCGCCGCCCAGCCCGCCCAGCACGATGACGTCGGGCGAGCCCGCGACGAGTCGGCCCGTCTTCGGCGGCGTCGGCTCCTCCTCGAGCTTGATCACCCGGCACGCCGGCGCCTCCGCCGCGAGGGCGAGCAGGAAGTCGGACGTCATCTGGACGCCGGAGCTCGCCGGGTGGTCCTGCACGACGACCGGCACCGAGACCGCCGACGCGACCGCCAGGTAGTGCCTTCGAAGCGCGGCGTCCGTCGCGCGGGCGAGCGGCGGCGGGGCGAGCATCACCGAGTGCGCACCCGCCGCCTCGGCCTCGCGCGCGAAGACGATCGCCCGGTCCGTCGACGCGTGCGACACGCCGACGCACACCGGGATCGACGAGCCCGCGGCCGCCATGACCGCATCGATGACCGCCGATCGCTCGGCGTCGCCCAGGCGGCCGGCCTCGCCGAGGACCCCGAGGATCGTGATCCCGTCGACGCCTGTCGCGCGGACGAACGACACGAGCCCGCTGACCGACGCGAGATCCAGCTCGCCCGACGGCAGGAACGGGGTCGGGACGATGTTCCAGGTCCCGCGCAGGGCCGAGATGTCACCCACGTCGCGAGGCTATCACCGGCGGGCGGGGACCCGGCTCAGCGCGTTTGGCCGCGCCGTCGCGGGCGAACGGACACCGTGGGCCGTGCCAGACGACGGCGGTCGAGGCACCCGATGGCGATCGTCCTGGCGCGGGGCTACCCCGGCCACGCGAGCTCGACCGCCGTCCCGCGCCCGTCCGCGTCGCGGCCGACGTCCAGGCGCGCCCCGCAGGCCCGTGCCTCCGCGCGCATGTCGGCGATGCCGCGCCGCCCGGCCCGCGTCGCGGCGGCCTCGTCGACCGGCGGCCCGTCCCCGTCGTCCTCGACGCGCAACCTGACGGACCGTGCAGACGCCGCGACGGAGACGCGGGCGTGCGACCCCAGCGCGTGGCGGACGACGTTGTCGAGCGCCAGCTGGGCAACGCGGAACGCGGCGCGCTCCACGTCCCGAGGCGGGCGTCCGCCGTCCGCATCGACCGGCGCCACCTCGATCTCCACCCGCACCGTCGACCGGTCCTCGACCCGCTCCGCCAGCCATTCGACGGCCGCGAGCAGGCCGAGCTCCTCGAGCACGATCGCCCGCCGCGCCACCAGCAGCGACTCGACGTCGTCGACCGCCATTCGCAGGTCCGCCGCCAGCCGCTCGACCGTGCCGCCGGCCTCGGCCTCGGCCAGCGCCCGGCGGAGCGAGGGCAGCACGTCGGCGTGCAGGTCGGCCGCGATCCGCCCACGCTCGTCCTCGGCCGCCTCGGCGCGCCCGGCCTCGCGGCCGGGCACGAGCTCGTCGACGAAGACCCGCAGCACGGACAGCGGTCCCGCCGCGCGATGCCCCCCACCGGCCTCCGCCGTGACGCGCGCCCGGGTCCGGTCGAAGGCGGGTCGCAGGTCGCGCACGAGCCCCGTGACCGTCAGCCCGGCCAGCACCGCGAGCCACACCGAGTACGGCACGCCGCCGTCGTAGCCGCCGAGGGTCCGCCCGACGAACGACGCCGCGAGCCCCGTGCCGAGCACCGCCACGGACCCCCAGGCGAGCGCGACGGCGAGCCGCGACCGACGCCCGTCGGCGGTGGCGTATGCGGCCGCGATCGCGATCGGCACCATGACGGCGATCGCGACAAGCGCGCCGAGGACCGGCGCGGGCTCGAACCCGTTCGTCGCGCGGTACTCCCGGATCATCCCGGACACCGCGAGCGCGGACGCCGCCGAGCCGACGACCGCGGCGCACCAGGCGAGCGTCGGCGCCCACGTGTTGGTCAGCGCGATGACGACGATCGCGGCGACGGCCCACAGGTGCGGCACGAGGTCGGACGCCGACGGCGGCGGCGCCGCGAACGGGTTGAGGATCCGCAGCAGGAGCGACGCGACGGCGAGCGCGATCGTCGCCACGGCCGCCAGCCGCAGCGCCCGGGTCATGACCGGCCCATCTCCGTCACCCAGCCCTCGCGCAGCGCGAGCACGGCGAGCTCGGTGCGCGAGAGGACGCCGTAGCGGTCGAACAGCCGCCGGAGGTGGCTCTCGACCGTCTTCTCGGTGACGCCGAGCCGCACGCCGATCTCGTCGTTGGACGCGCCGCCGCACAGCAGCTCGAGCACCTCGATCTCCCGGTCGGACGGCCGCCGCGGCGCCGAGCGGATCGCGCGCAGCATCGCGGCCGAGAACGCCGTGCCGCCGCCCGCGACCGTGCGGACGGCGTCGAGGATCTCGCCGACCTCGCTCGTCTTGATGAGGTACCCGGCCGCGCCCCGGTCGAACGCGGTCCGGATGAGCGGCGGCTGGTCGAAGGACGACAGCAGGAGGACCGCCGGCCCGTCCTTGCCTACCGCGTCGAGCAGCCGCAGCCCCTCCGCCTCGCCCGCGAGCTGGACGTCGCTCACGACGACGTCGATGCGCGCATCGGCCGCCGCGAGTGCCGCGCGCGCCTCGTGCAGCGACCGCGCCGTGCCGGCCAGCGCGAGGTCGTCGGCGGCCGTGACCGCCCGCGCGACGGCATCGAGGATCGCGGGATGGTCGTCGACCAGCAGGACGCGGACGGGATCGCTCCTCACGGGGCGGAGCCTAGCGTGCCGCGCGGCCGCCGACGGGGCGCCGTTGTGATGCGCGTCCCTTGCGCGCGCAACGGCCCTGCAACGGGACGAGGACTACGGTTGCCTCCGCGCTCGAACCCCAGCCTGGCTCGGCCGTGCCCTCCAATCCCGTGGCGCGCGCCGGGACCGCACCTCGGAGGTCACGATGACCCGCTCCTTCCTGCTGCGCCTCGGCGCCACCGTCGCCATCGCCGGCGCATTCGCGGCGTGTTCCGGCACCGGCACCACGTCGACCACCGCGCCGACCGTCGCGCCGACGACCGCACCGACCGAATCGGCATCGGCCACCACCAGCGAGGCGCCGTCGGAGTCCGCCGCCACGAGCGAGGCCCCGTCGGGCTCGGCGGAGGTCTCGTTCGCGCCGTCCGGCTCGCCGACCGCCCGCACCGTCCAGATCCAGGCGGGCGACGACCGGTTCATGAACACGCCGGTCGATCCCGTCCCGGGCACGATCATCACGTTCCGCAACGTCGGCCAGCAGGCCCACGGCATGTGGGTCCTGATGCGCAACGCGGACGCGACCAAGACCCAGACCTTCGACAACATCGCGAAGCTGAGCCCTGCCGACCTGTTCAAGTTCGTCACCGTCGTCGGCGTCCTGACCGCCGACCCGGGCCAGGAGGCCCAGGGCCAGATCGTGCTCGATCAGCCCGGCGACTACGCGATCGTCGACCTCCTGCCCGTCGGCAGCACGACGGCCCCGGCGAGCCCGGACCCGAGCGCGATCCCGACCGGCATCCCGAACCTCACCAAGGGTCTCGTCTCGACGTTCTCCGTCGCGGCGCCGGCGGCGTCCTGACGCCGGCCTGACCCGCGCCTCGAGCGCATCCGTCGCCGCCCGTCGCCTGTCCGGCAGCCCCGGGCAGGCGACGTCGTGTCAGCGGCGGATCCGGACGTCGTCGACGCCGGCCTCGACGAGGTTCCCGGCACCGCCGTCCACCGCCTGGACCACGACCCGGACCGTCTGCCCCGCCCACGCATCGATCGAGAGGTAGACCTGCGTCCACGCCCCGTCCCGGTCCACCGGCTTGCCGCGCTGCTCGAACACGGTCGTGCGGGTCCCGTCCTGCGCCTCGATCTGGACTCGGAACAGGTCCGCCGAGGTGGAGGTCGCCGCATGGGCGAACAGGTAGTAGAACGACAGCTGGCCGACCTTCGCCGGGTCGGCATCGAGCGTCACCGGCCGGCTGCGCATCGTCGTGCGGCCGCCGTCGAGGTCGTTCGCCGCCGGGCGGGAGCCTGCCGCCGCGCCCGTCACCAGCGCGCGCTGGCCGGACGACGCGGCGAGCTGCTTGGGGCCCGACTTGCTCGTCGGCGCCGGGATCCCGCGCTCCCACCGGCCGGCGGTCGCCGTGTCGGTGCCGTATGGGTCACGCGTCCAGCCGCGGTCGAGCTCGAAGTCGTCGTACAGGGGCCCGCAGTTGCGGTTCGCCGCGGCTGCGTCGACCGCCGCGTACGGGCAGTCGGCATGGTCGATCAGGTACAGGATCGCCGAGCGGTTGCGCGCCGTCTGGGCCGCGATCCTCGAGTCGTCGGGGTAGTGGTCGCCCCAGACCGTCGGCTTCTCGGTCGGATAGAGCTCGAAGGTGAACGAGAAGATCCGGTGCTGGAAGTACAGCCAGTCGATCTGGTCGCCGTCGGTGATGTAGAGGTCCGATGACTGCTCGGCGGTGTAGCCGTTGCGGGCGGCCATCGCCCTGCCCAGCGCGACGAACGCGTCGTGGTCCTGGACCGTCATGTCGCGCGGGACGTTGGTCTTCGTGTGGCCGTAGGGCCACAGGATCAGCTCGCCGTTGGTGTGCAGCGTGATGTGCGTCCGGATCTGCTGGACGCCGTTGATGACGCGGCTGTTCACGAAGTCGCGCAGCGCCCGGGTCTCGGGCGCGGACCACGGCGCGGGCCCGCGATACGTCTCGGCCGACTTGTTCGCCGACGAGCCGCCGCAGCACCCCCAGTCGTAGCCGTAGTTGCGGTTGAGGTCGGTGTAGATCGCCGTCCCGCTCGGCGTCCTCTGGCGGTTCTTGCGCCAGGCGCGGAAGGGGTCGCCGGTCAGGTCGTAGCGCATGCCGTCCGGGTTGAGCGCGAACACGATGAACGTCTCGCGGGTGTCGACGAGGCGGGTCACGGTGGGGTCGGTGCCGTAGTCGTCACTCAGCCAGTGGAGGATGGCGAGCGCCTGCTCCGTGGTGAGGTGCTCGCGCGCGTGGTGGAGGGCGTCGATCAGCACCTCCGGCTCGTCCTCGTCGGTGTTCACGTTGTCGCTGACCTTGGCCATCCAGATGTCGCGGCCCTGGTAGCTCTTGCCGATGGAGAACACCTTGACGATGTCGGGGTGGTCGGCCGCCGCCTGCATGATCTCGGCGACGGTCTCGGTCCAGTTGTGGTAGCCGCTGTCGTAGGCGGGAAAGTCGGGCTCGGCGGCGCTCGTGCGGGCGCTCGTCGACGGCGCGGCCACGGGGGTGGCGACGACCGCCGGCGCCGCGACCGCCGCGGCGAGGAGCAGGGGACCGATCGCGCGCGCGAGGCGCACGGGAGCGCGGGGGGTGAGTCGCATCCGCGGAGGGTGACAGATCGCCGAGCGGCCGGGCCATCCCGAAAACGGACCATGACCAATCGCTGCGGTCTTGACATGGTGACGTCGTACTGTCATGATCGGCCCGTGCCGGACGACCCGTACACCCTCGCCGATCTCGCGCGGCTCGCGGACGTGACGCCGCGCACCGTGCGCTACTACGTCGCGCAGGGGCTGCTGCCGTCGCCGGAGGCGGCGGGACCGTCGACCCGGTACGGGGAAGTCCACCTGGCGCGCCTGCGGCTCATCCGGCGGCTCCAGCGCGAGCACCTGCCGCTCGCCGAGATCCGCGCCCGGCTGTCGTCCATGAACGACGCGGAGATCGCGACCGCCGCGGAGCCGCCCGCCGCGGAGCCGGTAGGTGGCGCGCTCGACTACGTCCACAGTCTCATGGCCCGGAGCGGCGTCGCCCCGAGCCTGCGGCCGCGCGCCGCCGCGGAAGCCCGCGCACCGTACGCCGGAGCGTCACGGGCCTTCAGGCTTCGTGTCGACGACCAGCCGCCGCCGGCCGCTGCGCCGGTCGCCGCGACCGAGCCGCCCGCGAACCCGGCCGCCACGCAGCCCGACCGCTCGACCTGGGAGCGGCTCGTCATCACCCCCGACGTGGAGCTCCACGTCCGCCGCCCGCTCGACCGTCACACCAACCGCCGTGTCGACCAGCTCGAACGCATCGCCCGCGAGCTCCTCCGGGACGACGTCTGACCATCACGCATCTCGAACATCCCCGAAGGAGTCCGCCATGACCACCCACGACCAGCCGTCCCGTCTCGTCGATCCGCGCCTCGTCGTCCGTCCCGACCGGCGGCTGATCCGCGCCCACGGCCGGAGCGAGCGCTACCTGCTCGTCGAGGTCGTCGCGCCGACCATCGCCGCCGACGTCGCGCACAGGCGCCCCGCCGTCAACCTCGCGTTCGTCCTCGACCGCTCGGGGTCGATGGGCGCGAACAACAAGCTGCCGCTGGCGAAGCAGGCGACGCTCGAGGCGATCGACCGGCTGGACGTGGCGGACCGATTCGCCGTGGTGACGTACGACGATCGCGTGGACGTGACCATGCCCGCGACCGACGCGACGCCGGACGCGCGGCGCACGGCGAGTCGCGCGCTCGCCACCGTCGAGCCACGCGGCAGCACCAACCTCCACGCGGGCTGGCTCACCGGTTGCGAGCAGGTCGCCGCGGGCCTCGCGGAGCAGGGCGTGAACCGCGTGCTGCTGCTCACCGACGGCCTCGCCAACGTCGGCGTCACGGACCGGGAGCAGCTCGCGAGGCTGGCCTTCGACCTCCGGAAGCGGGGCGTGACCACCAGCACGTTCGGCGTCGGCGTGGACTTCGACGAGGCGCTCCTCCAGGGCATGGCCGACGAGGGCGGCGGTCACTTCTACTTCGCCTCGGACGTGGCCCAGATGCGCGATCACATCACGTCGGAGGTCGGGGAGACGCTCGAGGTCGTGGCCCGCGAGGTCGTCCTGGAGCTCGTCGTGCCGGAGTCCGTCCACGTCGACTCGCTGTCGCCGTTCCGGGTCGAGGGGTCGGGTGGCCGCGCCCGGGTCCTCCTCGGCGACATGGTGTCCGGCCAGGTGCTCACGATCGCCCTCCGGCTCACCTTCGACTTCGGCGACGTCGGCCGCGAGGTCGGCGCGCTGGTCCGCGTCGGTGACCGCGACCACGCGTTCGACGCGGCATCGCCCGCGCTTGCCCCGGTCTCGCTCGCCTGGCAGTACGCGGACCACGCCGCGAACGACGCGCAGGCCCGGGACGTCGAGGTCGACCGCGTGGTCGCGGAGCTGTTCGCGCAGCGCGCCCGCCAGGAGGCCGTGCGGCTCAACCGCGAGGGCCAGTTCGAGGCGGCGCGGGCGGCGCTGGGCGGCGTCCGCCAGCGGGTCGCGGGCTACGCGGGTCGGGACCAGCGGCTGAACGAGATCGTCGCCGAGCTCCGGGACCAGCAGGACCGGTTCGCCGCGCCGATGCCGGAAGCCTCGCGGAAGTCGGTCCACTACCAGGCGAGCCTCGCGTCGCGCATGCGCCAGCCCGACGGCAGGTCGACGAAGGCCGACCGCGCCTGAGCCGTGGCGTTTGACCGGGCTCGGAAGCACGGGCGACCATGGTGCTGATGACCGCATCGATCGCCGTCGACAGCCCGCTCCGCCGCATGGTCGAGTCCACGGCGACCGACTACTGGAACGACTCGTGCGCGACTGCCGAGCTCGAGTACGCCGTGGCCCGCGGGGCGACGGGCGGGACGTCGAACCCGGTCATCGTCGGCGAGGTCATGAGGAAGGAGCGGGAGCACTGGGTGCCTCGCGTCCGGGAGCTGATGACCGCGAACCCGCACTGGTCGGAGACCGAGCTCACCTGGGCGCTCATCGAGGCCATGGGGGTGCGCGGCGCGGCGATCCTCGAACCGGTGTTCAAGGCGGAGGACGGGCGCAAGGGCAGGCTCTCGCTCCAGACCAACCCGGCGAACTACCGGACGCCGGACCGCATGGTGGAGCAGGCGGTCCGGTTCAGCGCCCTCGCGCCGAACGTCCAGGTCAAGTTCCCGTGCACCGTCGAGGGCCTGGAGGCGGTGGAGGAGGCGACGGCACGCGGCGTCGTCCCGAACGTCACGGTGGCGTTCACGGTGTCGCAGTGCATCGCCGCTGCCGAGGCCATCGAGCGCGGGCTCCGGCGTCACGAGGCGGCCGGCGGCGACACCAGCCGGTTCAACCCCGTGTGCTCGCTGATGATCGGTCGGCTCGACGACTGGGTGAGGTTCCTCGTCGACCGCGACGCGATCGCGCTCCATCCCGACGCCGCGAACTGGGCCGGCATTGCGACGTTCAAGCGGGCGTACGGGATCTACCGCGAGCGCGGCTACCGGACCCGGCTGCTCGCTGCGGCCTACCGGTCGCGGCTCCACTGGACGGAGCTCGTCGGCGGCGACATCGTCATGACGATGCCCCACGCCTGGCAGGTGAGGTTCAACGAGTCGGGGATCGACCCGGTGGAGCGGATCGACGTGCCGGTCGACCCGCACCTGGTCGACGACCTCCTCCGCCGCGTCCCCGACTTCCGGCGCGCGTACGAGCCGGACGGCCTGCCACCCGCCGACTACCTCGCGTTCGGCCCGATGGCCCGTACGCTGCGGATCTTCATCGCCGGCTACCACGACCTCCAGGCGACGGTGCGCGACATCATGCTGCCCAACCCGGAGGTCGCGCCGGCCTGACGGCAGGCGCCCGCACCGCCACCGGGCCGGAGGAGGGTCACGAATGCGGATCGCCGTGCTCGGCGCGGGGCGGATGGGCGAGCGGCACGCGGCGCTGGCGGCCGAGCAGCCGGGGGTCGACGAGGTCATCGTCCAGGACCTCGACGACGACCGCGCCGCGCGAGTCGCGGCCGCGGTGGGCGGCCGGACGGCACCCGACGCGACGGCCGCGATCCGCGACGCGGACGTCGTGATCGTCGCGGCGTCGACGACCGCGCACGCGGCCCTCGTCACCGAGGCCGTCGACGCGGGCCGGCCCGTGCTCGTCGAGAAGCCGCTCGCGTTCGACCTCGAGGAGACCATCGCGCTGACGCGCCACGTCGAGGCGGCGAGCGGCGTCGTCCAGGTGGCGTTCCAGCGGCGCTTCGACCCCGCGTACGTCGAGGCGCGCCGCCGGCTCGTGGACGGCGAGCTCGGCGACCTGTACCTCGTCCGGCTCATCGCCCACGACCAGGCGCCGCCACCCGACGCGTACATCCCGGTGTCGGGCGGCCTGTTCCGCGACTCGTCGATCCACGACTTCGACATCACCCGCTGGATGACCGGGCAGGAGGTGGTCGAGGCGTACGCCGTCGGATCGGTGCGCCACTTTCGCGTGTTCGCGCAACACGACGACATCGACACCGGCGCGGTGATCCTGACGCTGGCGGACGGGACGATCGCCACGCTCGGCCAGACCCGCCACAACCCGCGCGGCTACGACATCCGGATGGAGCTGATGGGCTCCGGGGATGCGGTCGTCGTGGGCCTCGGCCCGCGGACGCCGCTGCACTCGCTCGAGCCGGGTGCCGAACCGCCCTCGAAGCCCGGCTGGACGTCGTTCCTCGACCGGTTCGAGGAGGCGTACCGGCAGGAGGTGGTCGCGTTCCTGCGGGTCGCGCGGGGCGAGCTCCCGAGCCCGTGCACGGCGCGTGACGGCCTCGAGGCGATGCGCATCGCGGTCGCGGCCACGACCTCGCGGCGCGAGCACCGGCCGGTCCGCATCGACGAGGTCCCGCGCGGCTGAGCGGGGGAGACGCACGGAGGCGCCGCCGTCCCGGGCACGGGACGACGGCGCCGGGAGCGACGACGGCCCCGCGTCGAGGCCGCCCTCCCCGTCGGACAGGCCGGTTACTGCGCCATGCGCGTCCCGTGGCCGCCGTTGGGTGCCTCGACGGCCGGGACGGCGAGCGTCCCGTCGTCGGTCGCCCAGCCGCGGTCGTGGACGGCGGGTGCGGGTGCCGGAGCGACCGCGGGCGTCGCGGCCGTGTTGCGGCCGGCAACCGCCTGCAGGCCGATGAGCGCGGCGATGACGAGCACCGCCAGGGCGATCGCGGCGAGCGCGGTGCCGAGCTGGTTGCCGATGCCGCCGCGAAGGGCGGGGGTCGTTGCGGACATCTGTCCTCTCCTCGGGCCGGCGGCCGGGCCCCGAACCGTTCGGGCCATCGGACCGTCGTTCCCCATGCCCGCATCCTCGGCGCCACGCGGCTGGCCGCCATCGGGCGAGGACCGCAGCGACTACCTCAATCTCGCCGACCGCGGCACGGCCGGTGCCTTAGCGCACCTCAGCCGTGGCCGAGGAAGTCGCCGACGTTGTCGCGCGTCACGAGGGTCTGTGGCACGTCGATCACGCCGTCGGTCGTCGCGACCGTGCGCCCGCGCGCGAGGTCGACCGCCGCGTCGACCGCCTTCGCCGCCTGCGTCGCGGCATCCTGGAACACCGTCACGTCGAGGTCGCCGGCCCGGATCGCGGCGAGCCCGTCGGCCGTGCCGTCGACGCCGCCGACGATCGTGCTGTCGAGCAGCTCCGCCTGTCGCAGCGCGTCGATCGCGCCGAGCGCCATCTCGTCGTCGTTCGCCGAGACGATCCCGAACGTGTCGCCAGCCGCCAGCCACGCCTGGACGATGTCGTGCGCCTGCCGGCGGTCCCAGCCGGCGGCCGCCTCGCGCACCAGGCGCATCCCGGGGTGCAGCACGATCACGTCCTTCGCGCCCTCGGTGCGCGCGACGGCGGCCTCGTTCGATGGGTCGCCGATGAGCAGCGCGACGGTTCCGTCGTCGCCCGCCCGCGAGGCCAGCGCCTCCATCTGCATCGTGCCCGCCGCGAGCGAGTCGGAGCCGACGTAGGGGATCGACCCGTCGGTCGGCAGGTCGGCCGGCCGTCGATTGAGGTACACGAGCGGAGTCCCGGCACCGCGGACGACCGCGGTCACGGGCGCGGTGGCATCGGTGTCCACGGGGACGACGACGATGGCGTCGACCCGCTGGTCGACGAACGCCTGCACCTGCTCCAGCTGCGTGTCGGTGCTGGCCTCGGCGCTCAGGACCTGGACGTTGACGTCGCCGAGCGCCTGCGCGTGCGCACGGAGCGCGTCGGCGAGGGACGCGAGGAACGGGTCGAGCACCGCGAAGCTGGCGCCGATCACGACTCGGGACGAGGAACCGATGCTGGACGGGGACGCCGCCGGCGCCGATGGGACGAGCGGAAGGTCGTTGCTCGAGCACCCCCCGACGACGACGGCGAGGACGATGACGATGGCGGCGAGCCGCCGGGGAACGTGGCGCATCGCACGCCATTGTTCGGCATCCGGTCGCGGGCGGCATCATGGCCCGGTGGCCACGCCTCCCGGTCCCACCGCGCCGCCCGTCCACTCGCGATCGCGCGCGCTGCTGCTGCTTGCCCTCGTGTCCGTCGTCTGGGGCGTCCACTGGGCCGTCGTGAAGATCGGGCTCGGCTACATGCCGCCGATGACGTACGGCGCGCTGCGGATCGCGGTCGGGCTCGCGATGGCGCTCGGGATCGCGCTCGCCCGCGGGCGGCTCCGACGACCGCCGCGTGCCGACCTGCCGATCGTCGCCTCAGTCGGCCTCGTCCAGGTCGCGGGCGGCGTGATCATCATGAACCTGGCCCTGCAGGTGGTCCCGGCCGGCCGCTCCGCGGTCCTCGTGTACACGCAGCCGTTGTGGGTCGCCGTCCTGCTCGCCGTGGCGTTCCGGATGCCGCCGCTGCGCAACGAGCTCGTCGGGCTCCTGCTCGGCCTCGCGGGTCTCGTACTGCTCCTCAACCCCGCGGTCATCGACTGGTCGAGCCCGCCCGAGGTTGCCGGGACGCTCGCGCTGCTGCTCAACGCCGTGCTGTGGGCCGCGGTCTCGATCCACATCCGCCGTCACACCTGGGTCGCGAGCCCGCTCGACCTCCAGCCGTGGCAGCTGCTGCTCGCCCTCGTGCCACTCGTGATCGCCGCGGTCGCGCTCGAGGCCGGCGAGCCGATCGCCTGGGGGCTGCCGACGATCCTGATCCTGCTGTACAGCGGCGCGCTCGCGACGGCGTTCGCCTCGTGGGGCACGCAGGCGATCACCCGGTCGCTCGGGCCGCAGGCGGCGGCGATCGGGTTCCTCGCGGTTCCGGTGATCGGCCTGGCGAGCGGCTGGCTGATCCTCGGCGAGCAGCTGGGTCCGGTCGACGTGCTGGCGTTCGGGCTGGTGCTCGGCGGGATCGGCGTCACGTCGCTCGTCCCGGGCGGCGATCGCACCGCTCGCACCGAGGCCGTCGAGGCGGCCGAGGCCGCCGTCGCGCCGAGGTAGGCCCGCGGAAGTGCCGGCTGGACGCAACGTCGATCAGGCGCCGGATCGGTGGCACGGATTCCCACCGGCCGCTAAGGTGGCCACAGACGCGAGCCACGATGGCCCTGGGATCGATCGGGGAGGCACCCGCCGGGCCGCGCAGACGGGGAGTCGCGTCACTCGCCGCTCAGCTCAGCACTGATTGCGCGTGCATTTCTCCTGCGCCGCCGCCGGACACCTCCCCGGTCCGACGGCGGCGCTTTTTCGTGCCGGTCGGACGCCCACGGCCGTCAGCGGCGCGGCGGCTCGGCGCGGAGCGGTTCGGACTGGGCGAGGTTTGCCCCGGCGTCGTCGGCCGGGCCGGTGTCGTCGGCCGTGTCCGTGTCGCGCGTACCGCCCAGGGTGTCGCCCGTCGCGATCTCCTGCGGCTGGCGCGTCGACGCGCGGCCCGTGATCGGTCCTTCGTCGCCCGCGATGTCGAGGTCCTCGGCGGGCTGGTTCTCGTAGGGCTGGCTCTCGCTGGCGGACCAGTCGCGTTGCGCCGGCTTCGCCGCCTTGCGGCCCCAGCCCGAGGCCAGCCGCTGGTCGTCGTCACGTTCGGTCATGGGTTGCCCTCCACGCATTCGGGTGCATCGCTACCCTCGCGCGGGCGGCGCGCGACCCGGGTGACCGGCGCCCGAGGAGGCCTTGCAGGTCGGCGACGATTGGCGACGCCTACGACTGCGGCGGCGGATCGTCGCTCGGCGGCCGTGGCCGGACGAGCTTCGCGATGTCGGGATCGCCCTCCGAGCTCGGGATCACGAGCAACGGCGGCCCGTCCCAGCGCTGGGTCGGCGAGTCGTCGAGCGGGTTGTGCTGCCAGCGATCGCCGCGCGGTGCGGGGGCCGCGTCCGGCGCGGCCAAGGGCGGTGCGGACGGTCGCGACGGATGCGCCGTGGCGATCGCCACCACGGCCGCCGCCTGGCGCGCCTCCGCACGGCGGGCCCGCTCGGCGATCGCCCGGCGGGTCGCCACGACGGCGAGCAGGATCATCAGGACGAGCGCGAGCGTCGAGCCGACGACGATCCGCTGCTCGCCCGTCGCCCGGAGGCCCGCGACGGATGCGCGGATCTGCGCCGCGGCCTTCGCGGCCGCGTCGTCGTCGCCCCGCCGGACGGCGACGATCGCCTCGTCGACCGCCGGGACGTCCGTCGCAAACATCCCGACCTTCTGCACGAGGTCCAGCGGCTGGTCGAGCGCGGCTCGCGCGGCCGCCACGGCGCGCGCCGCCGAGAGCTGCCGGTCCGCGAGGTCCGAGGCGGCTCGCAGCTCCGAGACCGTCCTCGCTCCCTGCCACGCCTTGGCCGCGATCCCGAGCCGCGCGTCGACGCCGTCGAGCGTCGCGTCCGTCTCGCCCGTGACGTCCCACGTCCCGGCCGCGGCGGCGATCGCCGACGATGCCGCGTCGAACTTCCAGTCGGCGAGCGGGGCGCGGATCGCGACCGGCACCGTCCACCCGGGCGACGCCGCGAGCAGCGACCGGTACGCCCGGCGCGCCGCGGCCCGCTGCGCCAGCACGTCGCTGTCCGCCGCGACCTTGTACTGCACCAGCAGGTCGGCCGCCAGCCCGTCGGTCGCCCGCGCGGGGTCGAGCGCGAGCTCGTCGACCGCGTCGAGCCAGTCCTCCCACGTCGCCTTCGCCGACGCCCGCGTCCCGGAGCCGCCGCCGTCGACCGCGTACGGATCCCGTCGCCCGAGGAGCGCCACGATCGCCGTCGTCATCCGCTCCTGGCCGGCGGCATCGGCGACGGCGGTGATCACGTGGCATGCGGCGAGGTACTGCGCCACGGCGGCGTCGTGCTCCGCCTGGGTCGACGACCCGTCCACGCTGAGCCAGTGCCCGAGGTCGACCGAGCCGCCGGCGTCGTCGGGCGCGTCGCACGGCGGCTCGCCGGCGGCCTGGCGGCCGGCCCATTCCGCGAACCCTTCCGCCAGCCACGGGTCCGCGAACGTCGAGAGGTTGAACCAGGCGTGCGCGAGCTCGTGCTGCACGAGCGCGGGCTCGCCGAAGTCCTCGCCGACGGTGATCGTGTTCGACGCCCCGTCGAACGTCCCCGACCGCTGCGCGCCGGTGCCAGCCTCCCGGATGTCGATCGGGCTCGTCGTCGAGGGCGCGACGCCGGTCAGGCGCTCGAGCATCGGCAGGCTCGACGTCACGTCGTCGCGGACGCCGTCGGCCCACGCCTGGTCCTCGGGCCACGACTGGAGGTTGATCGTCGAGCCGCCCGGCCCGTCGAGCCGCTCGGTGCGGTAGGCGCCGGCGTTGGTGCCGCTGAAGCACGCCTGCCAGCCGGCGGTCGAGCTGATCGTCCCGCTCGAGAAGACGCGCGTCGAGCCGTCGAGGGTCGCCCGGAGCTTCGCGCCGGAGGTCGACATCGCGTACCGCTTGGGCACCCGCACCGCGACGGTGCCGCTGGTCGACCCGTTGGCCGGGACGCAGAACCGGGCGAACGCCTTGAGCGCGCGGACCGGCACCGACGAGCGCGGCTCGCCGCCGGGGACCGTGAACGTGACGACCACCGTCCGGCGATCGCCGTTGAACAGCTTCGGGACCTGGATCGTGACGCTGCGGTACGCCTCGCCGGTCGCGGCCGCGGTCGTGCCGAGGGTCGTCGTCAGCGACTTCGTGCCGGACGTCGCCTTCAACCCGGTGGCCGCGGCATCGACGACGACGCTCGTGTTGTCGACGTAGTACTTGACGGCCCGATCGCACATCGCCGGATACGGGATCGAGAAGAAGCCGCCCGTGTACCTGGTGCACGGGTACTGCTCGGTGCCGTCCGGCGTGTGGTTCGCGACCCGGACCGTGATCGCGACCTTGAGCCGGTTGTTCGCGGCGTCGAGGCGGACCACGGTCGACGCCGTCTGGACGACGCCGGTGGGTTCCGCGGCGGCGACGGCGGCAGGCGCGCTCGACAGCAGCGCGGCGGAGGCGGCGAGGGCCATGGCGATGGCGGCGAGGGTTCGGGGCATCGCTCCTCGGCGGGCCAGCCTGCAGCGGCGTGGGCCGACATGGTGCACCGACCGCGGGCACACTGCACGCGGCGAGGCATGACAAGGGGGTTCGCGATGGGGAAGGGCCGGATCGAGGCGTTCAGCGACGGCGTGATCGCGATCATCATCACGATCATGGTCCTGGAGCTCGTCCCGCCCCACGGGTCCACGCTCGAGGACCTCCAGGCGCTGACGCCGGTGTTCCTGGCCTACGTGCTGTCGTTCGTGAACGTCGGCATCTACTGGTCGAACCACCATCACCTGTTCCAGGCCGTCCGCGTCGTCGACGGCCGGGTGCTGTGGGCGAACCTGTTCCTGCTGTTCTGGCTGTCGCTGTTCCCGTTCACGACCGCATGGATGGGCGAGGCCGGGGTGGCGACCCTGCCGCTGGCCGCGTACAGCCTCGTGCTGCTGCTCGCCTCGATCGCGTACTACGTGCTCGAGCGGCAGCTCATCCGGATCCAGCCCGACGACGCGCTGCTCGCCCAGGCGGTCGGCTCCGAGCGGAAGGGATTGGCGTCCACGGCGGCGTACGTGGTGGCGGTGCTCGCGTCCGTCGTGGCGCCGGCCGTGTCGCTCGCGATCATCGTCGCGATCGCGATGTGGTGGCTCGTGCCGGACCGGCGCATCGAGCGGGCGATCGGGCGCTAGTTAGGGTCCCAGGCTGTCTGCCGTCCCCGCACCTGCCGCGACGGGGCCCAAACGATCGGCGAGCTGGCCGCGGCGCCGGATCCCGAGCTTCGCGAACACCCGCCCGAGGTTCGCCTCCACGGTCCTGGGGCTCACGAACATCGCGGCCGCGATCTCGCGGTTGGAGAGGCCCGCGCCCGCGAGCTCCGCGGTCCTGCGTTCCGCGGGGGTCAGCTGGTCGTCGTCCGTCGCGCGCATCGAATGCGTGCGACGCGCCGCCTCGTCCACGCGCTGGACCCAAATGCTCGCGCCGGCTGCCTCGAAGATCGAACGCGCCTCGTCGAACGCCGAAGCCGCCGCCGACCGATGGCGGGCACGACGCTGGACCTCCCCCAGCGCCAGCAGCGACCGTGCGAGCTCCAGCCGGTGCTCGAGGCCGCGTCCGACCTCGACGGCACGCGACGCGGCGTCCCGCGCCTCCGCGAGATCGCCGCGCGCCGCCATCAGGAGCGCGCGGCATCGCGCCGCGGACGCCAGCGCCCAGGTGCGGCCCACCCGCTCGGCGGACTGCTGGAGGAGCGCGAGCAGGGTCTCAGCCCCATCCAGGTCGCCGGTGAGGATCGCCGCCTCGATGGCCTCGGGGATGAACGGTGCGCGGGCGGGCTCGACCGGGACGCCCTCGGCGAGGACCGCCGAGCTCAGGCCCGCGAGCGCACGCGCCGCCGTCGCTCCGTCGCCCGCCGCCAGGGCGAGGATCGCCATGGCCCAGGCGGCCCACATGCCGCCGACGGCGAACCGTGTCTGCTCCACGAGCGCCGTGGCCCGGGCCGCTCGCGACCGCGTGGTCGCGCCATCGCCGGACCACGCCGAGGCCAGGGCCGCGTACGACGCCGCGAGGCTGTCGACCGACGGGCTCCCGAGCCGGCGCGCCGCCTCCATGCTGTCGGCAGCCAGCGCCTCGGCCCGCGCGAGGTTGCCGCGCCAGCACTCGGCCCAGATGAGGTGCGACGCGACCAGAACCTGGTCGCTCTCGAACCCCTGCTCGTACATCGACTGGTGCAGCTCGGTCAGGATCCGGGTGGCCCTCGACAGCTCCCCGACGTATACGGCGATGTCGCCCGCGATCAGGCTCGGCCGCATCTCCGTCGAAAGCTCCCGGTTGGGCTCCTCGAGGGCGAGGGCTTCGTCGATCCATGCTCGGTTGAGCCCCTGGCCCATGAGGAGATCGGCGATGGTGGCGACGGCCAGGCTCTCCGCACGATCGAGGGGATCGCCGGACCGACGGGCATGGGCCAGCGAGCGGTGCGCGTGCGGACGGATCTGGTCGAACCGTCCCTGCGCGACGTACGCGTAGGCGAGCCGCCGCTCCAGTGCCGACAGCATCGCCGGGTCGTTGCCCGCCGTCGCCACGGCTTCCTCGAAGGCCGCGGCCGCGGCCCGGTAGCCGGTGTCGGCGTACTCGATCTCGCCGAGGACGCGGAGCGCGCGCGCACGACCCTCGCCGTGCCCGCCCGTGGCGAGCACCTCGTTGATCATCCTGCGCGCCCCCGCCACGTCGCCCGCATGGAGGCGGTATTCGGCGGCGTCGATCCCGCGCCGGAGGAGGTCGTCGCCGTCCGAGCGCGGTGTCAGCCGATGCGCCTGGATCGCGAAGTCGGACGCGATGTCCGGAGCGCCTCGCGCCCGAGCGAGCTGCGCGGCCGAATCGACCTCGGCCGCCACGGCTCGGTCGGGGTGGACGGTGGCCAGCGCGAGGTGGCGTGCGCGGGTCTCGGCATCGGCCGTCACCGCGGCCATCCGCGCGTGCATCCGTCGTTGCGCAGCTGCATCCGCGATCGCCGAGACCGCCGTCGCGAAGATCGGGTGGGCGAACCGCACGTGACCTTCGTCGACCACCAGGATCCCGGCCACTCGGCACCGGTCCAGCGGACCGGCGATCCTGGCGGCCTGCGCGTAGAGGGCACGCGCGAGAAGCTCGATCGTGGCGCCGGGGCTCGTCGCCACCGCGAGCAGCAGCTCTCGCTCCCTCTCGCCCAGCCCGGCCATGCGCGCCTCGACGACGCTGCGTACCCCGGCGGGCACCCGGAGCGGGGCGGTGGCGCCGGGCCCAGCGTCGCCGACCTGCCGTGCGAGCTCCGTGCCGTAGAACGGGTTGCCGCCCGACGCCTCGTGGATCATCGCCAGCATCGGCCGCGGCAGCGACAGGCCGAGCTGCTGGCGGATGATCTCGTGCATCGCCCCCATCGACATGGCGCGGAGGACCACCGTGCGCCGAGATCGCGCGGACATGCCGATGCGCTCGAGCCACTCGAGCTCCGGTCCGACCGCTTCCGTCCTCGCACTGACGAGGAGGCCGAGCGGGAGGGCGACGGCGCGACGGAGGGCGAAGTCGAGGGCACGCCCGGACGACTGGTCGATCCACTGCGCGTCGTCGATCGCGATGAGCACGGGCCGCTCGCGGGTCACGGCCCGCAGCGCACCGAGCGTCGCCGATCCCACGGCACGCTGGTCGACGGGTGCCTCGCCGGGATCCTCGCGCAGCAAGGCGACCGCCAGCGCACGCGCGAGCGGCGGCGGCAGCCGCCGGATGACTGAATCGGCGACCGCGTCGAAGAGGTCCGTCAGCGTCGAGAAGGCGAGCTGTCCCTCCGGCTGGCTCGGCCGCGCCTCCAGGACGACGACGCCCTCGTGTCGCGCCCGCTGGGCCGCCTCCCGCCAGACGGTGGTCTTGCCGATCCCGGCGTCGCCCGCGAGGGTCAGCATGCCGAGGCCCGACCGCATCGAGCGCAGGAGCTCGTCGACCTGTTCGAGCTCCGCGGTCCGGCCCACGACGGCAGGCGCCATTCGCGGAATCTCGCACGCCCGCCCCTCGCGGTAAAGCGGCGCCCGCGGCGGGCCGGGCTACGGGTTGAGCGAGGCGAGGTGATCGCGGAGGCTTCGGCCCGCGGCGTTGGGCGTGCTGCTCCAGTCGTAGGACTGGAGCAGGGTCGAGTTGCCCTGGTAGCAGCCGTAGTCCGCGTTGAACGTCCAGGCGAGGTATGAGACGGGTGCCCGAGCCGTCCCGTCGGGCGCCTTGTCGGGAGTGTCGGCCCAGGCCTCGTACGCGTCCATGAATGCCGACGACGTGTCGCAGTCCCACTCGCCGAACTCACCCGTGATCAGGGGGACGAGGGCGGCGATGGGTGTCAGGTGGTAGTTCCAGCAGGTGGCGTCGCTCCCGGTCGGGCAACCCGGGTCGGTGGTGTCGAAGGTGTCCTGGTAGACATGGTTGCTGGCGGCCAGCTGCGGAGGATCGAGGCGGTCGACGGGGCGGGTCGTCGGATCGAGCCAGCCGTCGGCCGGGAAGTCGGCGGTCGCCTGGGCCCCGAGGTCGCTGCCGTACGAGAGGCCTTCGACGGCAACCACGTTGCTGGCACCGGCCGTCCGGATGGCATCGATGAGCTGCTGCATGCCGGCCGTCTTCCAGCCTTCGCCGGGCACCGAGCACCCGTGGAGCCAGCAACCCCAGCGATCGTCGACGAGGGGCTGGTGACGGTTGATGTGCGGCTCGTTGAACAGGTCGAACACCGTGGCGTGGTCGTCCTTGAAGGTCGTCGCGACGGCGGTCCAGAAGTCGATCGAGTTGTCGGCGTCGGGCATCACCTGGTCGCCGTCGTCGCACGGGCTGTACTCGCTGCCGGGCGGGTTGAGGATCGGCGCGTTGTCCTGGTCCGGCCAGCGCGCCGGGCACGGGTTGTCGCCGAGCGTGAGCTGGACGACGATGCCGCGGGCGTGGAGGGCGTTGACGACGTCGACGATCGCCTGCCGGTAGGCAGCGGCGTCGTAGTGGGCGTCGGGGATCGGGGCCGTCGGCGGGTTGGCGCCGGGCCGCCCCCGGCCGAGCCAGCACATCTCGTTGATCATGATCCTGACCGCATTGACGTGCCACGAGGCGATGGCGTCGAAGAAGCTCGCGGGAGGAAGCGGCACCTCGCCGGGCGGAGGGGTCGCAGTCTCGCCCCCGAAGTCGAAGACGGGGCCGGGGTGGTCGGCGGTCGAGCCCTGCTGGAACCCCTCCTGCACGCACACGCCCTCGATGCCGGCGACGTTCACCCCGAGTAGCCGGAGAGCCTTCCCGGTGGCGTCGACCAGCTGGTTGCCGTCCACGCGAACGGACGGCGCCTTCCCCTGGGTCGGCGGCATGCCCCGAGGAATGTCGACCGCCGGGACCGAGAGCGCCGTCGGGGCCGGGGTCGCGTCGTTCCCTTCGGCGGTATCGCCTTGGGTGCTCGGCGTGGCACCGCAGCCCGACAACACCGCAGCGAGCACTCCGATCGCGAGCAGGTGGGGCAGGGCCATCTCGGGGCCTCCAATCCGGTTCGAGCGATGGCGACCGAGCGGATCCGCGCTCATCGAGGGGGATCGCCCGTGGGGTCGGCTGGCGTGGTTCCCGCCCGGTCGACCGAGTTCGTCTCGGAGCCTGGCGGCGGGTAGCTGACCGTGCCGTCGGGATACTCGGTCGTCCCGTCGGGGTTGGTCGTCGTCCCGTCGGCCGTCGTCACCGTGCCGTCGGGGTAGTGGGTCGTGCCCAGTGGATCGGTATAGGCGCCGGCCGCGGGGTCAGGCTGACCCGGTGCGGCGTCGGCGCCGGCCGCGGGCGCGATCCCGGTCGGCGGCGCGGTGCCCACCTCGGTCACCGTCCCGTCGGGCGCCGTGACCGTGTACGTGCCGTCGGGGTTGGTGGTGATCATCGTGCCGTCGGGCGAGATGTCGGTGGGCGGTGCGGCGGGCCCCGGGATCTGGGGCGCGGTGCCCACCTCGGTCACCGTCCC
>JAICUI010000103.1 GCA_025935925.1 Chloroflexota bacterium
GACACCGAAGGCCTCCTCGTCATCAAGTACGGCTTCCACGTCTACGCCTTTGCGGCACGGACGGGCGACCTGCGATGGACCCACCGTTCGGCGACCCCGGTGCTCGTGGTCATCGGGTCATCGCGGCTCGCCCACGTCCTCGTCCAGGCCGAGGTCGAGACGTTCGCGCTCGAGCCCGACGGCGAGGTCGCCTGGCGGGTCGCGCACTCGGACGTGGTCGTCGAGGCGGAGCTGGTCGGCGGCCGGCTCGTGCTGACGAGCTTCGACGGCCAGGTGCGGGCCATCGATCCCTCCACGGGCCGTGGCGTCGCGTAGGTCGGGCGTTCCGTACCCGGTCGCCGTCGCCCGATCGCCTCCGACCGAGGCGGTGGATAACCGGTGGATAACTCGGCCCCTCACGCACGATTCGGCGGTGATCGGTGGATAAGCGCATTGACCGGCCGCTCGCGCGACCCGTAGCGTGGATTCCAGCCCGAAGGGGCCGAGCGATGCTAACGGCGGCGATCACCTCAACGCCCACGCGTCGAGTAGGTTCCTTCGGGCGACTGATTCCCGGGCATCGATGACCCCCGGGCCGGGCGGCCCGCCTGTGCGATCATCGGCCGGTGCTCCCCCTCTCCCTCGTCCTCGTCGGTGCGCTCGTGCTCGCCGCCGGGTGGCTGCTGATGCGCCGGCTCGGGCCGGACGGGCGGATCGGACGGATCCTGGCCGTGACGCCGGTCGTCCCGGTCGGGGAGGCGCGCGAGATCGCCGGGCGCGGCGCGAACCGCTACGTCGGGGTCTTCGGCCGGGTCGACGCCGAGGAGCCGTTCGAGGACGACGCGCACCGCCCGCTGGTCCTGCGCCGGACCCGGCTGGAGCTGCAGCGCGGCCGTGGGTGGGAGGCGTTCGAGGACAACCGCGAGGTGGTGCCGTTCGACGTGAGCGAGGGGCTCGATCGGATCGCCGTCGACGGTTCGGCGCTCGACGGCGGGCTGGTGGTCGTCCAGCGGGAGTCCGTCGGGACCGCGGCCGATCTCGGCGCGCGCGTGCCCGAGGGTACGGAGCCGTCGACGCCGGCAAGGCTGCGGATCGAGCTGCTCACCGCCGTCGATCACGCGCTGGTGCTCGGGGTGCCGTCGCTGGACCCGGTCGCCGGGCCGATCCTGCGTCCGGGCCTCGGCCGACCGCTCGTGCTGACGAACCTCGAGAAGCAGGAGGCGATGCGGCTGCTGGCGAACGGCGGGCAGGCGAACACGCGGCTGATCGCGATCCTGCTCGCGGGCGGGGCCGTCGGCATCCTGACGGGCCTCGCCTGGGCGGTCCTCGATGCGCTGGCCTAGGGTCGCGGCCGTCGCGGCCGCGTCGATCGTCCCGGCGCTGGTGGCGGTCGTCCCGGTCCTCGCGGCGACGCCGTCGCCGACGGGCGCTGCGGCCGGGGATCCGCGCAGCTCGGGCCAGGGTCCCGGCCTCGTCGGCGACCCGCTGCTCGCGATCGGCATCGTCGTCGCGATCGGGCTGCTGGCGCTCGGTGCGACGCTGCTCTACGTGCGGATGACGGGCGGTCCGCGGACGTCCTGAAGGACCGCCGACTACACGGTTCTTGACAACGTCGAGGACGCGGCCCGCTCGGGCTGCCGCGATGAGTACATCGTCCTATTGGCAATTCCTGTGAAGAGTGCGAGATTGGCGCCCGGTCGACGATGCCTACCAAATCCCACACTCCATCCGATGTCACGCGGGCCCCGGCGAGACCGGGCGACGCCACGCTCACCGTCAAGAAGGCGGCGGCCGTCCTCGGCGTCCATCCCAACACCGTCCGCGCGTGGAGCGAGGCCGGCCGGCTGCGGTTCTACCGGATCAACGACCGCGGCGACCGCCGCTACCGGCTTGGCGACCTTCAGCGGTTCCTCGCCGCGGCGGAGGCGCCCTCGGCCGTCACGAGCGTCGATCCCCTCGCGCGCGGCACCAGGCGCGACGCGACGCCGACGATCACCGAGACGGCCGCGGGCCTCGACCTGCTTGCAGACCTCACCGAGGTCGCGTCGCTGCCGGTCGGGCTGGACCCCTCGCTGGACGAGGCGTGCCGGCGAATCCGGCTCACGACGGGCGCCGCGCTGGTCGGCATCTGGGAGCGGCGACCGAACGGCCTCGTGCCCCGGGCGAGCGACGGCGAGCCCGGCATGGAGCCGCTCGCTCGGACGCTGCCACCGGGCGGCGGGCTGTACGAGGCCGCCCTCGATGCGGCCCAGCCGATCCACGCGCGACCCGGCGATGCGGCGGCCGCGCCGGAGCTGCGCCTCGGGACCGACGAGCTGATCGTCCGGATCCCGGGCGGTGAATCCCCGTGGGGCGTGCTCGTCATCGCGGGCGGCGTGGAGCTCGGCCCCGACGACGGGCGCCACCTCGCGACCGCCATCGCGCGGACGCTCGGCGTCCTGATCCGGGGAGCGGCCGCGTCCGACCAGGCCACGAGCCGGCTCCGCCGCTCGGAGGCGCTGCGGCGCGTGGCGACCGACCTCGCGTCGCGGCTGGACGTCTCCGACGTCGTCCGCGACCTGAGCGACCACGCCCGCGTCCTGTTCGGTGCGGACCGGGTCGCCGTCGTCCTGCGCGACGCCGAGGGACGAGTGAGCACGCCCGGCGGCTCCGGGTTCTCGGAGGCGTTCCTGGCGACGGCCCGCGAGCTCGAGTACCAGCGGTTCGTGGACGGCGACGTGCCGCAACGGCGTCCGGCGGTGCTGATCGGGCCCGAGACGCCGCGCTCGTCCAGCCCCATCCGGGCCGCCGCGGTCCAGGAGGGCGTCGAGAGCCTGCTCGTCGCGCCGCTCGTCGACGGCCACGACCTGCACGGCGTCGTGTACCTCGCGCATGACCGCGCGCATCGCTGGCGCGAGACGGACCTCGATGCCGCGGAGGCGCTCGCGGGCGACGCGGCGATTGCCGTCCGCTCCGCGCGGACGTTCGGCCGGATGGCCGCCTGGGCGGCACAGCTGCAGTCGATCCAGCGGCTCGGTGCCCGCCTCGCCGGCATCTCCGAGGTGCGCGAGATCGGGATGACGATCGCGACCGAGCTGCGCCAGCTGATCACCTACGACAACGCGCGCGTCTACCGCGTCCAGGGGGATCGGCTGTGGCCGGTCGCGTTCCAGGGCCAGGGCACGGTCTACGGCAGCGAGACGCCCGAGGCCCTCGCGGTCGAGATCGGCGAGGGGATCACCGGGTGGGTCGCCCGGTACCGCGTGCCGCAGCTCGTCGAGAACACGGCGAACGACCCGCGCGCCATCACGATCCCCGACAGCGACCCCGACCTCGACGAGTCGATGCTGCTGGCCCCGATGGTCCACGAGGGGCAGTGCCTCGGCGTCGTGGTCCTGGTCCAGCAGGGCCTGCGGATGTTCACCGAGGACGACCTGCGGCTGCTCGTGATCTACGCGTCGTTCGCGGCGCAGGCGATGGCGAACGCGGACGCGGCGGCGCGGATGCGCGAGCAGGCGGCGACGCTCGAGCGCCAGGTGCGTGCGCAGCGCGAGCTGCTGCGGATCACCGAGTCGATCCTCACGACGTTCGACCAGCGCCAGGTGCTCGAGCAGATCGTCGAGCGGCTGGGGACGCTCGTCGATTGCGACAACATCGCGATCGAGACCGTCGAGCGCGGCACGCGGCTCCTTCGGCCGATGACCGCACGGGGGATCCACGCCGACTTCTACATGGCGCCGTGGGACCCCGGCGAGAGCGGGATCGCCACCTGGGTGGTCGAGCACAACGAGCCCGTGCTCGTCGGCGACGAGCGGCTGGACGGCCGGGTCAACCACTTCCGTGACATGGGGCTCGTCGACGGCAGCCTGATCGTCGTCCCGCTGATCGGGCCACGGGGCGCCGCCGGCGTGCTGACGATGGAACGGCTCGGGACCGAGGCCCGGTTCACCGAGGAGGAGTTCGAGCTCGTCCAGCTGTTCGCGGCGCAGGTGTCGATCGCCCTGCGGAACGCCGAGCAGTTCGAGGCGGCCGAGGAGCGGGCCCGGACGGACGACCTCACGGGCCTGCTCAATCACGGCGCGTTCAAGGACCTGCTGGCGCGGAACGTCGCCGGCGGCGAACCGTTCGGGCTCGTGATGATCGACCTCGACGTCTTCAAGCGGGTCAACGACACCTTCGGTCACCAGGCGGGCGACCGGATGCTGCGCGAGATCGCGTCGGCCATCCAGGGAGCGGCCCGCGAGACCGACGCGGTGTTCCGCTACGGCGGTGACGAGTTCGCGGTGCTGCTCCCCGCGACCGACACGGACGGGCTGGCGCCGGTGGCGGAGCGCGTGCGCCTCGCGGTCGAGGCGGTCGGGCAGCCGGGCTCGCTGTGGGCGGCCGGCGACGTCGACGTCTCGTGCTCCGTCGGGACCGCGTCGTTCCCGGTCGACGGCTCCGACGCCGAGGCGATCCTGCTCGCGGCCGACCGAGCGTGCTTCCTCGCCAAGCGGCGCGGCCGCGGGCTCGTCGCGACGGCGAGCGAGGGGCTCGCCCTGGCCGCGGAGTTCACCCTCTCCGAACCGACGCCGGTCGATCCGCCGACGCCGGTCGATTCCCCGACGGTGGACGCGTTGGGATGAGCGCCGCTGGCGCGCGTCGACGGGTCGCCCGGACCGCTGCCGCGCTGCTCGTCGTTGCGGTCGCGGCCGGTGCGTGCCTCCCGGCCGCGGTCAAGCCACCACCGCCCACGCCGACCCTCGCGCCGCCGACGCCAACCCCGCCAGCCACCCCGACGCCCACGCCCGGGCCGCCCACGCCGACGCCCGCGCCCTCGTTCACCCTCGTCACGGTCAAGCGTGGGGACACCCTGACGTCGATCGCCCGCCGGTACCACACGGACGGCCGCTCCATCGCCTACTGGAACCGGGACGCCTACCCGGGGCTCGACCCCGAATCGGCCGGCTACCGGCCGGACGCGATC
>JAICUI010000061.1 GCA_025935925.1 Chloroflexota bacterium
GATCCGCCCGTCCGGCCCGAGCCGGCGCATCAGCAGCCACCCGGCGGCGAGCACGAGCGCACCGACGAGGACGAGGGAGAGGGGGAGCACCGGCCGATGATCGCACAGGCGGGCGGCCCGGCCCGGGGGTTATCGATGCCGGGGAATCAGTCGCCCGAAGGAACCTACTCGACGCGTGGACCTTGAGGTGATCGCGGCCGTTAGCATCGCTCGGCCCCTTCGGGCTGAATCAACGCTACGGCGCGTCCCGGCCGGGGTCAACGGCAGTTGCCCACCGGATCGTGGGCGGCCGGACAGTTGTCCACCGCTCGTCCACAGCACGTGGTGCGCGCGCCCCGGCGCCACGATCCGGCCGACGCTCGAACGCGTTCGACGACCCTCAGCCTGCCGCCCGACCCGTCGCGGCGTCGAGCGCCTGCGCCTCGCCGCCGAAGCTCGTGAGCACGAGCCGGCCGCCGATGAGCTCGGCGTCGACGACGACGTCGGAATGCGCGACCCGCCACGCCACCTCGCCGTCGCCGCGGATCGCGAACGTCTCGATCTCGGCCTGGACGAGCACGTGCGGCAGGCGCGACGAGCCGAGCAGGACGAGGACCGGCGACGCCGAGCGGTGGCTCCAGCGCAGCTCGCCGGTTCGGGCCTCGAAGGCGTACGTGTGGAACCCGTACTTGATCACGAGCAGCCCTTCGGTGTCCCACAGGAGCCCGGCGGGCGCGTCGTGGATGAGCGACGCCAGCCGGACCGTCCAGGGCCCGACCGGCGTGTCGACGCGGAGCTCGGCGCGGCACCGGCGATCGGGGTCCGGGCCGCTGAGCTCGCCGAGATCCCGGAGCGAGCCGCCGGCCTCGGACAGGGCGAAGACCGCGGCGGCCTCGCCGCTGCCCGCCCAGCGCATGGACGCGCGGAGGCCGCCCGGGAACGCGACGACCGCGTGACGCGGTTCGGCGGGCACCGCCGGTCAGGCGCCGGCGTTCGGCTGCGCGATCGGCGACCCGGAACGCCCGGCGCCCTCGGCGAGGACGTCGGCCTGGCGCCGCTCCTCGCAGATCGGCGCGACGTGCGCGTTGGCGAGCATCCGCAGCGTGCCCGGCGCGACGGGGAAGACGGCGGTCGGCGTGCCGGCGGCCGCCCACACGACCTCGAACCGGCCCAGATCGGGATCCATCACGACGCGGATCGGCCGAGCGTGGCCGATGGGCGGGATGCCGCCGATCACGAAGCCGGTGACGTCGCGGGCCTCGGCGGCGGTCGCCCGGCGCACGTCCGGCTCCCCGATCACCGCGGCGAGCCGCGCGAGATCGACACGGTTCGGGCCGGACACCAGGCACAGCACGGGCTCGACCGCGCCGTCGGGTTGCGGAGCCACGAACACGAGCGACTTGACGATCTGCCCGAGCTCCGCGCCGACCGCCGCCGCGGCCTCTTCGGCCGTGTGGGTCGATTCGGAGAACGTGCGCACCTCGAGCGTGACGCCCTTGCGCGCGGCCGCGTCGACGACGCGCTGGATCGAGGACGGCGGCGGCTGCAGGTCCGGCACGGCCGCGAGGATACAGCACGCCACCCGGCGGGATGCCCGGGTCGGCCCCTGTAGGATCGGCCGATGCCGCCCCCGGATTCGGATGCGAGCGCGACAGGCACCGCGCGCCACGTCATGGTGGTCGCCGACGGCGACGTCGCGCCGCGGGGCGAGCTCGACGTCGCGTGGCCCGGCTGGTCGGACGGCGTCGTCGCCGTCGTCGCCGCGGACGGCGGCCTCGCCCGGGCACGGACGCTCGCGCTGCGCGTCGATGCCGTCGTGGGCGACCTGGACTCGGTGCCACCTGCGGAGATCGAGGCGGCGGCCGCCGACGGGATCGAGGTCCTCCGCGCCGACGTCGACAAGGACGAGTCGGACACCGAGCTCGCGCTGCTCGAGGCGGTGCGCCTCGGGGCGACGCGGATCACCGTCCTGGGCGCGTTCGGCGGTCCCCGACTCGATCACGCCCTCGCCAACGTCTGGCTGCTCGCCCATCCGGCGCTCGCCGGCCGCGACGTCACGCTGCTCGACGCCCGGTGGCGGATGTCGCTCGTCGCGGCGCCGGACGCCGACGGTGGCCCCGTGGACCGCGCGCTGCCGGGACCGGTCGGCAGCCTCGTGTCGCTGCTGCCCCACGGCGGGGACGTGACCGGCATCACGACACGCGGCCTGCGCTACCCGCTGCTCGACGAGCCGCTCGTCGTCGGGCCCGCCCGCGGCCTGTCGAACGTCCGGATCCTGCCGGACGCCCGGGTCCGCGTCGGCGCCGGGCGGCTCCTCATCGTCGAGACCGCGCCCGGCTGAGCGCCGGGTCGACCCGGGGCTATCCTCGACCGATGAGCACGCTGCAGGCCGGCGACCTGGCCCCGGAGGTCGCGCTACCGGACGAGCACGGCACGATCCACCGCCTCGAGGATCGCCGCGGCTCGTGGACCGTCCTGTACTTCTATCCCGAGGACGACACGCCGGGGTGTACCACCGAGGCGTGCCAGTTCCGCGACCTGAACACCGACATCACCGGCCTCGACGCCGAGGTCTGGGGCGTCAGCCCGGACGGCTCCGGCAGCCATGCGGCCTTCCGCGCGAAGTACGGGCTGCCGTTCACGCTGCTGTCCGACGAGGACCACGCGGTCGCCGAGCGCTACGGCGCGTGGGGCGAGAAGCAGAACTACGGCAAGACCTATGTCGGGCTGATCCGGTCGAGCTTCCTCGTCGATCCGGACGGCCGCATCGCGAAGGCGTGGCCCAAGGTGAAGGCCGACGGGCATGCCCAGGCCGTGCTCGAGACGCTCCGCTCGATCCAGGCCGGGGCGGGCGCCGCGTGATCGCGCGGCGGGCATGAAAGAAGGCTTCGCCCGTGGGGGGAGACGAGCGAAGCCTCGGCCGGAACACTAGCACAACACTGTTGGCATGACCGGATCGCCCGGCACCGCGGAGGCCGGCGGCCCATCCCGGAGGCAGCGCAGATGACCGATGCCGCGCCCCGAACGCCGCACGCGTGGCGTCCCGGGCGGTTCATGACGATCGTCGCGCACCCGGACGACGCCGACTTCGGGCCCGCGGCGACCGCGGCCACCTGGATCGATGCCGGGTCCGAGGGCTGGCTCGTGTGCTGCACGAGCGGCGACGCGGGCGCGGACGACTGGCGGACGGACCCGCTGGAGCTCGCGGCGCTGCGCGAGGCCGAGCAGCAGGAGGCGGCCCGCATCGTCGGCTATGCCGGCGTCACCTTCCTCCACCAGCCCGACGGCGCGCTCGCCAATGACCTGGCCCTGCGCGAGCAGCTCGTCCGGGAGCTCCGGACGTTCCGGCCCGACGCGGTCCTCGCGGTGGACCCCGAGACGATCTTCCACGACGACGGCGGCGTGAACCACACCGACCATCGCGCGGCGGGGATCGCGGCGGTCGACGCCGTGTACCCGGCGGCACGCAACGCCATGGCGTTCCCGTGGCTGGCTCGCGACGGGCTCGAGCCGCACACCGTCCGCCGGATGTACCTGTTCTGGTCGAACCACGCGACGGCGTGGGTCGACGTGAGCGACACGCTCGACCGCAAGCTCGCGGCGCTCCGGGCGCACCCGAGCCAGCTGCGCCACCCCGAGCAGCTCGAGGAGCGGATCCGCACCTGGGCCGCGGAGGAGGGGGCACCGATCGGCGTCACGGCCGCCGAGGCGTTCCGGGTGATCGTCATCGAGGAGGACGAGGAGGAGGAGGGGCCGACGCACGTCACGCCGCCGGGCACCGAGGGCGGCGAGGACGGCGGCGAGGACACCGGCGAGGGCGGCGGCGAGACGGGCGGCGAGGCCGCCGGCTAACTCTCGAGCAGCAGCGGGCGCACGCGGCCCCACGCGTTCCACAGGTCGGCGAGCTCCGCGGCACGGTTGCCCAGGGCGTCGACCATCCGACCCAGCGACAGGTCGCTCGCCTGGTCCGCGAGCCACTCGTCCGACGCGACGATCGCGCGCTCGTACAGGCGCTCGATCTCGGCATCGCGCGGCCAGGTCCGGATCCGCATCCGGTCGAGGCCGGCATAGCCGACGGCCAGCGACAGGTCCCGGGCGGGCGGGACGCGACCGTCGGCGAAGCCGCCGAGGCCGTCGTAGCGGTAGCCCAGCGCCGACAGCGCGCGTACGATGTCCCGCGCCTCGCGCGGCTCGAACAGGCGCCAGAAGGCATGGTCCTCGGGGACGTCGAGGTAGCCGTCCTCGATCGTCCGCGCCGCGATCGCGTCGACGAGACGGGAGATGCGCAGCTGCCAGACGCGATCGTCCTCGCCGTCGGCGCTCGCGAGCGACGCGACGAGCCGCTGGCGGGCGTCCCGGTCGCCGCGCAGGATCCGGACGATGACCGGCAGCCCGGCGAGGAGGTCGGCCGGGGCGTCACGATCGGGGAGCTCGGGCCGGTCGCCGGGCCAAACAGCGTCGAACGGGTGCTCCTCGGGCGGCGGGACGGGGATCGCGGCGCGGGCGCGCGCCTCGGACTCCTCGCACGCGGCGAGCTCCTGCCGGGCGTCGCGACATCCGGCGTCGGCGTTCTCGCCCGCGATCCGCGCGGCGTCGGCCTCCGCGGCGAGGCGGTCGAGGACGGGCACCTGTGCGCGAAGGTCGGCGTTCCCCGCCTCGAGCAGCCGCTGCGCGTCGCGGATCGCGGCGTTGAGGTCGTTGATCTGGTGGAGCCAGACGCGGGCGGCGGCCTCGGTCTCGTCGGCCGTCCCGGCGCGATCGGTCGCGCCGCGGAACTCCGCGTGCAGCCGCTCCTTGGCGGCCGCGACCTGGCGGGGATCCGCCGTGGCCTGGGCACGATCCACCCGCTCCCGCAGCGCGTCGTACTGCCGCTGCGCGTCGCGGAGGGCGTCCGCGGCGGTGCGTGCCTGCTCGCGTGCGGCGTCGGCGAACGCACACCGCTCGTCGACCAGACGGCGGGCCGGCGCGCAGTCGTCGGCCGGTGGCTGGTCCGGGTTGACCGACCCGCCGCGATCCGAGCCCGCGCCACCCGGGGAACCGCCGCCGATCGCGACGGGCCGCAGGACCGGAACCGCGAGCGCGCCGAGGGAAAGCGCCGGGCGCGTGGGCTCGACGGGGCGACGTGGCCGCACGAGGGTCCTGAACCCCGGCAGCGCGGAGGGTGCGGCGGTCGCCTCCGGAAGGATCGGAGTGGACGGGATCAGCGGCGCCGCCGCGGGCACCCCGTCCGCGGCCGGCGCCGGCGCGTCATCGGCGGCCGGCGCATCGAGCACCGCGATCGTCGTGATGGCCCCCGGGACCGTAACCGGTGCGGGCCTCGCGACGGGCGCAGGCCGTTGCGCCTCGTGCGCCGCGTCCGGCCGGGTCGTCGCCGTCCCGCCGGGCACCGGCCACGCGGGAGCGGCCGCGACGCGGACCAGTGGGACGGAGACGGCGGTCGGGCGGAGCACGGCGGCGGGCGATGGAACGGGCGTTCGGGTGGGAGGCGTCCCGGCGTCGGGCCGGGGCGGCGCCACCGCGATCGCCGCGGAACGCGGCGGGACCGGCGGCGGCGCATCGTCGAACAAGCCGTCGTCGCGCGCCCGGGCATCGGGCGACCCCGGCAGTGGGGCGACGAGCGCAAAGCCGTTGGGGACGGCGAGGGTGTACGCACGTCGTGAGGGAATCGCGTTCGGCTCGATCGTGACCCGCACCTGGCGTCGGGGTCCCGGGCGTCGCGCCAGGGTCTGCGCGATCGCTGCGCCGGCGGCCGACCCGAGCACCAGCCCGAGGGCCAGGAACGCGATCTCGGAGGGGGTCACAAACGCTCCCGTGCCGGCCCGGCGCTCGCCGCGCCTGGCTCGGTGCAGCGTAGCTGCGCCTCCCGGCAGCGTCAACCGCGCGCAGACCGCGGCCGCGCGCGGAAGGTGCGTGCACGCGACCACCGCGCCGGCGGCCGCGAACCCGCCTCCGGGACGCCGGCCGCGACACGCTCGCCGGATCGGGGCCGTGCGGTGCACGGCGGCGCATGGCTTGGTAATCTCAGGGCGTCGGCGGCACCGCTCCGCCGGTTCCCGTCCGCCCTGCCCGTCTCCTGCAGGAAAGGCTCGTCGCGACTTGACCCTCGACCAGACCCAGGAGTTCCTCGTCCAGCCAGTGGACGCCTCCTGGCTCCAGTGCAACATCGAGTGCCAGGAAGCCTGCCCCGTCGGCACGAACTGCCGGGGGTATCTCAACCTCGCCGCCGAAGGGCGGTTCGAGGAGGGATACATCCTGTCGCGCGAGCCGAACCCCGTGGCAGCGATGTGCTCGTACGTCTGCTCCGCTCCGTGCGAGCGTGCCTGCCGCCGCGGCGACATCGACCGCCCGCTCGCCATCCGCGCGATGAAGCGGTTCCTGGTGGAGTGGCACGAGGCGAGCGGCATCCCGGACGTGATGCCCGCCATCACGCCGCGCGAGGAGCGCGTCGCGGTCGTCGGCGCCGGGCCCGCCGGCATCGCCGTCGCCCGCGAGCTCGCGACCCGGGGCTACCAGGTCACGGTCTACGACAGCCTGCCCTTCGGCGGCGGGACGATGCTCATCGGGGTCCCGGCGTTCCGCCTCCCGCGCGAGGCGATCGAGATGGACGTCCGGCTCGTGGAGCGCCTCGGCGTCCGGTTCGTCTTCGACACCCAGATCGGCATCGACATCCCGTTCGAGGACCTGCAGCGGGACTTCGACGCGATCGCGATCACGGCGGGCGCGATGAACCCGGTGGTCCTCGATGTCCCGGGCTCGGACCTCGACGGCGTCCAGTACGGCGTCGACTACATGAAGAAGGCCAACCTCGGCCAGGAGCTCACCGTCGGGCGCGACGTCGTCGTCATCGGCGGCGGGTACACGGCGATGGACTGCTCGCGCACGAGCCTGCGCTACGGCGCCGAGCACGTGACGATCGCCTACCGGCGCACCCGGTCCGAGCTCGTCGTGGACGAGGAGGAGCTGGGCGAGACGGAGCGCGAGGGCGTCCGGATGGAGTTCCTCGTCAGCCCGGTGGAGCTGCTCGGCGAGGACGGCCACCTCACCGGCGTCAGGTTCATCCGCAACAAGCTCGGTGAGCCGGACGCGTCCGGCCGCCGCTCGCCCGTGCCCATCGAGGGCTCCGAGTTCGTCGTCCCCGCGGACACGGTCATCCCGGCCGTGTCGCAGGCGGCCGACCTGAGCTTCCTCCCGGTCGAGTCCGCGTTCGAGGTCAACCGCGGCCGGATCAAGGTGGACCCCGCGACCTACGCCACCAACGTCCGCGGCGTGTTCGCCTGCGGCGACTTCGTGACGGGTCCCACGACCCTGATCGAGGCGGCCGGCCACGGCAAGAAGGCCGCCTACGCGATCGACCGCTACCTCGCCGGCCGCACGTCGGTCACCGTGTCGCCCAACGTCAAGATCACGAGCTCGTGGCGCCACGACATGCCGGAGCTGTACGACGTCCTGCCTCGCCAGCACATCCCGATGGTCGAGCTGCCGGCGCGGATGCCGTCGACCGACCCGTCCGTGAACTTCACCACCCCGGTCGAGCTGGGGTACGACACGACGGCGGCGGTGGCCGAGTCCACGCGCTGCCTCATGTGCAACTACAACATCTGGTTCGACCCGTTCCGGTGCGTGCTGTGCGGCGCCTGCGCCGACGTCTGCCCCGAGGGCGTGATCCACATGGTGGACGTGAACCAGCTGAAGACCGAGGGCCTGCTGCCCGAGATCGAGGAGGCGTATGGCTGGTCCCAGGGCGCGGCGATGATCCTCGACGAGGAGCGCTGCATCCGGTGCGCGCTGTGCGTCAAGCGCTGCCCGTTCGATGCGATCACGATGGAGCGGTTCGAGCTCCAGGAGATCTCGAGCGACGGCAGGTTGTACAAGGAGTCCTACCGTGACGCGCAGCTCGCCGGCACGGCGGGCGTGGCCGGAGGGGCCCGATGAGCTTCTTCGAGCGGGTCGACAGCACCATCCGCCGGAGCGCGGCGTGGCGGTCGCTGTTCCGCAACCCGTATCCCGACGACGAGCGGTCGCGCGCGTACGCGGTCATGAACAACGTGTTCCTGCACCTGCACCCCGTGCGGGTGCGGCAGCACGCCGTCAAGTTCGCGTACACGTTCTGCCTGGGCGGCCTCTCCTTCTTCCTGTTCCTCGTCCTGACCGTGACCGGCGTCTACCTGATGTTCTTCTACATCCCGTCGGAGACCCAGGCGTACTCGAACATCCTCGACATCCAGAGCCGGGTCGTGTTCGGGCTGCTGACACGGAACGTCCACCGGTGGGCCGCCCACCTGATGGTGTTCTTCGTGTTCCTGCACATGATGCGGGTCTTCTACCACGGGGCCTACAAGCCGCCGCGCGAGTTCAACTGGGTCGTCGGCGTGGTGCTGCTGTTCCTGACGATCGGCCTCTCGTTCTCGGGCTACCTGCTGCCGTGGGACCAGATCGCGTACTGGGCGATCACGATCGGCACGAACATGGCCTCCTACGCGCCGGTGTTCAACGCGCCGACGAAGCTGCTCCTGCTGGGCGGCATCGAGGTGGGCCAGAACACGCTCCTGCGGTTCTACGTGGCGCACGTGATCCTGTTCCCACTCATCGCGGCCGTCTTCCTTGCGGTCCACTTCTGGCGCATCCGCAAGGACGGCGGAATCTCCGGGCCGCTATGACAGCCATCTGCGTCGTTGCCGGCTGCGCCGCTCACTCACGCACGCCGAAGTGCGCTCGCTTCGCGTGCTCGCCGGCGCCTAGCATCTGGCCGTCCTATCGGCCCGAAGGGTCACGAGCATGACCGACACCAAGAATCCCAGCGAGACCAGGGTCGTGCAGCCGGTCGATCCGGCGCGGCGGACCGAGATCGACAAGCAGCGCGTCCCGATGTCGGCGCGGCCGTACCGGCTGCTCGCGCTCGTCAAGCAGGACGCCGTCGTCCGGGTCCAGAAGGAGCCCGACGACACGGTCATGACCTGGCCGCACCTGCTCACGATCGAGTTCATGGCCGCAGGCCTGATGAGCGTGTTCCTGCTGCTGATGGGCCTGTTCGTGAACGCGCCCCTCGAGGACCTCGCGAACGGCAACGTGACACCGGCTGTCGCGAAGGCGCCGTGGTACTTCCTCGGCCTGCAGGAGCTGCTCGCCTACTTCCACCCGACGGTGGCGGGCGTGCTCGTCCCGACGTTCGTGCTCGTGGGCGCGGCACTCATCCCGTACGTCGACCGCGGCAACGTGCTCGCGGTTCGGCCCTCCGAGCGCAAGACGGCCGTCGTGCTGTTCTCGCTCGTGTGCATCCTCGGTCTGTTCCTCACCTTCGTCGGCATCTTCTTCCGCGGGCCGGGCTACTCGTTCGTGATCCCGTACCTCGAGTTCTTCTCGATCGGCACGCCCGGTCTGCACTTCGCGCTGTGATCGCAAGGACGTCTGCATGAGCAACTACCACGTCGAGCCCGCGAACAAGCCCCAGGCCCTCACGACGGAGGCCATCAAGGCGCTCCGCCACGAGCAGGTCCAGGGCGTGTCGCGGCGCGAGCTGCTGCGCGGCTCCCTGTTCGCGGGAGTCGGGCTGTGGCTGCTCGAGGTCACGGCCGGGAGCATCGGCTTCCTGTGGCCCAACCTCACCGGCAAGTTCGGCGGCGAGGTCAAGATCGGCAGCTACGACGACGTGAAGACGGCGAACGCCGAGCTCCCGATCGACGAGGGCTTCCCGGCCTACTACCCGGGCGCGAAGGCGTTCGTGATCCTCGTCGACCCGTCGCAGCAGCGGTTCATCCCGGGCGACGACCAGACGGGCGATGGGCACTCGGTCAACGTCCGTGCGCTGTACCAGCGCTGCCCGCACCTCGGCTGCAAGCCCAACCCGTGCATCAAGAACTTCTGGCTCGAATGCCCGTGCCACGGGTCGCGCTACGACCGCCTCGGCCAGAAGGCCGCAGGCCCGCAGTACGGCCCGGCGCCGCGTTCGATGGACCGCTTCGGCGTCACCGTCGACGGCGACGGCGTCCTGTCGATCAACACCGGGAAGATCACCCTGGGCCCGCTGCCGATCGCCGTCGGCCAGCCGGGGATCATCCCGCCGCGCACCCCCACCGGGTGCATCTGACCCCCGTCCCCCGAGGAGACCGATGACCGACCAGCCCGGCCCGCGCGACGACGCCCAGGAGCGGCTTCCCGCGCCGCGGCCCGCGTCCGCCCCCGTGCCGGCCCAGCGCTTCTCCGCGCCGCCGTCCGCCCACCGCAACGACCTGACGCCGGAGCGCACGGGCCGGATCGTGCGGCAGTCGGCGAACGCCCGCTGGCTCGGCTTCCTGGCCGTGACGGTCACCAGCCTGTTCATCATCGGCTACTACTTCTACGAGCTCGGCGTGCCGGGCGGCCTGACCGAGCCCCGGCTGGAGCAGGCGGCCGACGACCAGCAGGTCACCGCGGTCCAGCGCGGCTACAACCTGTACGAGGCGAACTGCGCGCAGTGCCACGGCGTCAACGGCGAGGGTGGCAAGGGCCCGACGCTCAACCGCCAGGACAAGCTGTTCGCGCACCTCAACCCCGACTACATCCGGAACGTCCTGACCGTCGGCGGGCGCTACGTGTGCGGCAACCCGAAGAGCATCATGCCGGTCTGGTCGAACCAGGGGAACCCGCCGGGCCCGCTGAACTACAAGCAGATCGACTACCTGATCGCCTTCCTGCGCGCCGAGAAGACGACGACGTACACCGTCCTCGATCCGTCCCTCAACGAGCCCGTCATCGACCCCGCGACGGGCAAGGAGAAGACGTTCACAGGGTGGGTCGATCCGAACTACAAGCCCGACCCGGGCGCGACCCCGTTCCCCGACTGCTGGACCGACGAGTTCAAGACCGGTGGCTCGGCGTCGCCCGGGGCATCCGGCGCCGCAGCCTCGCCCGGCGCGTCCGGGGCCCCCGCCTCGCCCGCGGCATCGGGCGGCGGATCGGGCGCGGTCGTCCAGGAGGCCGCGCTCAACGTGGCGTTCGTCAACGGGACGCTCAAGGCGCCGGCCGACACGGCCTTCCAGATCGAGTTCGACAACCAGGACGCCGGGCAGCCGCACAACATCGAGATCAAGGACGCGAGCGGCGCCGCGGTGTTCAAGGGCGACCTCATCGTGGGCCCGGCGAAGGCGACCTACGAGGTCCCCGCGCTCAAGGCCGGGACGTATCCGTTCCAGTGCACGGTCCACCCGAACATGACCGGCACGCTGACGGTCGGGAGCTGACGCGATGGCCCAGACCGCCCTCCCTGCGCCGCGCACCACGGTCCCGCCGCGTCGTCGCGTGTTCTTCGGCCTGTTCGACGCCGACGGCTGGTCGTGGGCGTTCGCGAAGGCCCTGTTCTGGCTGATCGTGATGATCCTGACCCTGGGCTACCTCCCGGACCGGGCGTACTACTTCACGGTCCAGAAGACGGTCGACATCGGGCTGCTCGCGTGGTCGCCGATCAACTTCTGCCCGCCCGAGAACGAGACGCTGCCGTGTCCCGCGCCACAGGGCGCGACGCTGCCGTGGCACCAGGCGCCGCAGGAGCTCCTGCTCCCGGCCGCGCGCACCGACGGCGTCGGCGCGGTGCTCGGCCAGGTGTACGTGTTCGCCGGCGGTTCGGACGGCACGAAGGCCACGACGGACACGTACCTGAGCAAGACCGTCGGCACGGGCAACTTCGACAAGTGGACCCAGGGACCGGCGCTGCCGGAGGCGCGCGCGGACGCGGCGTCTGCCGTCATCGGCAACACGCTGTTCGTCATCGGCGGCCTCGGCCCCGACGGCAAGCCCACGAACACGATCTACGCCCTCACGGTCGCCAACGACGGCACCGTCCGTGACTGGAAGCCGCTCGCCACCACCCTGCCCGAGGCACGCGCCGGCGCGAGCGCCGTCGCGGTGTCGGACGGGCTCGTCGTCATGGGCGGCGTCGATTCGAGTGGCACGCCGACGCGCACCGTTTGGAAGACGCAGGTCGACGCCGCGAACCTGACGGCCAAGCCGTGGACCGACCAGGCGCCGCTCGTCGAACCCAACGCGGACGGGTTCGCGGCGCATGTCGGCGAGTGGATCTACCTCATCGGCGGCAAGAGCGACACGGCCCCCGCGGTCGCGACCGTGCAGCTGGGCGACGTCGGTTCCGGGGCGCCGGCCGACGACCCGAACGCGATCAACGACCCGTGGAAGGCCAGCGCGCAGACGAACCTCCCGGTCAACCGCACCAACCTCGCCGGGTTCACGACCAACGGCGTGATCTACCTCCAGGGCGGCTCGGACGGCACCAACCCGACCAGCGAGACCTACTGGACCACGCCGCCGGCGAACGGCGCGATCTCCGCCTGGCAGCACCTTGCGCAGACGGATCTCGGCGCGCCGCTGCAGGGCGCCGCCGCCGTGGTGAACGGCCCGTATGCGTTCCTCCTGGGCGGCGCCACGACCCAGGGTCCGATCAACGTCCCGGCCCGCGCCTACCTCGCGCCGCAGACGCCGTTCTTCCAGCTCGGCATCCTCGGCGCCACGATCCCGGGCCTCGCGCTCGGTGGCGAGGTCGGCCAGCAGATCGGGTACCTGAACGCGGCCGGCGTGGGGACGGTGGACTTCGTGCTGCTGATCCTCGTCGCGGTCGCCCTGGCGCACCGCGAGACGGTCGGGCAGACGATCCACCGGCTCCGAGAGCGCCGGCGCCAGCGGAAAGCCCAGAAGGCGGCGGCGGCCTAGCCCGGTCCGTCGCCCTCGCCGGGCTCCGGCGCCCCACGCCGCACGGGCAGCCCCGCGCGCTGCCACGCATCGATGCCGCCGGCGACGTTGCCCACGTCCTCCCAGCCCTGCTGGCGGAGAAAGCCCGTCACTCGCGCCGACCGCCCGCCGACGTGGCACAGCACGAGCACCGGCCGGTCGCGCGGGATCTCGTCGAGCCGGGTCGCGAGCTGGGACATCGGCAGGAGGAGCGAGCCCTCGATCCTCACCTCGGCGAACTCGTGCGGCTCGCGGACGTCGAGGACGAGCGCGGGGCGCACCGGATCGCGGCGACGGATGTCGGCGTACAGCGGGTCGAGCGCGGGGATCGGGTCGGGCGGGTTCACGGCACGCGGGTCCTCCTGATGGCGGGTGCGGGCTGGTCCGCCGCGCGGGCGGGATCGGCGAGCCGGGCATCGACGGCCGCGAGCAGCGCGGCGACGGCGACGCCCCACGCCGCGGCGGCGGGACCGGCGGCGGCGAGGTGCACCCGCGCGCCCTCCAGGTTCCGGACGAGGCCCCTCGGGTTCCCGCGGACCAGGTGGACATAGCCGGCGGCGACCTTGATCAGCCCCTGGTGGAGCGCGCGCTCGGCGAGGTCGTCGGTGCCCATCCACGCGGGCTCGAGCTCCTCGTGCGCCTCGAAGAAGTCGCCGCGCTCGTAGGCCGCGAGGCCCGCCTCGAAGGCGTGGCGCCGGCGGTCGAGCGTCAAGGGTCGGAGCGCCTTGTCGCGGTCGCCCTGGCGGATCGTCCCGGGCCGTGGCGCGCGTGCGGCCGACGACGCCGGCGTCACCGCTCCGTTCGTCGGCGGGGCGCCCCCGTCAGGCGCGGGCGGCATCGTCGAACAGGGCGCTCAGCGGCTTTCGGCCCGCGAACCCCTCGTCGGTCGCGTGCCAGTACTCGACGTGGTCCTCGCCCAGCCGCCAGCAGAGCCACACCTGGCGGCCGGCGACCAGCGCTGGGAAGTCGAGCAGCCCGGTCGAGATGTCGCGGAGGACGATTCCCCGGTCGTCGAGCCAGGCCACGTCGGCCTGCATCTGGTCGACGATCCCGCGCATCCGCAGGCGGATCACGCGCAGCTCGGGGTCGTCGCCGTCGGCGACCGGGAGCTCGGCGATCAGGTCCTCGACCAGCGACCCCTCGCGGTCGCGGAACGCGTCGCGCAGGCCCACGAGCTCGTCACGCTCGTCGCGCAGGCGGGTGACCACCGGCGCGAGCTCGGGAACGAGGGCGTCGGCGTCGTCGGGTGCGTAGAACCGGCTCACCCGGTCGATTGTAGCCACGCCTCCCGATCGGCCCCGCTCGCACGTCCAGCGCCTAGACTGCTCGGCAATGGACGCGAACGACACGACGTCGACCCGGCTCATCGAGCGCATCCGCGCCTCGGTCATCGGCGAGGACGAGGCCGTCGCGGGTCCGTACGGGGTCCGGCGCGTGACCTATGCGGACTACACGGCGTCCGGACGGAGCCTCTCGTTCCTCGAGGACTATCTGCGCGAGGCGGTGCTGCCGCTGTACGCGAACACGCACACGGAGTCGTCGGGCACGGGGCTCCAGACGACGCGCTTCCGCGAGGAGGCCCGGCGGCTCGTGCTCGAGGGCGTCGGCGGCAACGCGGACACCCACGCGGTCGTGTTCTGCGGCTCGGGGTCGACGGCGGCCGTCAACCGGCTGGTCGACGTCCTCCAGCTGCGGATCCCCGCCGATCTCGACGACCGCTGGGACCTCCGGTCGCGCATCCCGAGCGAGCAGCGCCCGGTCGTGTTCATCGGCCCGTTCGAGCACCACAGCAACGAGCTCCCGTGGCGGGAGTCGATCGCCGACGTGGTCACGATCCGGGAGGACCGCGAAGGGCACGTGGACCTCGACCAGCTGCGCGAGGAGCTCGACCGGTACGCGGACCGGCCGCTGAAGATCGGCTCGTTCTCCGCGGCGTCCAACGTCACGGGGATCGTCAGCGACACGTACGCGATCTCGCGTCTCCTGCACGAGCACGGCGCGCTCTCGTGCTTCGACTTCGCCGCCGCGGCGCCGTACATCGAGATCGAGATGGACCCGCCGTCCGACCCGCTCGCGTACAAGGACGCGGTGTTCATCAGCCCCCACAAGTTCATCGGCGGGCCCGGAACGCCCGGCGTGCTCGTCGCGCGCCGGGAGCTGTTCCGGAACCGCGTCCCGTCCGTGCCGGGCGGCGGGACCGTGCAGTACGTCAACCCGTTCGAGCACGTGTACGGGTCCGACATCGAGCACCGCGAGGAGGGCGGCACGCCGGCGATCGTCGAGTCGATCCGGGCCGGCCTCGTGTTCCAGCTCAAGGCCGCGGTGGGCGTCGAGGCGATCCGCGAGCGCGAGCACGACTTCATCCACCGGGCGCTCCACCGCTGGGAGGCGAACCCGTCGATCGAGATCCTGGGCAGCCACCGCGCGGACCGGCTGTCGATCGTGTCGTTCGTGGTGCGGCACGACGGGCGGTACCTGCACCACAACTTCGTCGTCGCGCTGCTGAGCGACCTGTTCGGGATCCAGTCGCGCGGCGGCTGCTCCTGCGCGGGGCCGTACGGGCACCGGCTGCTGGGGATCGACCTCGAGACGTCGCACGAGTTCGAGCGCGAGATCGCGCGCGGCTGCGAGGGGATCAAGCCCGGCTGGGTGCGCGTCAACTTCAACTACTTCATCAGCGAGGCGGTGTTCTCGTTCATCCTCGACGCGGTGGACCTGGTCGCGTCCGAGGGCTGGCGGCGGCTCGGGGACTACGCGTTCGAGCCTGCGACCGGGCTGTGGCGCCACCGCGCGGGCCGGCCGGAGCCGCTCGGATCGCTGCGCGACGTGGCGTACGGCGCGGACGGGTCGATGGCGTGGCCGTCGCACCGCCACCGGGAGCCCGAGTCACGGCTCGCGGCGTACCTCGACGAGGCGCGGGAGATCCTCGCGCGACCGGTCGAGGCGCCGGCGGTGCCGACGGTCGAGGACGGCGCCGTGGGTCCGGACTTCGAGGCCCTCCGCTGGTTCCTGCTGCCGGAGGACGTGGCGGCCCATGCCTGAAGGCCGGCCGGGCGCCGTCCCGGCGGTCATCGGCATCGACCTGGGCACGAGCGAGGTCAAGGTCGCGCTCGTGGGGCTCGACGGGCGGCTGCTGGGGCTCGGGAGGGCCGGGCACCCGACGTCCACGGGTCCCGATGGTCGTGCCGAGCAGAATCCGCGGGACTGGTGGCGGGCGATCGCCGGCGCCACGCACGCGCTCCCCGCGCTGGCCCGCGCCGACGTCCTCGCGATCGCGACGGTGGGCCAGGGGCCGACGGTCGTCGCGGCCGACGCGGACGGCGAGCCCGTGCGCGCGGCGATCACGTGGCAGGACCGCCGGCCGGGCGAGGGCGGCTTCGGGCTGCTGCCGCGGATCGCGTGGCTCGCGTCGGTCGATCCGGCGGCCGTGGCGCGGGCCCGGTGGGTCCTCTCGGCGTGGGATGCCGCCGGGCTGTGGCTCAGTGGCGAGGCGGCATGGACGCTGCAGGGGCACGAGTCGGCGCCGTCGGGCGAGGCGGTCGCGAGGGCCGGGGTGCCGGCGGACCGGCTGCCGCCCGCGATGCCGTTCGGGTCGCGGCTGGGATCGCTGCGCCCGGCGACGGCCGAGGCGCTGGGGCTCCGGCCCGGGATCCCCGTGGTCGCCGGCGTGAACGACGGAACCGCGTCGATGCTCGGTGCGGGGCTGCTGGCCGCCGGCGATGCGGTGGACACCGGCGGGACGTCGGGCGGCCTCGGCATCTACGCGGACCGGCCCGTCGCCGTTCCGGGGCTGTTCGGCGCGCCGGCGCCGGTGGCCGGGCTCTGGGTCGTGGGCGGCGCGATGGCGGCACTCGGGGCGTCCGTCGACTGGCTGCGGGGCGTGGTGCTCGGCGGGCGATGGACGGCGGACGAGCTGCTGGCGGCGGCCGCCTCCGTCGAGCCGGGTGCGGGCGGCCTCGTGTTCCTCCCGTACCTCGCCGGGGAACGCGCGCCGCTGTTCGACGAGGCCGCGCGCGGCGCGTTCTTCGGGCTGACGCTCGGCCACGACGTGCGACACCTGGCGCGGGCGACGCTGGAGGGGGCGGCGTTCGCGATGCGGTCCCTCTCCGAGCCGCTCGCGGCGGCCGGGGCGCCGATCGGCGAGCTCCGCCTGACGGGCCGCTCCGACGCCGGCGACGCGTGGGCGCGGATCAAGGCGGACGTGCTCGGGGCGCCGGTCGCGATCCCGGCCATCGGCGACACGGCCGTGCTCGGAGCGGCGATCCTGGCTGCGGCGGGAGTCGGCGCCGCGCCGTCGCTCGAGGCGGCGATCCGTTCGATGACGGCGGTGGTGCGGCGGATCGAGCCGGATCCGGCGAACCGCGACGTGTACGACGCGGCGTTTGCCACGTACCTGGGGTTGTACCCGGCGCTCCGGGGCGTACGGCTCGGCAGCGAGGCGGCGGCGAGTCGCTGACTGCGCGGCGCCCGCGTCGGGCCGCGTCCGGCGGCTCGCCATGCGTCCGGCGCATCGTCGCCTCGTCCGGTCGCTCGCCCGCTCGTCTGGCGGCGCGTGGCCTCGTAGCGTCCTGAATTCGTTCGTCCCGCGCCGCGACCGCGCGTACGCGACCGAGAGTCGCTGAGCTGGCCTCCGAGCGCGCCGCTACCGCCGCTTCCGGCGCGTTGCCGGGGGTTTCAGCGACCAGGAGTCGCTTCGGGTCCGCGTGGCGTGGGCTCCGTCGCGGCCGCGGGCAAGGTCAGCGACTCTGCGTCGCGTGCCGGGCCGGGTCATGGCCTGCGGCGAGAGGTCGCGCGGCGACGCACGCACGAGGACCGCCGCGAGGGACCCACCTGGCCCGGTGATAGGATCGGCTCAGCGCCTTCGGGGCAGGGTGAGATTCCCGACCGGTGGTAGGGTCCCGCGATCGCGGGACGAGCCCACGAGCGGCGCCGCGGCCAACGCCTCGGCGTGCAGCAGATCCGAGGCCCGGCATGTGCCGGGCCTGCCGGAGCCGACGGTACAGTCCGGATGGAAGAAGGCCGCGTGCGAGGTCGGGCCCAGCGTGGCTCCGGCGCTCGTCCGTCGTCCGCCCCGTTCGCGCCGACGCGACGGAGGCAGGCACGTGACGACGGCAGGCGAGGCCCTCATGACCGGACCGGGTCGTGTCGCGCCCGCCGGCATCCTCGTCGACGACGTCTCGCTGACCTTCGACGGGTCCCGGCCGACGCCGGTCCTCGACCGCCTCCGCCTCGAGGTGCGGCCGCGCGAGATCGTCGCCCTGATCGGGCCCAACGGTTGTGGGAAGAGCACGCTCCTGCGCGTCATCGCCGGCCTGCTCGCGCCGGACGAGGGGTCCGTCAGCATCGACGGTCGCGTCGTCGCGGCGCCGGATGAACGGGTCGGACTCGTGTTCCAGGAGCCGCGTCTCCTCGCGTGGCGGTCGGTCGAGGCGAACGTGCGCTTCCCGCTCGAGCTCGCCGGATGGCCGCGCGACCGGCAGCGGGCACGGGTCGGGGAGCTCCTCGACCTGATGGCGATCCTTGAGGTCGCCGCGGCGCGCCCGTCGACGCTGTCGGGCGGGACCGCGCAGCGCGTCGCCATCGCGCGGGCGCTCGCCCTCGAGCCGTCCGTGCTGCTGCTCGACGAGCCGTTCACTGCCCTCGATGCGCTGACGCGCGAGCGGCTCAACGTCGAGCTCCAGGCGCTGTGGGAGCGATCGGCCGCGACGATCGTCCTCGTCACCCACTCGATCCCCGAGGCGGTGTTCCTCGCCGACCGGGTCGTCGTCCTGTCGCCCCGCCCGGCGCACGTCGTCGCCGACGTGCCCGTGCCGATCGAGCGGCCGCGCCGTCTCGCCGACCTCGACTCCGCGTTCGTGTCCACGGTTGCCGCCGAGGTTCGCAGCCACCTCGCCGGCGCCGCCGAGGGCGCGGCGTGAGCGCCGTGGAGCATGGGCGGCGACGCGCACAGCGCAACGTCGGCGTCCGGCCGCGCCTCGACCCTGCAGGCCGAACCGGAAACGCCGTCCTCGTCGCCCTCAGCCTCGCCGCGTTCCTGCTGGTGTGGCAGCTCGTCGTCTGGGTCTCGGGCTTCAAGTCGTTCATCCTGCCCGGCCCGTACACGGTCGCCGAGCGCTTCGTCCGCGCGTGGGCCGAGGGGATGATGTGGCCGCACGTCCAGCAGACGCTCGTGGAGGTCCTGCTCGGGTTCGCCATCGGCGCCTTGGTCGCCGTCGCGGCCGGCGTCCTGCTCGCGCGCTCGCGGCTCGCCGAACGCCTTCTCAGTCCGTACCTCGTCGCGGCGCAGGCGACGCCCGTGCTGGCGCTCGCGCCGTTGATCGTCCTGTGGTTCGGCAACGGGCTCCTGTCCAAGCTCGTGATCACGACGCTCATCGTGTTCTTCCCGGTCGCGATCGCGACGATGGTCGGCATCCGCGGCGTCGACCGGCGGCTGCTCGAGATGGCGCGCAGCTTCCGGGCGACCGACTGGCAGGTCATCCGGCGCGTCGAGGTGCCCGCGGCGCTGCCCTCGATCCTGGGCGGCATGCGGGTCGGCATCACCCTCGCCGTGATCGGGGCGATCGTCGGCGAGTGGGCGGGCGGCGAGAAGGGCGTCGGCGTCCTGATCAACCTCGCCCGTGGCTCGCTGTTCGACATCCCGCTGATGTTCGCGGCGCTCGTCACGCTCGCGCTGCTCGGCGTGACGCTCTACCTCGTCATGGTCCTCGTCGAACGCCGGCTGGTCGGCGAGCGATGAACACAGCCCCCGCCGTCCCTGATCCGGAGGTCCCCGTGCCCCACGCGTCCCGTCTCCGCCGGCTCGCGGCCGTCGCCGTCTTCGCCATGGCCGCCGCCGCGTGCGGCGGCTCGTCCGCGAGCCCGGGATCCGCGAGCGCTCCCGCGAGCGCCCCTGCGAGCGCCGAGGCCACCGCCGCCGCATCGTCGAGCTCGGGCGCGTCGAACACGCCGGCCGTGTCGCCGAGCGCGGCGGGGTCGCCGGTCGCGCTGACGGTCGGCCTCGGCTACATCCCGAACGTCCAGTTCGCGCAGTTCTA
>JAICUI010000090.1 GCA_025935925.1 Chloroflexota bacterium
CCGCGCCCGAGGCACCGCAGCCGCCGAGCTCCCCGCCCGCGGCCGCGCCGGCGCCCGCGCCCGCGGCGGAGCCCCTGCCGGCGTTCGCGGCCGCCGCCGCCGCGCCCGCGCCGGCGCGGAACGACCTCGCCGGCGTCCCGGTGATCCCGGATGCGCCGCCACCCGCGCCCGCCGCGGGCTCCGCCTCGCGCGACGACGCCACGGCGCGCGTCAACACGGCCGACGAGGTCGCGAATGCGCTCCAGCGGCTCGGGGCGCTGCGCGACCAGGGCGTGGTCACGCCCGAGGAGTTCGAGGCGAAGAAGGCGGAGCTGCTCGGGCGGCTCTGACCCACTCCGCGCGAACCTTGGCCGGGGATGCCGCCCCGGTACCATACGCGGGACCCCAGACCCCTCCGACGGAGCCCGCGTGGACCTCGACACGATCCTGCTCGACCTCGTGATGATCGCGATCTTCCTCGGGATCGCGTTCCCGGTGCACGAGTTCGCCCACGCCGCCGTCGCGTACGTTCGGGGCGACGCCACGGCCAAGCTGTTCGGCCGCCTCACGCTCAACCCCGTCGTCCACTTCGACCCGGTCGGCGGGCTGATGACGGTGATCTCCATCTTCCTCGGCGGCTTCCTCATCGGCTGGGCCAAGCCGACGCCTGTGAACCCCAACAACCTCCGCGACCGGCGCAACGACGAGGTCGTCGTCGCGCTCGCGGGGCCGGCGTCGAACCTGCTGATGGCGATCCTCGGCGCGATCGTCGTGCGGGTCGTGATCGCGACGGGCGTGAACCTCCCGAGCCTCGTCGCGCTCGGCCTCGTGAACTTCGTCGTGTTCAACGTGATGCTCGCGATCTTCAACCTGATCCCGATCCCGCCGCTCGACGGCGGCACGCTGCTGTTCCGGTTCCTGCCGTGGCACCAGGCGGCGACGATCCGCCCGTTCCTCGCCCAGTACGGCGTGTTCATCCTCCTCGGCTTCGTGCTCCTCGCCAGCCGCGTCCTCTCGGGCCTGATCTATGGGATCGCGTTCGCGCTCATGGGCGCGGGTTAAGGCGCGCCAGCTCCGGATGCACCTGACGGCGAAGGTCGGGCCCGAGGAGCACCGGATGCTGGCGGCCTGGACCACGCCCGCCGAGCTCGCGCTGTTCGACGCGCAGCACGTCGCCGATCGCCGGCACGGGCTGGACGTCGTCGCGTACCTGCGGGCGGCCGGCGTGACCGATCGTGACGTGCTCGCGGCCGGTCTCCTCCACGACTGCGCCAAGGGCGACATCGGCGCCGGTCCCCGCATCGCGTGGTCGCTCGGCGAGCGGTTCGGACCGGAAGTCCTCGTCCCGGCGCGGCTGGTCCCGGGATGGGCTGCCGCGCTGGACCGGCTCCGTGTGCATGCCGATGCGTCCGCCGAGCTGCTCGCGGCGGCCGGGCTTCCACCGCGCGCCGTCGAGCTCGTGCGCCGCCAGGACGACCCCGCGGGCCTCGAAGACGGCGCGATCTTCAAAGCCGCGGACGAGGCCTGCTGATGACGGTCGCGACGGCGCCCGCGATCGCGTTCGGCGAGGGCCGGCGCCCCGAGGCGGCGACGCTGGTCACGCTGCCGGCGTTCGACGGGCCGCTCGGCCTCCTGCTCGCGCTCATCGAGGCGCGCCAGCTCGACGTCCTGACGGTGCCGCTCGGGGCGCTGGCCGACGCCTATCTCGATGCGCTCGCGACGCTCGACGGAGACCGGATGGGCAACGTGTCCGCGTTCGTCGCCGTCGCGAGCCAGCTGATCCTGATCAAGTCCCGCGCGCTGCTGCCGCGGCACCGCAACGAGACGGCGACCGCTCTGCCTGACGAGGGACCCGACCCCGAGGCGGAGCTCCGCGCGCGGCTGATCCTCTATCGGGCGTTCCGCGACGCCGGCGTCCGCCTGCAGGAGGAGGCGCAGGGGCGGATGGGGCTGTGGCACCGCGAGGCCGCGACGGCGCGCGCCGCAGGCGTCGCGGGCGCCCGACCCCCCGCCGCGCAGCCGCTGCCCGTCTCGCTCCTCGTCCGCGCGCTGGACGCCCTCGCGGTCGTCGTGCCGCCCGCGCCGCGACCGCCCGAGACGATCCGCCGCACGGTGACCCTGACGCAGCGCGCGGCGCTCATCCGCGAGGCGCTCTCCGGCGCCGACGTCGTCGTCCTCCAGGACCTCCTCCACGGGGTGCGCGACCGGGTGGTGGTCGCGATCACGTTCCTCGCGCTGCTCGAGCTGATGAAGCGCCGCGAGGTCGTCGTGACGCAGGACGAGCCGTGGGGGCCGATCGTCGCGCGCCGGACGACGCCCGAGGAGCGGGCCGCGGCCGGGGTCGCCGCGACGGTCGACGACGAGGCGCTTGACGAGACCCTGGAGTCGTTCGCGTGACCGAGCCCGCGCCGGAGCCGGCGGCGGCGGTGCCGGACGATGACGCCGCGCCCGATGCCGACGACGTGGCCGCCGACGTGCCCGCCGAGGCGCCCGTCGCCGGCGAGCTGACGGAGGCGCAGCTCGAGGCGCTCCTGTTCGTCGCCGAGCGCCCGCTGTCCCGGACGGAGATCGCCCGGCTCGCCGGCGTGGACGCGGCGACCGTCGACGAGCGCCTCGGCGACCTCGAAGTGTCGCTTGCGGGTCGCGGGATCCGCGTGGTGCTCGCGGCCGATCGCGTCGAGCTCGCCACCGCGCCCGAGGCCGGCGGGCTCGTCGCGCGCTACGTGGGCGCCGACGCGGTGCGCCTCTCCCCGGCATCGCTCGAGACGCTCGCGATCGTGGCCTACCGCCAGCCGATCACGCGCGCCGGCATCGAGCGGATCCGCGGCGTCGACTCCGACTACACCGTCCGCACGCTCGTCCACCGGCGGCTGATCGTCGAGCAGGGCCGGTCGGAGAGCCCCGGCCGCCCGATCCTGTACGGCACCGCGTTCGAGTTCCTGGAGCGGTTCGCGCTCACGAGCCTCGACGAGCTCCCGGCGCTCGAGCTGGAGACCGCGGCGCGGCTCGTCGACGGCGGCGACGAACGGGCGACCAGCGCCGGCGACGCGCCGAACGGCGCCCGCGAGCTCACGAACGGCGTGGTCGACACCACGAACGGCGCGGCTGAGTCCACGCACCCCGTGGGACCCGGGTCGGACTGAACCGCGTGCCCTCCGAGCGGATCTCGAAGGTCCTCGCGACGGCGGGCGTCGCGTCCCGCCGGGGCGCGGACCAGCTCGTCGCCGCGGGCCGCGTCCTCGTCGACGGCCGCCCGGCCGTGCTCGGCGAGAAGGTCGACCCGGAGCGCCAGCGGATCGAGGTCGACCGCCGCGCGATCGCCTCCGCCGAGCCCACCCGCGTGTACCTCGCGCTGCACAAGCCACCCGGCGTCGCCTCGACGGTCCGCGACCGCCACGCGCCGCGGACTGTGCTCGATCTCGTGCCCGCGGAGCTCGCCGCCGGCGCCCGGCTGTACCCGGTCGGCCGCCTGGACCAGGACTCGGACGGGCTCCTCCTGCTCACCAACGACGGCGACTGGGCCGACGGGATCCTGCACCCGCGCCATGGTGTCGAGCGGGAGTACGCCGTCGGGCTCGCGCACCCGCTCACGCGCGAGCAGGCCGAGGCCCTCGAGCGCGGGGTCGAGCTCACGCAGGGCGTCGCGACGCTCGGCGCGCTGCGCGGCCAGACGCGGACCGAGGACCAGCGCCTGATCGACCTGCTGGACCCGCCGCCCGACCCTCGCCTCGTGTGGGTCCGCGTCACCATCCAGCAGGGCTGGAAGCGCCAGCTGCGGCGGATGTTCGGCGAGGTCGGCGCGCCCGTCCGACGCCTGGTGCGCGTCCGGATCGGCACGCTGCGGCTCGACACGCTGGCGTCGGGAGACGTTCGGCGCCTGACGCCGGCCGAGGTTCGGCGGCTCGGACGCCGATCCTGACCCTGCGGCCGGGCTATCCTCCGGATCGATGCCCGACCAGCCCGCTCCGTCCATCGCCCGCATCCGGGTCGCCCTCGACGGCCCGGCGTCGAGCGGCAAGAGCTCCGTCGGCGCCGCCGCGGCGCGGACGCTCGGGCTCCGGTTCGTCGACACGGGCCTGATCTACCGCGCGATGACCGCCATGGCGCTCCGCGAGGGCGTCGCGCTCGACGATGCCAGGGCGCTCGTCCCGCTGGCGGCCCGCGTCACGCTCGCCGACGACGGCACCGGCCGCCTGACCCGCGTGCTGCTCGACGGCGTCGACGCGACCGCCGACGTCCACACCGAGTGGGTCGACGCCGCCGTGTCCGCGGTGTCGAGCGTCGCCGAGGTCCGGGCCGCGCTGCTCGAGCGCCAGCGTGCGCTCGCCGCGGAGGGCGGGATCGTGCTCGCCGGGCGGGACATCGGGACGGTCGTGCTGCCCGACGCGGACCTCAAGGTGTTCCTCGACGCGTCGGTCGAGGAGCGCGCGGACCGCCGGATCGCCGAGCGTGGCCTCGACCCCGACGGCGAGGACGCCCGGCTCGTTCGCGAGCAGCTCGCGGCGCGCGACTACCAGGACCGGAACCGGGCCGTGGCGCCGCTCCGGGCCGCCGACGACGCCGTCCACATCCGGACCGACGGCAACGCGTTCCAGGACACGGTCGACCTCGTCGTCGACGCCATCCGCGCCGCCGCAGCATCGCTTCCGGCGACGACCGGGGCCGCCGCCCGATGACGGCGGGCGACCCGAAGCCGAACCGGAACCTCGAGGCCGGCTACCGCCTCGACGCCGACGACCAGACGACGATGATCCGGTTCATCGCCCTGCTGGCCCGGGTCGGGATGCGGCTGTTCGCGAACGTGCGCGTCGAGGGGCTCGAGCGGATCCCGCGGACGGGGGCGGTCATCATCGCCGTAAACCACGCGTCGAACGTCGACGGCGTCGTGACCGGCGGCTGGATCACCGAGGCGCTCCGGCGGCGCCGGATCCACTGGCTCGGCAAGCGCGAGATGTTCGAGTGGCCGGTGGTCGGCTGGCTCGCGGCGAACGGCGGCGTCCACCCCGTCGACCGCGGCGCGGCGGACGTCGAGGCGTTCCGGCTGGCGACCCGGATCCTCGAGGCCGGCCACGTGCTGCTCGTGTTCCCCGAGGGCACGCGCAGCCCGGATGGCGCGGTCCAGGAGGCGAAGGACGGCGTGGCGCTGCTGGCCCTTCGGACCGGCGCCCAGATCGTTCCGGTCGGACTCAACGACACGGACGCGGTGTGGAAGAAGGGCCGCCCAGTCCCGGTCCCGGTCCCGCGCCACACCGTCACGATGCGGCTGGGGGAGCCGTTCCGGCTCGCGGACGTGATCCCGCCGGACACGGACCGCCGGACCGCCAAGGCGCTCGCGACGCGGGCGATCATGGGCCGGATCGCCGAGCTGCTCGAGCCGCGCCAGCGCGGCGTGTACGCCGACGCCGTCCGCGCGGACACCCCGTCACGCGACGACGCCGCGGCTCGTTGATCGCGCGTCCCTGAGCCGACGGTCGGCGACGCCCCATGGATCTCACCGCCGCGAACCTCGTCCTGCTTGTCGCCGTCGGGCTGGCGGCGGGCATCATCAACGGCGTCGTCGGGTCCGGGACGCTGCTCACGTTTCCGGTGCTCGTCGCCCTCGGTATCCCGCCCGTGTCGGCGAACGGGACGAATACGACGGCGCTCGTCGCGGGCACGATCAGCGCCGCGTGGACGACGCGTCGGCAGCTCCTCGCACGGCGCCGGCGCGTCACGCCGCTCGCGATCGTGTCGTTCGTCTTTGCCCTCGGCGGCGCGCTGCTCGTGATCGTGCTGCCGCCCGCGGTGTTCACGGCGGTGGTCCCGTGGCTGATCGGCGGGGCGGTGGTCCTCGTCGCGATCCAGCCGTGGCTGGTCCGCCGCCTCCGCGCGCGCGACCGCCCCGCCGAGGCGCCCGATGGTCCGCCGGGGAAGGGCCTGCTGGCGGCGATCGCGTGCACGGGGACGTACGGCGGCTACTTCGGTGCGGGGCAGGGCGTCATGCTGCTGGCCGTGCTCGGTGTCCTCGACGACCCGGACCCTCGGCGCGCCAACGGCGTCAAGAACCTGCTCAGCACGGCGGCGAACCTGGCCGGCGCGATCGTGTTCATCGTCACGGGTCGCGTGGTCTGGCCGCCGGCGCTCGCGCTCGGCGTCGGTGCGCTCGTCGGCGGCTACATCGGCGGGCACGGCGCCCAGCGGCTGCCCGCGTGGGTCTTCCGCGTGCTCATCGTCCTCGTCGGGATCATCGCGACGCTGTCGCTCGTCCTGCGGACGTGATCCGGGTGCGCCGGCGGCGCAACCGGGGATCGTGTGCGAACATCGAACCGGTATGGGAACCGTCGAGACCGTCCGCATCGCACAGCGCACCGGGTTCTGCTACGGGGTGCGCGAGGCGATCGACAAGGCGAAGGAATCGTCGGCGGCCGGCAAGCGGACCCACACGCTCGGGCAGGTCGTCCACAACGAGGGCGTGATCCAGAATCTGCTCGACTACGGCGTCCGCAGCGTGGAGACCCTCGACGACGTCGACAGCGGCGCCGCCGTCGTGATCCGTGCGCACGGCGTCAAGCCCGAGGTGTTCGAGCGCGCGGAGCATCGCGGCCTCGAGGTCATCGACGGCACCTGCACGTGGGTGATCCAGGAGCAGCGCCAGCTCCAGGAGCTCGTCGAGGAGGGGTACACGATCGTCCTCCTGGGCACGCCCAACCACCCGGAGGTCATCGGCCTGCTGGGCTTCGCACCGGACGCGATCGTCGTCGACGACGAGACGGACTGGGTGAACATCCCGCGCCGCAAGCGGATGGCACTCATCACGCAGTCGACCCAGCCGCCCTGGAAGTTCGAGAAGCTCGCCGCGTTCATGGTCAACCGCGCGCACGAGCTGAAGATCCTCAACACGGTGTGCCCGGTCACGATCCGGCGCCAGGAGGACACGCTCGAGCTCGCGCGCGAGGTCGAGCTCATGGTCGTCGTCGGCGGGCGGCACAGCGCGAACACCAAGGAGCTCACTCGACTGTGCGAGATCGCGGGGACGCACGCGATCCAGATCGAGAACGCGCGCGACCTCGACGATCCGTCGGCATTCGACGGCAAGCGCGTCGTCGGGGTGACCGGCGGGACGTCGACGCCGATCGAGGACCTGCGCGACGTCGCGGCGCGGATCTACGAGCTGGCCGGCACCGACGACGTGCGCGGACGTGCCGGGGAGCTGTCCGAACGCGCCCTCGGCGCCGCCGCGACGCCGGCGGGCCGCACGACCTCGCTTCCGGCTTCGCCGAAGACCCCCGCCAGCGCGGCGTAGCGATGCCGCGCAC
>JAICUI010000062.1 GCA_025935925.1 Chloroflexota bacterium
ATGAGTTGCCTCATACGCCCCTCAAACGTACGCGTATACCAATTCCGCCACCTGGGCAGGTGCTCGATTCGCCCGGTCAGCCCCCCGAGGTCGGAGCTGGTACCGAGGGAGGGAGTCGAACCCACACGACCTTGCGGCCACTGGTACCTGAAACCAGCGCGTCTACCATTCCGCCACCTCGGCTCGACCACCGGATCGGGGCGCCCGGAGGCTCACCGGTCCGCGGCGAGGCGCCATGCTAGCACATCCCAATAGCGCTCCCCGGGGGCCGAGATGAGCCTCGGCGTGACCCCGTCGAGACCTCGCGCGAGCATCACCTCGTCGTTCCAGACGAGCGGCAGCATCGGCACCCGGGACGCGAGTCCGGCGAGCAGCGCCTTCCACGCGGCCATCCGCTCCTCGGGCGTCCCGGGCTTCCGAGCGGCCTCCAGGAGCGGGTCCAGCGACGGGTCCTGGTAGCCCGCGAGGTTCGTGCCGCTCGCGCGGACCTGCGACGACGCGAGCAGCGGATACAGGTCCGGCTCCAGGCCCTCCGCGATGTCGACGACGGCCGCGGTGTACGAGCCGCGGCGGAGGGCCGTGGCGAGATCCGCCGCCTTCGTCGGGACGAGCCGGGCGTCGAAGCCGGCCGCCTTCCAGGCATCGCGCACGTAGCCCGCGACCGCCGCGAGCCGCGGGTTCGAGCCGTCGGGCACGCTCAGGATCTCGAGGCGGTACGGGGCGGTCTGGCCGGGCGCGACCCACCTGCCGCCCGAGGTGCGCGTCCAGCCGGCGTCCTTCAGGGCCTTGGTCGCCGCCCTGGGATCGAACGGGACGGTGCCCGCCGCGCCGGCGTCGAAGGCCCACGACGCGGGCGGGACGAAGGCGCCGGCCTTCGCGGCGTCGCCGCCGAGCGCCTTGTTGACGAGGTCGTCGCGGTCGATCGCCTCGAGCAGCGCGGTCCGGACGCGGGCATCGCGGAGCTCCCTGTGCGTCGGGCGCAGGTTGAGCAGCACCGCCGACAGCGACGTGGTCGGGTACACCTCGCGCGTGACGCCGTCGAGCGCCGCCAGCGCCTGCGCAGGCCCGGTCGAGAGGCCAGAGACCGCGTCGACCTCGCGGGACTCGAAGGCCGCGGCGAGCCGCGCCTCGTCCGGGTAGAACCGGAGCTCGATGCCGCCGAAGTACGGGCCCGGACCCGCCACGCTCGCTCGAGGGAACGGCGTCACCAGCGAGTCGGCGGGCGGCACGGATGGGTCGGCGGCCGGCCGCGCGTCCACCGCCGTGACGGGCACGAGGACGGCTCCGTGGGCGTCGAGCGAATCCAGCGCGAACGGGCCGGAGCCGACGGGCGCCCGGGCGAAGTCGCTGTCCGCAAGATCGGCGAACGGGATCTGGCGCAGGAGGTGCGCCGGCAGCAGGGGCTGGGTGGCCAGCGCGAGCACGCCGCCGATCGGCGTCCCGAGCGTGAACGCGACGGTCTTCTCGTCGAGCGGCTGGACCGTCACGTCCGCCCACGCCGCCGCGGACGCACCCGACGCGTCGGGGCTCTTGAGCGCCTCGACCGTGTACACGACGTCATCGGACGTCACCGGCACGCCGTCCTGCCACGTGGCGTCGTCGCGGATCCGGAACGTCCACACCTTGCCCGTCTCGTCCGCCGACCACGAGCTCGCGAGGTCGGGCGCGTACGACGTGCCGGCGCCGATCTTGACGAGTCCCGAGAAGACCAGGCCGACGAGCAGCCGCTCCGCGCGCGTGCGCGCGGTCACCGGCGTGACGGACGTGGCGCCGCCGACGACGCCCTCGCGATACACCGGCGCGGCGGGCGCCGTCGGGTCAGGCGTGGCCTCAGGCGGAGGCGCCGCCGGCTGTCGCGGGTTCGCGAGCAGCGCCCCGATCGCGACGAGGCAGGCGACGAGAACGAGGACGACCGATCGGTCGCGGTTGGTCACGGACGACGGGGACGGGTCGGCGGGAGCGCGGGCGTGGTCAGGTGACGAAGATGAACGACACCAGCGCGAAGAAGATCCACAGCACGAGCAGCACGATCGTGAACTGCCACAGGCGACGCTCGACGCCGCGGCGGCTGCGGTAGACGGCCGAGTCGCCGCCGAACGTGCCGGACAGCCCCGTCCCGCGCGCCTGGAGCAGGATGGCGACGACGAGGGCGATGCTGAGCAGGATCTGGCCGATGGCCAGGATCGGGTTCACGGGGTTGGTGACCTCCTGGGGTGACGCCCGCGGATGGTAGCAGACGCGCCGCGTCAGGCCGGCCGCAGGAGCGAGTGGCCCGTCATGCCCTTCCATCGCGGCAGCCCCGCCAGCTCGAGGATCGTCGGGGCGACGTCGGCGAGCACCCCATCCGCCAGCCGCCGGCCGGCCATCGCCCGACCCATCGCGAGCAGCGGCACCGGATTGAGCGAGTGCTTCGTCACGGGCTTGCCCGCGGCATCGAGCATGTCGTCGGCGTTCCCGTGGTCCGCGGTCACGAGCAGCACCGCGCCGGGCCCGTCGCGATCCGCGATCTCGACGGCGGCGACGGCATCGAACACGCGCCCGAGGCAGCCGTCGATCACGCCGAGCGCCTCGACGGTGGCATCCCAGACGCCGGTGTGGCCGACCATGTCCGGGTTGGCATAGTTCGCGACGATGAAGTCGTACCGGCCCGACTCGATGGCCGCGACGAGCGCATCGGTGACGCCCGCCGCGCTCATCGCCGGCTGGAGGTCGTAGGTCGCGACCCGGGGCGACGGGACGAGCCGCCGGTCCTCGCCGGGCCAGGGCGCCTCGACGCCGCCGTTGAAGAAGTACGTGACGTGCGCGTACTTCTCGGTCTCCGCGACGTGGAACTGCGTCCAGCCCCGCTCGCTGAAGGTCTCGGCGAGCGATCGCGCCGCCTCGGGCCCGAACGCGACCTCGACGGGCAGGCCCGCCTCGTACTCGGTGAGCGTGACGACGAGGAGGTCCCGCGGCGCCGGGCGGCCGCTCGGGCTCGTGCGGTCGAAGGCGCTGAACTCCGGGTCCGCCAGGGCGTGCGTCAGCTGCCGCGCGCGGTCGGCCCGGAAGTTGACGTGGACGATCGGGTCCCGATCGCGAACGACGGCGTCCATGCCTTCGATGACCGTCGGCGCGACGAACTCGTCCGTCTCGCCCCGGGCGTACGCCGCCTCGATCGCCGCCGTTGCCGACGGAGCCGTGAGCCCCTCGCCGTGGACGATCGCGTCGTAGCCACGCTTCGTGCGGTCCCAGCGCTGGTCGCGGTCCATGGCGTAGTAGCGGCCGCCGATGGACCCGATTCGGGCATCGGGATGCGCGGCAACAAGACCCGCCTCGAGATCCCGGACATAGCCGAGGGCCGAGCTCGGCGGCGTGTCTCGACCGTCGAGCAGCGCGTGGACGCGGACGCGCGGCACGCCTCGCGCCTTCGCCAGCCTGACGAGCGCGAGCAGGTGGCGGTCGTGGGCATGCACGCCGCCGGGGCCGACGAGGCCCACGGTGTGGAGCACGCCGGTCTCCAGGGCCCGGTCGCACGCGGCCACCAGGGCCGGCCGGGCGTCGAACGAGCCGTCTGCGATGGCCGCGTCGATGCGCGGCAGGTCCTGGACCACCGGCTTGCCGGCGCCGAGGTTGAGATGGCCCACCTCGGAGTTCCCCATCTGGCCCTCGGGCAGCCCGACCGCGTCCTCGGACGCCCGGAGCACGCCGTGTGGCCAGCGCTCGAGCGCGGCGCGCCAGCGGGGCATCACCGCGGCGCCGATCGCGTCGCGCGCACGATCCGGACCGATCCCGAAGCCGTCGAGCACGACGAGGACGATCGGCCGCGGGCGGGCCACGGTCACGACGCCAAGCCTCGCGCGGCGGCCGTGAGGCCCGCGCGGGCGACGATCCCCGCCATCTCGTCCGGCTTGAGCGAGGCGCCGCCGACGAGGGCGCCGTCGATCCCGGGCTCGGCCAGGAACTCGCCGATGTTGGCGGAGGTGACGCTGCCGCCGTACAGGACCGGCGTGCCGTCGGCGTCGTCGCCCCAGCCGAGCGCCCGGAGGCCCGCGCGGATCGCGTCCGCCATGGCCGCGGCGTCGGCGCCGCGCGCGTTCCGACCCGTCCCGATCGCCCACACCGGCTCGTATGCGATGACGAGACCCGCCCGGGCGAGCGCGGCGCCGTCCCGGCCGCCGAGCGAGCCGCGCAGCTGCCGGTCGACGACCTGCGTCTCGCGCCCCGCCTCGCGGTCCGCGAGCACCTCGCCGACGCACAGGATCGGGCGCAGCCCGCCCGCCACGGCGGCGTCGAGCTTGCGGCCGATCAGCTCGTTCGTCTCGCCGTTGTAGGCGCGACGCTCGGAGTGCCCCAGGATGACCCAGGTCGCGAGGCCTTCGAGCATCGGGACGGAGATCTCCCCGGTGAACGCGCCCGCCCGCTCATGGTGCACGTCCTGGGCGCCGACCGCGACCGGCTCGCCGGCGAGCGCATCGCGCACGGGCGCGAGGCACACGAACGGCGGACAGATCACCCGCACCACACCGGGCTCGCGGGTCCGCGACGCGATCGTCCGGGCCAGCTCGCCGGCATCGGTTGGCGTGGTGTTCATCTTCCAGTTCGCGGCGATCACGACAGGGCGCATGGCCCGATCATGCCAGAGGCGACCCGGCCTCCCGGCGGCCGCGCGACACCGCTCCTCCGGCGCCGGCGGCCTCCAGCACCCGATCGTGCCGCGGGCCCCGGCGCCCGACGCCGTCGTCGTCGTGGAGCGCGAGCCGCTCCAGCCGGTCCAGCGCCCGCTGGACCGCCGATCGGTGGAGGTCGAGCCGCACGGCGATCTCCGACAGCGACGCCTCGGGCGTCTCGCGGCGCGCCTCCGCGACCGCGCGGACGGTGCGCGGCTGGACCTGGAGCCGGCCGTCGGCCTCGAGCGCGTCGATCGCGGCGAGCTGGCGTCCGGCGGCCGCGACCGAGCGGTTGAGGTTGGCGCTCTCGGCGTTGATCACCCGGTTGAGGTCGCCCCGGAGGCTCCGCGCCACCGACCTCGCCTGCAGCTCGAGCAGCGCCGCGCTGCCACCGATCCGGCCCAGGAACCCGTTGATCGCCTCGGCGCTCTTCGCGGTGACGACGCCCCGGCCCCGGCGGACGCGCCACGCGGCCGGCAGCCCGGCGTCGGCGAGCCGGGCCACCAGGGTGGCGGCCTCGTCGGGCGGGACGACGAACTCGAGATGCGCCCGGCCGCCGGCGAGGCTCAGCGACCCCGCGGCAAGGAACCGCCCGCGCAGCCAGGCCTGGCGACAGTGCTCGGGAGCCCGGCTCCACGCGAGCGTCTCGGGTGGCAGGGCGAACACCCGCCGCGCGCCGTGGACCTGCCGCGCATGGCCGCCGAGCCGGATCGCGAGACGCGCGACCGCCGCCTCGCGCGCCCGCAGCACCGCACCGAGGCCGGCGATCTCCGCCTGACGGTCGCACGGCCGGGACGGGTCCACCGCGGCGAGCTCCGCCCGGAGCGCCGCCACGAGGTCCCGGTCGGACTCCCCCATCCCCTCCTCAGGAGGCCCGCGCGATCCGGGCGGCGCTCGGCCGGCGGCGTCGGCCGCCCTCGCGGGCCCACTCGCCGAGGATGGCCGCGGCAAGCCGAAGCGGGTCGTGGTGGTGGGCGTTCTCGCGGTCGACGACGTCGTCGAGCACCAGCCGCGGCGCGCCGGAGGCCGACGCGGGCGGCCAGCGCAGCCGCACGGGCTCGCCGAGCCAGCCCGAAGGGGTCGAGGCGTCGAACCGGTTGTTCGCGAGGACGATGTCCGGGAGGTGCGCGAGGCCGTGGCGGGCCAGCGCGTCGACGTGGTCCGCGAGGTCGAGCCCGCGCGTCTCGCCCGGCTGGGTCGCGACGTTGCACGCGAACACGACGAGCGCCCCGGACGCCGCGATCGCCTCCGCTATGCCGGGCACGAGGAGTGCGGGCAGGATGCTCGTGTACAGGCTCCCGGGCCCGATGACGATGATGTCGGCGTCGCCGATCGCCGCGAGCGCGTCGTCCGTCGGCCGCACGACGTCCGGCCGGATCCAGACGCGGTCGACGTCGTCGGTACGGGCGATGCGGCTCTGGCCGTCGACCTCGGTGCCGTCGCGCGTGCGGGCGCAGAGCGTCAGCGCGGTGGCGGAGGCCGGGACGACGCGCCCGCGAACCGCGAGGACGCGGTTCATCTCGCGCACCGCCTCCTCGAAGTCGCCGTCCTCGAGCTCCACGAGCGCGGCGAGCAGCAGGTTGCCGACCGCGTGTCCCCCGACCCCGACGCTCAGCTGCTCCGCGTCCCGCAGCGGCGGCAGGCCGGGCTCCGCGGGGCCCTCGGGTTCCGTGACCGGGAACCGGTACTGGAGCAGCGCGGCCATCAGCGGCTCCGCGTCCGCGAGCGCCACGATGCAGTTGCGGATGTCGCCGACCGCCGGGATTCCGAGCTCGGTGCGCAGCACGCCGGACGATCCGCCGTCGTCGGCCACGGTCACGACCGCGGTGAGGTTCGAGGTGTGCTCCTTGAGTCCGCGCAGCAGCGTCGACAGGCCGGTCCCGCCGCCGATCGCGACGACGCGCGGCCCGCGAGCGAGGAACCGCTTCTGGTAGATCACCTCGACCATCGGCTGGTCGCGGTCCCAGAGGGCGAACGGGTCGACCAGCGCCCGGACGAGGCGGTAGGCGCCGTACAGGAACAGCGCGACGCCGACGACGCCGGCGGCCAGCCCGCGCACGTTGAACGGCAGGAACTGGAGCGTGATGACGTCGACGATGCTCATGCCGGTGGTGCCCGGCTCGAGGTTCGAGGTGACCTGCCGGAGGACGTGGGCGACGCCGACGGCGAGGACGAGCAACCCGGCGAACGCGAGGAGGAGCCACCGCTTGACGCCGATCCCGACGGTCAGCCAGCGGCGGAGGTTCACCGCTCGAGCTCTCGATGGAACACGCTGACCGGGCCGAAGTCGCGCTCGCGAAGCCACGCCGCAAGCTCCTCGGCGACGACGATCGAGCGGTGCCAGCCGCCGGTGCACCCGATCGCGATCGTGAGCCGGGTCTTGCCCTCCTCGACGTAGGCGGGCACGAGGAGGTCGAGCAGCTCGTGGAGGCGCGCGAGGAAGCTCGCGGCGATGGGCTGGCCGAGCACGTACTCGCGGACCTCGGGCGTCAGCCCGGACTTGGGCCGCAGGGTCTCGATGTAGTGCGGGTTCTTCATGAACCGGACGTCGAGCACGAGGTCGGCCTCCAGTGGCACGCCGTGCTTGTAGCCGAAGCTGATGAGCTGGATCGCGAGGCGGTCCGAGCCTTGGACGTCGCCGAGGCGCGCGAAGATTCGCTCCCGCAGCTCGCGCAGGGACAGGTCGCTCGTGTCGATGACGACATCGGCCTGGGCGCGGACGCTCTCGAGCAGCGCGCGCTCGAGGTCGATCGACGCCGCGATCCCCCGCTCGTCCGCCAGCGGGTGCTTGTGGCGAGTCTCGCTGAAGCGGCGGATCAGGACGTCGTCGCGCGCCTCGAGGAAGATGATGACGGGCCGGATGCCGCGGCCTTCCAGCGCACCGCGCATCGCGCCGAAGGCGAGCGGCACGTCGCCCGTGCGGACGTCCAGCACGATCGCCGTGCGCGCGTAGCGCACGGGTTCGGTCGCGATCAGGTCCGCGAAGTCGCGGAGCAGCTCGCCGGGCAAATTGTCGACGACGCGGTAGCCCAGGTCCTCGAACAGCTTCGCGGCCGCGGTCTTGCCGCCGCCCGAGACGCCGGTCAGCACGACGACCTGCTGGTCCGCCTGCAGCGCTTCCGATTCGCTCACCTGCCGGTGCGCCGGATCGCGACGACGGTCCCCTCGAACAGCACGTACATCGTGAACCCGAGCACGATCGGGCTGACCAGGTCACCGCCGGGCGTGATCGCCGTCGCGAAGATCGCGATGCCGAGGATGATCTGGCGCCGCAGCCGCGAGAGCTGCTGGGACGTGACGATGTGGACCCGGGAGAGGCCGAACAGGAGGATCGGGAACTCCATGATCAGGCCGAACACCAGGAACATCGTCGTCACGAAGTCGAAGTACGGGCCGGCCGCGAGGTTCGCGACCAGCACGTCGTCGGTGAACGCGAGCAGGAACTGGGTCGCCGGCGACAGCACGATGTACGCGATGACCACGCCGAGCGCGAAGAACCCGAGGGCGATCGGGATCCACGGGCGCACCGTGCGTCGCTCGCTCTGCGTCAGGCCTGGCGCGACGAACTGCCAGATCTGCCACAGGATCACGGGCATCGCGAGGATGATCCCGACGACGACCGAGATGCGCAGCGCGATCACGAACGCGTCGCCGGGCCCGAGGACCTGCACGGTGCCCGTCGGCAGCGGCGCGATCAGGATGTTCCGGATGTCCTTCCAGAACCAGAAGCCGATGCCCGTCCCGATCGCGACCGCGATCAGCGACTTGACGAGCCGCCCGCGGAGCTCGGTCAGGTGCTCGACGAGCGTCATCTCCGCGGCGGCCGGCGCGGGCGCGGCGGGCTGCGGCGCTGGTGCGGCGGGCTGCGGGGCGATCGGCTGGGCGGGCCCCGGCGCGAGGCGCGCACCGATGCCGCCGTCCTGGACGGCGTCCGCGTCGGCCACGGGCAGGGGTCCCGGTCCGGGTGTCAGGCGCCGGGGGTTGACGAGTCGGCGGGCGCCGCGGGCTGGGGCTCGCCGGCCGGGGGCTCCGCGACCGCGACCGGAGCCGCGACGGGCGCCTCGACGGGCGCGGCGGGCGTCGTAGCCGCGGCCGGGGCGGCGACGGGCACCGGGCTGGCGGATGCGGCGGCGGCCGGGATCGCGGGCGTCGGCGGCGTCATCGCGGCCTGGGCGACGGTCGCCGCGGTGGCGGGCGACGCCGCGGCGGGCGCGGGATCGAGGTTCGTGGTCTCCTTGACGTCCGCCGCCGCCTTGCGGAACTCGCGGATGCTCTTGCCGAGCGCCGAGCCGACGTCCGGGAGCTTGCCCGGGCCCACGACGACCAGCGCGATGATCAGGACGATGATGAGCTCACCGGGACCGATGTTGAACGGCATGGTCGCTGTCTGACCTCGTTTGGCGGGGCGTCCCGCCACGCTTGCAGGTGGCGGTCAGGGTAGCACAGCGAGCGTGCGGCCCCACTCGGCGGCGGCCTCGGCCAGCCGCTCGCCAGGGTCGCCGGACGCGCCGCCCGGGGGGTCGCCGAGCGCCGCGCGGGCGATGCCGCGCGACACGTTGACGAGCAGGCCGCGACCGGGCCGTCCGCTCGCGGGCGCGGCCGTCGCGGGACCCGCGACCATGACCGTCCGGGCCTCGCCGCCCTGGGCTCCGACGCCCGGGACGAGGAACGCGAGGCCGGGCGCGATGTCGCGGATCGCGAGCAGCTCGATCGGAGCCGTGGCGCCCACGACGAGGCCGACGGTGCCGCCCGGGCCCCACGTCGTCGCTCGCCGGGCGACGCGCGCCCACAACGGCTCGGCCGGTGCGCCGGTCGTGTCGTCCTCCGCGACCCGGAGGTTCTGGAGCTCGCCGGCGCCCGGGTTCGACGTCCGGCACAGCACGTAGGCGAACCGGTCCGTTCGCGCGAGCAACGGCGTCACGGCCTCCTCGCCAAGGTACGGGTTCACGGTGATCGCGTCGGCGCCGAGGGCGTCGAACAGCGCGGCGGCCTGACGATCGGCCGTCGTCCCGATGTCGGCACGCTTCGCGTCGGCGATGAACGGCACGTCGTCTGGCACGAGGGCCCGGAGCCGCTCGAGGGCGGCAATCCCCGGCGACCCGAGCGCCTCGAAGAACGCCAGGTTCGGCTTCACCGCGGCGGCGAACGGGAGGGTCGCCTCGAGGATGAGCCGCGCGAACCGCTCGACGCCGTCGGCGTCCGCGGCGAACCCGGCGGGGAGCGTCGCCGGGTCGGGGTCGATGCCGACGCACAGCACGTTGTGGACTGCCGCCGTGCGGGCGGCCAACCGCTCGAGGTACGGCGCCGCCGTCACGAGGCGGCCGGCGAGGCCGCGGGCGCCTGACGCTGGGTGGGGATCTCGTCCGGCGGCACGAACCAGCCGGGCCGGGACACGCCGTCGAGACCGGCGCTGGTGGTGAGGTCGGTGGTGTCCTTCACGGTCCACGCCGGCGCGCTGCCGTCGAGCTGGACGAGCCGCAGGTCGACGACCTCGCCCTCGACGTGCAGGTACGCCACCTGGTCACCGGCCGGCGACCACACGGGCGCCCAGCTGTCGCCGTCGTTCGTGACCCTGAGCACCTCGGAGCCGGTCGCGGCATCGAGCAGCACCACGTCGGTCCCGAGGGCGCTCGTTCGCGTCGCGGCGAGGTATCGGCCGTCGGGTGACCACGACGGCTGGAGATAGCCGGGGCCCGTGATCGCCTTCGACTTCCCGGTGGCCGGCGTGTACAGGTACACGCGCGGCGTGCCCTTCGCGCCGTCGCGGTCGGCGCGGACGTACGCGACGGCGTTCCCGTCGGGCCGCCACGCCGGGTCCTGGTGCCCGAGCGGCGGCACCTCGTCGAGCCCCGGGTTCTTCCACGAGCCGTTCTTCAGGTTGTACAGCTTGAGGGTCACGTCGCTGCGGGTCGGATCGGGCATGTCGGCGGCCATCGCGATCGTGGTGCCGTCGGGCGAGACGACCGGCTCGCGCATGAACCCGCTCCACTTCAGCGACCCGGGCGGATCGATCAGGCCGTCGACGACCCGGGTCGCCTGGCCGCCCGTGACCGGCACCTGCATGACCGACGGCACGTCCATGTCGTACTCGTGGACGACGCCGTTCACGCTCCAGGCGCCCGTCGCGGGCCGTGTCCGGATGAAGTAGACCGACTTCCCGTCGGTCGCGAACGACGGCATCGAGTCGTTGCCGTTGCTGGTGATCTGCGTCGCCTGGCCGTCCGACTGCACCCAGATGTTGCCGTCCTTGGCGTACACGAAGGTGCCGGGGACCTCGACGCCCGGTGGGGGCGTCTCGACGATCACCTGGTTCGACGGCGTCGCCGTCCGGACGGGTCCGCTGTCGCCGGTCGCGCCGGGCCCGGGACCACCGACGCTCCCGACGCCGGTCGGCAGCTGGCCGTTGGCGAGCGTGATGGTGATCAGCGCGATGACGATGAGGCCGACGACCGACAGCGCGGCGGCGATCGGCGTACCCGTCGGCAGGATCCCGTAGGGATCACGGGTTGCCCGCTTCGGCGCCGGCCGGGGCGTCCGGTTCGTGCCGCTCACGCCGGCGCTCCCGCGGCGCCCGGGACCCCGGTCGGCGCGCCGCCCGTCAAGGAGCCGATGCGGTCGAGGATCTCGCGCGCGCGTGGATGCGAGCCGGACGGGGCGACGTCCCGCACCTCGAGCTGGAGCGTCTCGAGCCCGCCGAACACCCGGCTCGCGAGCCTGGCGACCACGTCGACACGCGCGCCTTCCTCGACCGTCGCGGCGAGGTCCGGCCGGCCGAACGCGATCCCGTCGAGCACGTCACGGTCGCGCTTCAGGACCAGCTGCGTGTGGCCGCCGTTGGCCGCGCGCACGCGCTGGACGGTGAGCCCGAGGACCGCGACGAGCGGGTCCGGGTTGCCCGGGCCGCACGGCGCGAGACGGCCGAGGTCGCGGAACAGGGCGTAGTCGACGTAGCTCGCGGGCAGCGCGAGGTCCACCGGCAGGACCCGCCGCGGATCCGCCGGGACGGCGACTGCGGCGAGGTCGCCGAACCGACGGGTGAACGCGTCCCAGCGGTCGACGGGAAGCTCGAAGCCCGCGGCGGCGGCATGACCGCCGAAGCGCACGAACAGGTCGCCGCAGCCGGTCAGCGTCGCGGCCAGGTTCAGGCGCCCATCGCTGCGGCACGAGGCGCGGATCACATCGCCGATCCGCGTGCCGACGACCGCGGGCCGTCCCGTCTCGTCGGCCAGCCGTCCCGCGACGAGCCCGATGATCCCGACCGGCCACGGACCGTGCAGCAGGATCGCGGGCGCGTCGGCCCCCGCACCGACCGTGACGGCGCCCGGGTCCGGCGCGAGCTCCGGGAAGAGCGGCTCCTGCCCGGGCGCGACACCCGGATCCGGGAGCCCGAGCGCGGCGCGAGCGTGGTTGACCGCCGCGCGCATCAGGTCGCGCCGCGTCGCGTTCGCGGCTTCCAGGGCCGCGGCGAGATCGGCGGCCTCGGCCGCGTCCTCGGCGAGCAGCAGGCGCGCGGCATCGAGGGCCTCCCCCACGCGCCCCGCGGCATTGATCCGGGGTGCGATCGAGTAGCCGATCGTCTCGAGATCGGCCGAGACCGGCTTCACGCCCGCGCGTGCCAGCAGGGCCGCGATCCCGGGCCGCGGCGCCGTCCGCATCCGCTCGAGGCCGAGCCGCGCGATCGCCCGGTTCTCGCCGAGCACCGGCGCGACGTCGGAGACCGTGCCGATGACGGCGAGCTCGGCGAGTGGCAGCGCCTCGGACTCGGCGTCGAGCAGCTCGCCGAACAGGAGCCGAGCGACCGTGAATGCGACGCCGCTCCCGGCGAGACCGCGGTCCGGGTAGTCGCTGTCGGCGCGCTGCGGGTTGACGAGCGCGACGGTTGCCGGCAGCACGTCCGGGAGGTGGTGGTGGTCCGTAACGGCGACGTCGATCCCGCGTGCCCTGGCCGCCGCGACCTCCGCGACGCTCGTCGACCCGGTGTCGACCGTCACGATGAGCGTGATCCCGTCCGCCGCCGCCCGGTCGACCGCCGCGAGGGACAGGCCGTGGCCCTCCTCGAGGCGGGACGGCACGTAGGGCGTCACGTCGAGACCGAGCCGGCGGAATGCGAGCACCAGCTGCGCGAGCCCGGTCAGCCCGTCGGCATCGAAGTCGCCGAACACCATCACCCGCTCGCGCCGCTCCCGGGCCTGCGCGACACGGGTCACGAGCGCCTGCGCGTCGGGGAGCCGGCGCGGGTCGTTGAGCCCGGCGCTGGCCGGCCCCAGGAACGCTGCCAGCGCGCCCGGGTCCGCGATCCCCCGCCTCGCCATCACGGTGGCTGCGAAGGCGCCGACGCCGAGCTCCCGGGCCGCCGCGCGGAGCACCGGATCGAGCCGGTACGGCTCCGGAAACACCCAGCGATGCCGCGCGTCGATCATGGGTTGCAGGATGCCACGATCGGCTTATCGGCCACTTGTCGCGGGTCCCGGCCGGCGCCGGGCCCCGGGGTCACGTGGTCGCGCGGCGGCTTGGGCGAGCCGCAGTCTCCCGCTCCCGGCGGCGATCCTCCCAGAGGTGCCACACGACGAGGAGCGGGCTCGCGTTGAAGATCGAGGAGTACGTCCCGGACACGATGCCGAGCAGCAGCGCGAGGACGAACGTGCCGATCGCCTCGCCCGCGAACAGCAGCAGCGAGAGCAGCGTGATGACCACCGTCAGGCTCGTGGTGATCGACCGGCCGAACGTCTGCAGGATCGAGTGGTTGACGATCCGGTCGAACGGCTCGCCGGCGTGGCGCGCGCGGTTCTCGCGGATCCGGTCGAACACGACGATCGTGTCGTGCACCGAGAAGCCGATCACGGTCAGCATCGCGGTGACGAACAGGCTGTCGATCTGGAGCCCGATGAACGTGCCGAGGATCGCGAACGCGCCGACCACCACGAGCACGTCGTGGAGCAGCGCGATCAGCGCGCACACGCCCATCTTGAAGTCGCGGAAGCGGTAGGTGATCCAGAGCAGGATCCCGATCGACCCGAACGCGATCAGCGTGAGGGCCTGGAAGATGAGGTCGCTCGACACGACGGCACCGACCGTCGACAGCGACTGCTGCTCGGCGATGGGACCGAGCTGATCCTCGAGCGCCGTCCGAAGCTCCCCGAGCTTGCCCTGGGTCGGCAGCGCGCCGCCCGACGATGGTGCGCCCGACGGGGCCGGGCTCGTCCCCGGCACGACGCCCGCCGACGCTCCGGGCGAGGCCGACGGCGCGGCCGAGGTATCGGGGCCGGCCGAGGCCGCGGGGCTCGCGGTCGCAACCGCCGATGCGCTCGCCGCAGGCGACCCAGCGGCAGCCGAAGCGCTCGCCGCCGGCGAGGCGCTCGCGGCGGGCGAGCCGCTCGCACCGGGCGACGCGGACGTCCCGGGCGATCCCGACGCGGATGCCGACGGCAACGGGGCCTGCGTGGGCGCGGGCGCGAGGGCCGCCTCCTTGGTCCGGATCTCGATGAACTTGTCGCCGGTCTTCGTGACCGTGCCGTCGAGGTCCTGCGCCTGGATCACGCCCTGCACCTGCTCGGGCGTGACGTTCTCGTCCTGGAACCGGATCGTCCAGACCGTGCCGCCGGTGAAGTCGATGGCGTACTGCAGCCCGACGTTCCCGCCGGTGACGGGGCCGAGCAGGATGAAGATCAGCCCCGGGATCGTGATCAGCAGCGAGAACGCGAAGAACCAGTTGCGCTTCCCGATGACGTCAAACACGTCCGCTGGCCTCGCCACGCAGGCCGCGCCCGGACGAGGGCCGCGCGAGGAACTCCTCCTCGGTCACGTTGAACAGCGATGCCCGCCGCGCCCACGGCTGCTGGACCACGATCCGCAGCACGGTGCGCGTCACGACGATCGCGGTGAACATCGACACCAGGACGCCGATGATCAGCACGAGGCCGAAGCCGCGGATCGTCGACGAGCCGAACAGGAACAGGATCGTCGCGGTGATCAGGCTCGACACGTTGGAGTCGAGGATCGAGTTCCAGGCGCGGTTGAAGCCCGCCTCGACGGCCGCCGGCAGGCTCTTGCCCACCCGCAGCTCCTCCTTCGTCCGCTCGAAGATCAGGATGTTGGCGTCGACCGCCATGCCCACCGAGAGCACGAAGCCGGCGATGCCGGCGAGGGTCAGCGTGACGGGGATCAGCCGGAACAGGGCGTACACGACGATCGCGTAGTAGATCAGCGCGCCGCTCGCGACGACGCCCGGGAGCCGGTAGTGGACGACCATGAAGATGACGACCATCAGGATGGCGATCGCTCCGGCCAGCAGGCTCTGGTGCAGGAACTGGTCGCCGAGCGTCGGGCTGACGGTCGTGTTCGCGAGCTCCTGGATCGGGAACGGCAGCTGGCCGAACTGCAGGATCGTGACGAGGTTCTGCGCCTCGGCGAGCGGATAGCCGCCGATGCCGCCGGACTCGATCTGGACCTGGCCGTTCGGGATCGAGGACTGGATGACGGGCGCGCTGATGACCTGCCCGTCGAGGACGATGGCGAAGTACTTGCCGATGTTCGCCACGGTGTAGTCGGCGAACAGGTTCTTGCCCTCGTCGCGGAGGGTGAAGTCGACCGTGCGCTGGCCGGTCTGGTTCGCGCCGATCGAGGCCGCCGCGACCTGGTCACCGGAGAACAGCACGCAGTTCACCTTGACGGTGGCGCTGCACTTGGTCGCGACCCACGTCGGATCGACCTGCTGGCCCTGCCCGAGCTGCGCGTCGCCGACCGGCATGAAGTCCAGGCGCCCGGTGGTGCCGACGAGGTTGCGGACCTGGTCGGCGTTCTGGACGCCCGGCATCTCGACGATGATCCGGTCGCTGCCCTGGGTGACGACCTGGGGCTCGGACACGCCCGACTTGTCGATGCGGTTGCGGATGATCGACTGCATCACCGCGAGCGCGTCGCGGTCCGGCGTCTTGCCCTCGGCCGGCAGGACCTGGTACTCGAGGCGGAGGCCGCCCTGGAGGTCGAGCCCGAGCTTGGTCTCGAGGACGCGGGATTCGCCGGTCGTGCTGTCAGCGGGCAGCGGCAGCGCCACGAAGCTCACCAGCAGGGCGAGCAACCCGATGACGACAATGAGGATCGGACCGGCGCGACGCATCGGGGCGGGATGATACAGGGGTCGGGCGGACCGTGCGGCGGGACGATCCGGGGCTTGACAGCAGTGCTAGCGGGGCGCCGTCCGGTCAGGCGTCGAGGTGCGCCTTGATCCGCTCGGCGAGCGACCGGCCGATCCCCGGGACGGCGGCGATCTGCTCCACGGGCGCCTCCCGGACGCGCTTCGCGGACCCGAATACCTTCAGCAGCTCACGCCGCCGCTTGGGCCCCACGCCGGGCAGGTCGTCGAATGCCGACCTGGTCGCCTTCTTCGCCCGCAGGTTGCGGTGGTAGGTGATGGCGAACCGGTGGGCCTCGTCGCGAAGGCGCTGGACGAGGTAGAGCGCCTGCGAGGTGACCGGCAGGACGACCGGCGCCTCGCGGTTCGGGAGCACGAGCTCCTCGCGCTCCTTGGCGATCCCCACGAGCGGGAGCTCGTGCAGCCCCAGCTCGTCGAGCACCTCCTTGGCCGCACTGACCTGCCCGCGGCCACCGTCGATGATGACGAGGTCGGGCATCGCCCAGCGGCGCTCCTCCTCGATCCCCTCCTCGCCCGCCTTGACGCGCCGGAATCGGCGCCGCAGCACCTCCTGGTGGCTCGCGAAGTCGTTCGCGCCGGTCACCGTCCGGATCTGGAAGCGGCGGTACTCCCCCGTCCTCGGGCGACCCTCCTCGAACACCACCATCGAGCCGACCGACTGGGCGCCCTGGAAGTTGCTGATGTCGTAGCACTCGATGCGCATCGGCGGCCCGGTGAGGTTGAGGGCGTCCGCGAGCTGCTGGAGCGCGCCCATCGTCCGGCCCTCGTCGGCGAGCCAGCGCGCGGCCTCGCGCCCGAGCGCCTCCTGCGCGTTGCGCGTCGCGAGATCCATCAGCTCGCGCTTCTCGCCGCGCTGCGGGGTCCGGAGTCGCACGTTGCTCCCGCGCCTTGCGGACAGGAACGCCTCGAGCTCCTGCGTCTCGGTCACCGAGCGGGGCACCAGGACCTCGCGTGGAATGCTGGTCGCGCGCGCGTAGTACTGCTGCAGGAAGGCGCCGAGCACCTCGTCGTCTGGCACGTCCCTCGGCGACTCGAGGAAGAACACGTCGCGCCCCAGCATCTTGCCGTTGCGCACGACGAACAGCTGGACGGCCGACTGGTCATCCTTGCGGGCGAGCGCGACGAGGTCGAGCTCCGTCCGCGCGAACGCGGCCATCTTCTGGCTCTCCATCGTCCGCTCGATCGCCCGGATCTTGTCGCGCACGACCGCCGCCCGCTCGTACTGCTGCTGCTCGGCCGCGAAGCCCATCTCGTGCCGGAGTCCATCGACCAGGGCGTCGGCATTGCCCTCGAGGAACAGCTCCACCTGCGCGATGTCGCGGCGGTACGCGTCCTTGTCGATCGCCTCGACGCACGGGCCCTGGCAGCGCTTGATGTGGTACAGGAGGCACGGCCTCGGGAGGGCCCGTTCGCCTTCCTTGATGTCGATCGTGCAGGTCCGGAACGGGAACAGCCGGCGGACCAGGTTCATGGCCTCGTCGACCGAGCTCGCCGATGCATACGGGCCGAAGTAGCGGCTGCCGTCATTGGGCAGCTTGCGGGTGCGCTCGATCCGCGGGAAGTCGTCCGCGAGCGTGACCTTGATGTACGGATACGACTTGTCGTCCTTGAGCCGGACGTTGTACCGCGGCTTGAAGCGCTTGATCAGGCTCGCTTCGAGGAGGAGGGCCTCGCTGACGGAGTCGACCTCGGTCACCTCGAGGTCGGCGACCCGGTCGATCGCCTCGCGGATCACGTGGTAGCCGTTGCGGCCGCCGGTGGCCTGCTTCTGCCAGTAGCTCCGGACGCGGTTCCTCAGGCTCTGCGCCTTGCCGACGTAGAGCACCTCGCCCTTCGCGTCCTTCATCAGGTACACGCCGGGTCGGTCGGGCAGGGTCGCGAGGGTGGCCTTGAGCTCGGGCGTCACCCGTTGATTATCGAGGGAATCGCGGGGCCGGCCCTCCTCCCCGGAAAGGCCGGCCCCGTGATCGCGTTGCTCGGCCTGGGCGGGCTGGCCGAGCGAGCTGGGTTACTTGTGGACGACGATGCTTCCCCCGGCGAGCGCCTGGGGATCGGCAGCGTCCATGTCGTCCGACTTGCCCATGCGGTTGTCGAACACCACGGTGCCGCTGTTCGTCAGCCAGATCTTGATCCGGAACTTGTCGTAGCCGTCGTTGCCGGTTGCCTTGACATCACCGTCGTAGGCGGTCAGCAGGAAGCTGTACCCGGCCGTCCCGTTGATCGTGCCAGTCCCTCGGTACTGGGCCTTGTAGCCGGAGACGACGAGCCACTGGTAGTCCTCGCTGTGGAAGTTCAGATCGCCGGCCTGGAACTGGAACTCGGTCTGCCCTGTCGGGACGTTCGCACCCTTCTTGTACTGCGCGTTGAACCCGAAGTTGGCCTTGCCGGTCGCGCCTTCACAGACCGCCGCAAGCTTGCACGAGCCGGCGACGACGTTGACGAAGCCACCACCGGTGACGAACCCGTTGGCGGGGTCATAAACCACCACATAAGTCGTGAAGGACTCGGTGTCGTACCCCAGGTCGTCGTCCCGAACGGTGACGGTGATGCCATACACGCCCGGCGTCGTGAACTTGTGTGTCGTCGAGCACGAGCCGGATCCGGTGGACCCAGCAATGCCCGTCGTGGTGGTCCCGTCATCCCACGCGAAATCGCACGTGTGCTGGTCGTTCGAGCCGGCATCCGTGAACGCAGTGCTCACTGTGACCGTTGTGTTGATCGGTTGCGGTGCGACCGGTGCGGTCATGGACGTGATCACCGGGTTCGCGTTGGCCAGGACGACGTTCGCGCTGTCGGTCGTCGAGTTCGTGCCATCCGATGCCGTCAGCGTGACGCGATACGTGCCGTCGTCCGTGCAGGTGAACGTCGGATCCTCCGCGGTCGTGCTGCTGAACACGCAGGTAGCGCCAGCATCGACGCCGCTGCCATTCGCGTAGCTCCAGGAGCGTGTGAACGAGCTCGGGTCGTCTGCGTCAGACGCGGAACCGTCGAGCGGAACCGCGACGCCCTCGGACCCCGTGTAGTCGCCGCCGGCGTCGACCACTGGCGCCGCGTCGTCGTTCGTGATGGTCGCGAGACCCTGTCCATCGGAGATGGTCGAGCGGGTGTTTGCTGAGAGATTGACGACGAACGTCTCGCTCGGCTCGGCAAGGTTGTCGCCGCACACCGTGACGGTGATCGTCTGGTCGGTGTCGGCGGCAAGGAAGGTGAGGCTGCCGCTGGTGGTCAGGTAGTCGGTGCCCGGGGTGGCGCAGCTCGTCCCGGCGGTGGCCGGGAAGGTGACGCCGGCCGCGG
>JAICUI010000085.1 GCA_025935925.1 Chloroflexota bacterium
ACCCCGGCCCACGCCCCGCCGCCGAACAGCAGGTACAGCAGCAGCGGGAGCACGGCCAGCCAGGCGACCGCCTCCCGTCGGCTGATCGCCCCCGGTGACTGCATGAGCGCGATCGTACGTGGTGGGTGAGGTGAGGTCCGTGGTACTGCTGGTGGGTCGAGAACCGGTACTCTCCCGGCCGTGACCCCCACCGCCGTGGACGCACGGCCCCTCCGCGTCCCCGCGGTGAACGCGACGCTGGTCGGCATCGGCGTCGCGGTCGTCGCGTTCTTCGTCTACTGGTTCTGCGACCGCTCGTTCGACGCCGGGCGCGGCGACTTCTTCTACCTCGCCGACGCGTTCCTCCACGGCCGCACCTGGCTCGTCTCGCCGCTCGGTCCGAACGACGTAATCCTCGTCGACGGCCACACCTACGTCCCGTTCGCGCCCTTCCCGGCCATCGTCCTGGTGCCGTTCGTGGCGCTCGTCGGCCCGGACGCCGGGGATCGCCTCGAGCCGGGCGTCAACGCATTCCTCGCCGCGACCGTCGTGTTCCTCGCGTGGTGGGTGCAGGGGCGCATCGGCGTCGAGCGGCTGCGCGACCGGTTCGCGCTCGTGCTGCTGCTCGGGTTCGGGACGCAGGTCTGGTGGGTGACGACGCGCGGCGGCGTGTGGCACACGGGCCACCTCGTCGCGATGATCATCACGCTGCTCCTGCTCGCCGAGATGTTCGGGCGGCAACGGGCGCTCCTCATGGGCCTCCTCGTCGGCGCGGCGTTCCTGACCCGGGCGCCGCTCGCATTCGCCGGACCCGCGCTCGCGCTGTGGGTCGTCCCGAGCTGGTCGGCCCTCGTCGACGGCAGCCGGTCGATCAGGGACCGGATCGTGGGCCTGCCGTGGGCGTCGTGGTTGTGGCTGCTTGTCGGCTTCCTGCCGGCCGCGGTGTTCTTCCTCTGGTACAACCTCGACCGCTTCGGCTCGGCGACCGAGTCGGGCTACGCGCTGGCGACGCTCCCGCCGTGGCTCGAGCAGCTCCGCGAGGAGGGCCTGTTCTCGCCGGTCCACATCTCGATGAACATCGACTACCTGTTCCTCAAGCTCCCGACGTTCACCAACACATTCCCCTACATCCGGCCGGACGGGCTGGGGATGTCGGTGCTGTTCACGAGCCCCGGGCTGCTGCTCGCGGCCCTCTCACCGGTCCGGGACCGGCGGACCTGGGTCCTGCTGATCGCCGCCGTGCTCGTTCTGATCCCGACCCTGCTGTACTACGGCGGCGGCTGGCTCCAGTTCGGCTACCGCTACTTCCTCGACTCCATCCCGTTCATCTGGGCGATGGCGGTCCTCGGCGTGGCGCGCCGCCGGCAGGTGCCGTGGTGGGGTTGGACGCTCATCCTGTGGTCGGTGCTGATCGGAATGGCCAGCGTGTACTGGGCGTACAACCTGCACTGAGCCTGCATCGAGCCTGCAATCTCCGCGCTCGACGCGAGCACGGTAGGCTGCGCCCGACCCCAAACACCCAGCCCACGAGGTCACCCCTGCCCATGCGCGACCGGCCGGTGCCGCTCGTCGTCCTGCTGCTGCTGTTCGTCCTGTCCGGCGCCGCCGGGCTGATCTACGAGGTCGTGTGGGCGCGGCAGCTCGTCCTCGTGTTCGGCAACACGTCCCAGGCCGTGTCCACGATCCTCACCGGGTTCTTCGGCGGCCTCGCGATCGGTGGTGCGGTGGGTGGGCGCATCGCCGACCGGGTCAGGCGACCGCTGCGGCTGTACGGCGCCCTGGAGGTGGTCGTCGTCGCGGTCGTGCTCCTGACCCCGGTGAGCTTCCGGCTGATCGGCGAGCTGTACCGCGGCGTGTACCCGTCGCTCGCGGAGGCGCCGCTCGCGCTGGCGCTGGTGCGGTTCGCGCTCGCGATCCTCGCGCTCGCACCGGCCACGCTGCTGATGGGCGCGACCCTGCCGACGCTGACGCGGTTCCTCGCGCGGGGGCGGGTCGGGATGGCCGGGGCGTTCCAACGGCTGTACGCAGCGAACACGATCGGCGCGATCGTCGGGACCGCCGTCGCCGGGTTCGTGCTCATCGAGGTGCTTGGGCTCACCGGCGCGCTGCTCGTCGGCGCGGCGTGCTCCGGAACGGCGGGCGTGGTCGCGCTCCTGCTGGACCGGCGCTCGGACTCGACGCCGGCGACGGCATCAGAGATGCCCGTCCTGCGGGCGGCGCTCGTTCCGGGCGCCACGGCCGGACTCGGTCGTCCGGCGCGAGCCCGCCGGCTGGCCCTGTCGCTCGCCTTCGTCTCCGGGCTGACCTCGCTCGGCTACCAGGTGACCTGGAACCGGCTCATCTCCGCCGGCACCGGCAGCTCCACCTACGTGTTCACGATCATCCTCGTCCTGTTCCTCGTGGGCATCGCGACCGGCGCCCTGCTGCTCGGGTTTCTGCGGCCGCGGATCCGACCGACGACGGTCCTGATCGGCGCGGCGCAGCTGCTCACGACGGTGTTCGTGCTCCTCGGCGCCGCGGTGCTCGCGTCGCCGCAGACGGTGTTCATCGGCGCGGCGGCGAACTTCATCGACGCGCTCCGGGAGTTCGCGCGCTCCACGGCCGTCATCGTGCTGCCCACGACCATCGTGATGGGCCTGATCTTCCCCGCGACGGCCGCGCTGCTGGGCGACGAGGAGGGGAGCGAGGGGTCGGCGACCGGGTCGCTGCTCGCCGCGAACACCGCCGGCTCGCTCGTCGCGACCTTCGTGCTGCCGTTCTTCGTGATCCCGCTGATCGGGTCGCCGGCGACGCTCGCGGGACTTGCGATCGTCAACGCGCTCGTCGGCGCGGCGCTGTTCCTGGGTGAGCGGCGCGTGGCCTCCGCGATGCGCTGGGCGGGGGCCGCGATGGCGCTCGTGCTCGTCGGCGCCGTCGTGCTGAGCTACAACCGGGGCACGGCGTTCCGGCAGCCGACGATCGAGCTGATCCTCTCGAAGGGCGGCGAGGTCTACGAGGCCACCGAGGATGAGATCGCGGCGGTCCAGGCCGGCGACCTCGGCACGTACCCGCAGATCTGGGTCGGCGGGACGTCGATGACGCTGATCACCGTCGACACGAAGTTCATGCCGATCCTGCCGCTGTCCCTCCGGCCGACGGCGTCACGTGGCCTCGCGGTCGCGTTCGGCATGGGCACGGCGTTCCGCACGTCGCTGATCGCCGGCGTCAAGACCGACGTCGCGGAGCTCGTGCCCTCAGTGCCACAGATGTTCCACTGGTTCTACCCCGACGCCCAGCAGGTCCTCGCGAACCCCAACGGCCACGTGATCATCGCCGACGGCCGGAACCACGTGGAGCTCACCGAAGAGACGTACGACTTCATCGTCGTCGACCCGCCGCCGCCGATCGAGAGCTCGGGCGTGTCGGTGATCTCGTCGCTCGAGTTCTACCAGGCCGCGAAGGCGCGGCTGACGCCGGGCGGCGTCATGGTCCAGTGGGTGCCGTACGGCCAGAAGCTCGACGAGTTCCTCGCCCACGTGCGGTCATATCTGCAGGTGTTCCCGAACGTGCGCGTCATCGCAGGTCCGGGCGGGTTCGGCTACTACATGATCGGCTCGGACGGGTCGGTCGACATCACGGCGGAGGGCCTCGAGGCGGCGCTGGCGCGGCCCGGCGTGCTCGACGACGTCAACAGCGCGCCCGACTCCGGCGGTCGCTCGGCCGCGCAGTGGGCGCAGGTGTTCGCCGCGAACACCTGGGCCGCGAACGATCAGCTGCGGGCGCTCGTGGGCGACGGCCCGCTGATCACCGACGACCGGCCGCTGCCGGAGTACTTCCTCCTGCGCCGGCTCCAGCACCCGGATGAACCACCGCTGACGCCGCAGACGCTTCGGGCGCTCCAGCCGCAGCCGTAGCGGCCGCCCGGCGGCTCGGCAGCCGCAGGCGACCCGCGGCCAGGCCGGCGAAGACCGGCAGCAGCAGCAGCGGTACGTCGTTGAGCGAGTAGAGGAGGCCGCCGCCCCTCGAGTCGAGGATCACCTGTGGATAGAGCAGCGTCAGCGCGAGCACGGGCATCGAGAGCGCCGCGAGGAGCGCGAGCTGGAGCCACCACGCCCGCCGCCGGATCCCCAGCAGCGCGAACGGGAACAGCGACGGCTTGATCAGCACGAGCGTCGCCGGCCAGCCGAGCGCGACCGACACGCTGAGCGCGGCCATCACCCACATCACGGGGTTGCCCTTGACGACCTGCGCCATCGCCGGACCCCACGCCAGGCACAGGAGAAGCACCGGCCACGACCAGCGCGGCGGGCGGATCCTGACCACCGCGACGGCGGCGATCGCGAGCGGGATCGCCCACCACAGCGCACGCGGCAGGACCTGGAACGGGAGCAGCAGGTACAGCAGGATCGGCGGGTACAGCACGTCGCCGATCTGGATGTCGTACGGGCCCTGGAGCTGGCGGGGCAGGTACCACGTGCCGTCGGCGAGCCAGCGGCCCGCCGCGTCGAAGTAGATGTTGGCGTCGATGGCGATGAGGTCGCGGGTCGCCGGCTGGAGGCGGAGCGCGAGGAGCCACGGGACGACGATCACGGCGAGCACGAGGAGCACGACCGCACCGGAGACGACGGGCTGTTCGAGGAGGCGTCGGGCGCGGGCTCGGGTCACGGGCCGCAGTCTAGGCGCGGGCCGGTACCTGGTCGACCGCCGAAAGGTCCCGGCAGCCGGTTGCGCGCGCAACTGTTCCGGCGACCGATGCTATTCTCGGCCGCAATGTCCCCCACGAACCTGGCCGGCGACCCGCCCTGTCTGCCGGCCGCCGGCACGGCGCCGGCGGCCACCCCGGTCGCGCTCCGCGCGGTCCGTCGGCCGTTCGACGAGATCGCGCCCGACTGCTGGAACACTCTCGCCGCGGCGAACCCCGCGGCCACGCCGTTCTCCGCGTGGGCGTTCCACCGGGCGTGGTGGGACGCGTACGGCGCCAACGCGCACGAGGAGACGCTGGCGCTCGTCCCCGCCGACGGCCCGGACGCGGCGGATCCGGTCGCGATCGCCCCATTGATGCACCGCCACGAGGTCGAGCCCGGCGATGTCGAGCTGCGCACGAAGATGCGCGCCGCGGACGGTCCGACGCTGACCGCCGTGCCGCCCGACGCCAAGGCGGTGTTCTTCGGCGCTTCGTACCACGCGGACTACGCGACGCTCCTCGGGCACCCGCGCCACCTGGACGCCGCCGCGGACGCGCTCGCCGCGTACTGCGCGAGCGAGGGCGACCCGACGCACCCACGGCCATGGGACGCGATCGACCTCCGCCGGTTGCGGGACGACGACCCGGCGATCGGCGCGCTGGTGGGCGCGTTCGGGTCGCGCGAGGTGCGCGACGGGTGGACGGTCAACCTCGAGCGCGAGGACGTGTGCCCGGTCGCGCAGCTCCCGGACGGCGCGTCCATCGACGACTACCTGGCCACGCTCCCCAAGAAGACCCGTCACGAGATCCGGCGCAAGGTGCGCCGCGCCGAGGCCGCCGGCGACGTCACGCTCGCCGACTCGCCCGATCCGCTGGCGGACCTCGAGGCGTTCATCGACCTCCACCAGCGGCGATGGGGCGTCGACGGGCTGTTCCCCGAGACCTCGGGTGGCGCGCAGAGCCGGGTGTTCTTCCGCCGGATGTTCGAGCTGTTCGGCGCGAACGGTCCGCTGCGCCTGGCGTTCCTCACCGTCGGTGGCAAGCGGATCGGCGCGGGGATCTCATTCGAGACCGAGGACGCGATCCTGTACTACAACGCCGGCGTGGATCCCGAGGCGCGCGAGCTGTCGCCGGGGGTGGTGATGGTGGAGCGCTACGTGCGCCGCGCGCTGGAGCGTGGCGTCCGCCGGATGGACTTCCTCCGCGGCGACGAGGGCTACAAGTACGAGTGGGGCGCGATCGACGAGCCCATCCACCGGCTGCTGGTGCGGCGAACGGACAGCCGATGACACCGCCGCTGCCCGAGGATCCGTGCGTCGCGCCGATGGTCCACCTGCCCGTGCCCGGGCCCGACCGCGTCCGCGTGGTCGAGATCCTGGCGACCGGCACGAACGGCGGCGCCCAGGAGCACGTGTTCAACCTCGTCTCGAGGCTCGACCGCTCGTTCTACGACGTGTCGATCGTGTCGCTGTCGAACGGCAGCGCCGTGCGCAAGCTGCAGAAGGCGGGCTTCGACGTCACGGTCATCGACTCGCCGGACGACGCGATCGCGACGGCGACGCTGGCCGCGCACCTCGCTGACCGCCGCGCGGACGTGATCCACAACCACATGTATCGCGCCGAGCTCGTGGGCACGAAGGCCGCGATCGCCCTGCGCGATGCCGGGCACCGGCGACCGTGGGTCATCTCGACGGTGCACTCGTCGCGCGTCCGGCCGCTGGACGACCAGGCGGAGCTGCGGCGCCTCGGCTCGGCGATCGACCACCTGATCGTGGTCTCGAGGGCGATCGACCGGAAGGTCGTGGACGAGGGTCGGGGATCGGTGCCGCGGACGCTCGTCTACAACGGGGTCGACCTCGAGCGCTACTCGAGCCAGGAGCCGTGCTGCACGCTCCGCGACGAGTACGGGATGGGCGACGACGCGGTGCTCGTGGGCGTCGTCGGCCGGCTGGAGCTCGAGAAGGGCCACCCGACGCTGCTCGAGGCGTGGCCGTCCGTGCTCGCGCGCGTGCCGAACGCGTTCCTGCTGATCGTCGGCGAGGGCAGCCGGCTCGACGCGCTCCGCGCGATCGTGCGCGACCTCGGCGTCGAGCGGCACGTGATCTTCACCGGGCGCCGGGACGACATCCCGGCGGTGACGGCCGCATTCGACGTCGCGGTCCTGCCGTCATACCGCGAGGCGCAGGGCCTGTCGATCCTCGAGGCGATGGCGATGTCGCGGCCCGTCGTCGCGTCGAACGTCGGCGGCATCCCGGAGATGATCGAGAGCGGGGTCAACGGGCTGCTCGTGCCGCCGCAGGATCCCGCGGCGTTGGCCGACGCCATCACGCGCTTGCTGGTGGACCACCCGCTCGCCGACACGCTCGGGCGCGCTGGGCACGACACCGTGCACGACCGGTTCTGCATCCAGCTGATGGTCAACGCGGTCCAGGAGCTGTACGACCAGGGCGCGCGGCTCGTGCGCCCGCGCGAGGTCGCGATCACCGCGGGCTAGCGGCGGTTCCCGTTCGCGCCCAGCGATCGACGACCAGGACGCCGACCAGCGCCGACAGCGACGCCGGGAACACCGTCGGCATCGCGAGCGTCACGGCGACGACGACCGTCCACGGCCGGTCGGTCCGCGCGCCCCACGCGACGAGCGCGGCCATGGCGATGACGCGGATCGGAAGCGGGACTGGCAGGTGGTGGCCGAGCGGCTCGATGCCGACCATCGACCGGAGCGCGTCGAACCACTGCGTCCACAGCTGCGGCGCGACGAGCCACGACGCGACGGACAGCGAGGCCGTGGCGGCGATCGCGATCGCGAGATGGCGCCATTCCCGGCGGACCGCGAACCACACGAGTCCGATACCCGGCGTGACCTTGGTGAGCAGCACGAACGACCACGTCGCGGGCCACCGGAGGCCGACGACCGCGGCGAGCGCGATCAGGAGGTTGACGTTCCCGGCGGACAGCTCCATCGCGACCGGATAGATCGCGGCGCACGCGAGCGCCCACTTCCGGCCGAGGACGAGCAGGGCCGCGACGAGGACCAGCGTCCAGATCGTGATGAACGCGGGCCACGACAGGGCGTGGAACGGGAGGAAGGCGAGCGCGATCGGCGGCCCGTAACGGAACGCCGTCTCGGCGTTGAGGTTGCCGATCGCCTCCGCGTACGGGTTGGCCGGATCGAACGCCCAGTAACCGCGGGCGTCGATGCCGTGCGCATCCGGGTTCGCGAGGAGCAGGAGGATGATCACCGCACCGACGACCGACAGCGCCAACCGGATCGGCGCGCGCCAGCGGAGCCAGAGGAGGCCAGCGGTCGCCCGCATCGCCACCGTGCGACCCGGCGCGAGCGTGCCGGCGCGCGTCGACGGCTGGTCCATCCGCGGACCGTAGCACCGCGTCGATGGGCGTGACCCTGGTACGACCGTCGCCCGCCCGCCCAGCAGCGACCCGGCGCACGCGGCACAGTGGCAACCGTGAGGGCCGACGCGCTGCGCATGTCGTTCGACCGGCTCTGGCTGTGGATCGCGCTGCTCCTGCCGGCGTTCCTGGCGCTCCTCGTGCCGATGCCGGCCGTCGATCTCGCCTACCAGGTGCGCGCCGGCGACGAGATCCTCGCGGCGCGCGCCCTGCCCGCGGT
>JAICUI010000079.1 GCA_025935925.1 Chloroflexota bacterium
CCCCCGCCACGAACGCCCCCACGCCCCCCAACATCCAGGCCACCCGCCCCCACAAGCCCGCCCACATCGCCGACTACGTCAACACCGAGGCGATGCTCCGGTTCTTCATCGGCAAGGCGACCAAGGGCCGCATCGGCGTCGGCCGGCCCGAGGTGATGATCTCGGTGCCCGCGGGCGTCACGTCGGTCGAGAAGCGCGCGGTCCGCGACGCCGCCCTGAAGGCGGGCGCCAAGGACGCGTTCCTGATCGAGGAGCCGCTCGCCGCCGCGATCGGCGCCAACGTCCCGATCAGCGGGCCGTCCGGGAACATGATCATCGACATCGGCGGCGGGACGTCGGAGATCGCCGTCATCGCGCTCGGCGGGATCGTCGTGTTCAACAGCCTCCGCGTCGGCGGCAACAAGTTCGACGAGGCGATCACCTCCTACATCCGCAAGAAGTACAACCTGATGGTCGGCGAGCGGACCGCGGAGGAGGTCAAGATCCAGATCGGGACCGCGCTGCCGCTCGAGCGCGAGCTGTCGATGGAGGTGCGCGGCCGCGACCTGATCGCCGGCCTGCCGCGGACGATCCCGATCACCTCGTCCGAGGTCATGGAGGCGATCGAGATCCCGCTCCAGCAGCTGGTCGCGGCCGTCCGGACGGTGCTCGAGCAGACGCCGCCCGAGCTGAGCTCGGACATCATCGACAAGGGGATGGTGATGTCGGGCGGCGGCTCGCTGCTCCGGAACGCCGACAAGCTGCTGACCCAGGTGACCGGCGTCCCGTGCCACGTGGCCGAGAACTCGCTGAACTGCGTGGCGCTCGGGACGGGCCTCGCGCTGGAGCACTTCGACTTCTTCAAGAAGTCCCTGGTGTCCCAGATCTAGCGGCCTTGGGATGCCCTACTTCGTCGACCTGCACTGTCACACGTCGGCGTCGTTCGACTGCCTCGCGTCGCCCGAGAGCGTCGTCCGGGCGGCGGCCTCGCGCGGGCTGACCCACCTCGCCGTCACCGACCACGACCGGATCGAGGGCGCGCTGCGCGCGCGGGACGCGGCGCCCGACGGGCTCACGGTCATCGTCGGCGAGGAGGTGAAGACGGCCGACGGCGACCTCGTGGCGCTGTTCCTCGAGCGCGCGGTGGCGCCCGGACGGAGCGCCCGCGACACCATCGCCGAGGTCCGCGAGCAGGGCGGCATGGTCGGGATCCCGCACCCCTTCGACCGGTTCCGGGGCTCCATGCTCCGCGACCCGCGGCTCGAGGCGACCGGCCAGCTCGTGGACTGGGTCGAGGCGCACAACGCGCGCGTCGTCGGCAGCAGCGGCAACGAGCGGGCCGCGGCGTTCGCTCGCGAGCTCGGCCTGCCCGGCGTCGCCGTGTCCGACGCGCACAGCACCCTCGAGGTCGGCGTCGCGTACACCGTCGTGCAGGTGGACCCGGGGACGCCCGAAGGGATGCGCGCAGCCCTGACCAACGTCGGGGTGGTGCCCGGACGCGCCTCGTATATCGTGCGGACGCTCACCCCGCTGTCCAAGCTCGTGAACCGCGCCCGCGGCAACCGCCGCGTCGTCCCACCGGCCGCCGGCAGCGCGGGTCCCGTCGCATGACCGAACCGGGTGATCCGACCGTGACCGACGCCACCACGACCCCCCGCGGCGCGCTCGTGCCGCCGGCCGCCACGCCGCCCGCGACGTCCGCGACCACCGTCCGCGGCGGCAGTGGCTCGGGCGACGACCGCGACGTCACGGACCAGGTGTCGCTCGGCCACCGGCTCCGCCAGCCGCGCACGATCCTGTCGATCGCGATCCCGCTCGTCCTGCTCATCCTCGCCGCGCGCCTGTTCCTCAACATCGACATCCAGGCGGTGGTCACCGGGATCGCGGAGGCCAACAAGCTCCTGCTGCTGGCGGCGTTCGCCGTGTTCTACCTCGGGTTCCCGCTGCGTGGTCTCCGCTGGTCGCTGATCCTGCGCGGCACGGGGTTCCGCATCGGGGTGAAGGACTCGACCGAGATCCTGTTCCTGTCGTGGCTCGTGAACTGCCTCGTGCCCGCGAAGCTCGGCGACGTCTATCGGGCGTACCTGCTCAAGATCAACGCGCCCGTGTCGCTGTCGAAGACGTTCGGCACGGTGTTCATCGAGCGGATCCTCGACCTGTTCGCGATCGCCGTCCTCGGGCTTGCGGCCGGGTTCTGGAGCTTCCGCGACGGGCTGCCCGAGCAGGTCCAGTTCGTGGTCGGACTCGGGGTCGGCACGATCGTGATCCTCGCCGCCCTGCTGTTCACGCTCCGCAACTTCGGCCGCCAGATCCTCGAGCGGCTGCCGCTGCCACACCGCGTCGTCGAGCTGTACGACCGGTTCGAGGAGGGCGTCTTCCAGGGCGTGAGCCGCCGGCAGCTGCCGGTGCTCATCGTCCTGACCGGGCTGATCTGGTCGACCGAGGGCATGCGCCTCTACCTCGTCGTCCAGTCGCTCGGCTTCGACGACGTCAGCCTGGGCATCTCGGGCGCGTTCTTCGTCGCGTTCATCGGGTCGCTGCTGACGGCCGTGCCGCTGAGCCCCGCGGGCCTTGGCATCGTCGACCTCGGCATGGGGGCGGTCCTGACGCTGGCGTACGGCGTCCCGCCGACGGAGGCCGTGACGATCGTGCTCGTCGACCGCGTGATCAGCGTGTTCTCGATCATCGTGATCGGCTCGGTGCTGTACCTCGTGTCGGACAAGCGGAAGGGTCTCGGGCTGTCGACGCCGGTCGAGGCGCCGACGGCGGCCGCCTGACGGGTCCGGGCGCTGTTCCCCCGAAGGGACTACGCACGCACCGCTCGCGACCGCACCACACCGGACGCCGTCGCGCCGCCGCCACCGCGACCGCGAGTACGAACGGGTGATTGGGCGGGTGCACCACGCATTCGACACTCATCCCGAACCGCGAGGACCGCGGAGCTAGCCCAGAAGCGAGCATGACGACCGACAACGGCCGCGCATTCAACGAGTGGCTGCGAGCACAGCTCAAGGCCAAGAAGATGTCCCAGCGGCAGCTTGCCCAGCAGTCCGGCGTCGACCACTCGACGATCTCGCGGCTGATCCGCGGCGACCGCATGCCGTCCCTGGGCACCGCGACGAAGCTCGCGCGCGGCCTGCGCGAGATCCGCGACGACTCCGACACGAGCGCCGCCCTCGGTGTCGTGTCCGTCGGCCCCCAGAACCCGACCGCGCGCGTCGAGTACGCGCTGCGTGCCGACGAGGCGCTGTCGGAGCCGCAGGTCCGCCAGATCATGGAGTACTACCTCGCGGTCCGCGTCCGGCGCTTCTCGCGACCGTATGCGGGCGTGGGGCAGGACGACCAGGGCCACACCACCAACGGCAGCGGCGCGTCGGCCAACGGCATGAGCGCCTACGCCCGACCTGCCGGGATGGCGAACGGGCTCGGGGCACCGACCGTGCTCCGGACCTCGCCGCCTCCTCGCTACGGCGCGCCGCGTCCAGCGGTGCGGCCGGCCCGCCAGCCGGGCCGGCCCTGACGAAGCTTCCAGGGCACTGACCCGGCCCACCCTCCTGGTCCGGGTCTCGGGGACAGCGAACGCCGGTCTGCAGGGGCCGGCGTTCGCAGGTAAGGCGCCGGCGCGTAGATCGACAGCACCCGGCGCGGGCCGGCGTCGAACCGGGTCATGAGCGTCGTCGCGGGGAGGCCCGGCGTGGCTTGAATCCAGGCGTCCTCGGCCGGGCCGCCGCACGCCTTGCCGGTGGCCTCGTCGAACAGCGGGTCACAGACGAGCACGAACCAGGTCGCTCCGTTCGCGTCGGTCGCGGGATCGAGGAGGCGCGCGCCGTGGCGCTCGAGCGGGAAGCGCAGCGCATTGTCGTTCTTGAAGCCGGGCAGGCCGTCGAGGGCCGTGAGCCCGCCACCCGTGTACGAGAGCACCTGGGCAGCCGCACGATCGGCGAGCGGCCAACCCCCGTCGGGGGACACCGCGGGTGGCCAGCCCGTCACGCCGATGACGACCAGCACGGCCGCGATGCCGCCCGCCAGCGCACGACCCGCGACGGCGCGGGGGCCTCCAAGGCGCGTCCAGAGGCGGGCGATCCCGACACCGGCCAGCGCCACGACCACCGGGTCGAGGAGGTTGTGGTAATGGTCGTTTGGGAGGCCCGGGGTCACGATCGCGAGGCTCGGCGCGAACAGCGCGAGGAGCGCGACACACGCGAGGAGCCCGCCGAGGAGCCACCGGGTCGCGCCCGGGTCCGTGCGGTCGCGATCCGTGCGGTCGCCTGCCGTGTCGTCGCGATCGGTGCGCGTTCGCAGGGCCGCGACGCCGATGAGGCCCGCGACGATCAGGGCCACGATCGCCGAGGCGACGATCCGGTCCGTGATCACGCCCGCGAACGGCCACGTGATCGAGCGGACCCCGACGATCGCGATCCGGCCGAGCGCGCCGCCTGCCGCCTCGCGGCCGCCGGCGCCGAGGTACGCGACGATGCCGCGGGCCTCGGCGAAGCCGCACGTCGCCTCGGAGGCGAGGAGGGGCAGGTAGCCGGCCGCGATCACCGCGATGGCGCCGAGCCCGCCGAGGAGCGTGCCGCGCACGGCGTCGGCGTCGCCCGCGCGGCGACGCCCCATGAGCTCGCTGCCCAAGGCCCACACGAGTGGCACGAGGATCACCGCGCCGAGGATGTGCAGCTGCATCGTCGCCATCGCGCCGGCGCCCGCGAGCAGCCACCACCGCGCTCGGCCCGTGCGCCGCGCGAGGATCGCACCGGCGAAGGCGAGCGCGGAGAAGAGCGGGATCGGGTTCGGGTTCCAGATGAACGTCGAGGCGTCGATCCCGGCGGGCGAAACCGCCATCAGCAGCCCGGCGATCGCGGCGGCCACCGGCCCGCCGAGCAATCGCGCGAGCCACCACGTGGCGGCGACCGCCGCGATGCCCAGCAGCGCGAGCTCGAGCGTGACCGCGGCGGGATCGGCGTCCGACGCGAGCGCCGAGGGGGCGAGCAGCCAGTAGTAGAAGGCGCCGTGATGGAAGCTCCCGATCGACGTCTTCGGGCCGACGAGGGGAACGACGCCGTCCTCGACCAGCGAACGCAGGACGAGCATGTCGGTGCCCTGGTCCGCGTCCCACTGGCCGCGCGCCTCGAGCCCGGGGAGGCGGGTCAGGGCCGCGACGACCAGCAGGCCCACGAGGACGGCGGCCTCGATCGCCGTGACGCGCCTCGTCGCCCTCGCGTCCGCCGGGACGGTGGTACCCGCCGGGACGGCGTCGATCACGGCGTGGCGGCTCGTGCGGACGGTGCCGAACGGCGCGGCCGTGCGTCGGTGGTCCGTGGCTCGGCGTCGGGTGACGCGTCGTCCTCGGCGGGCAGCGGGTCGTCTTCGGCAGGGGCGCTCCGGCCCTTCGCGCTGCGGGTATGGAACGCCGCCGGCGGCAGCTCGTCGAGGGCCCGTCCGTCGACGAGCGCCCGCGCCCGGTCGAGGTTGACGGCGTCGTAGCCGTCGTCCATGCCGGGCGTCTCGACGAGGTACGCCACGTGGGCGAGGGCGGGGTGGGTGAGCAGGGCGGCGATGCCGGCCGGGCCGATCCGGCCCGCGCCGATGTGCTCGTGGCGGTCGCTGCGCGAGCCGAGCTCCGAGCGCGAGTCGTTCAGGCGGACGAGGCGGACCCGGCCGAGCCCGAGCGTCGCATCGATCGTGGCGAGGGTCGCATCGACGCCCTCGGGCGTGTCGATCGGGTAGCCGGCGCCCCAGAGATGCGCCGTGTCGAGGGTGAATGCCGTGCGGCCGGTATCGACGCCGACCACGGTAAGCGCCCGGTCGAGCTCGGCCAGCTGCTCCGCCGCCGTACCGAGCCCGAACCCCGAACCGGATCCGTTCTCGATGGCGAGGACCACGTCTGGGGCATCGTCGCCGGCCATCGCCACGCCCTCGGCCGCACCCTCGGCGAACGCCTGGATCCCGGCCTCGACGCCTTCCCCGCGATGCGAGCCGACGTGCACGTTGAGGTACTGCGCCCCGTACGCCTGCGCGACTCGGAGCTCGTGGGCGAGGAGCTCGATCGAGCGCCGGCGGAACTCGCCCTCCGGGCCCGAGAGGTTGATCAGGTACGGCGCGTGGATCACCAGCGGCGCGACGTCGTGGGCGGCGAGTCGCTCGCGGAACGCGGGCAGCTCGCGCGGCAGGTGCGGGCGGCGGCGCCACGCGGCCGGGTTGTCGCTGAACACCTGGATGGCGCTTGCGCCGATGACCGCCGCACGGTCGGCGGCCTTGACCATGCCGTCGCCCAGCGGCAGGTGGGCCCCGAGCCGTCGACCGTTGGGAAGCATCGGGCCCAAGCGTAGCCGAGGCGACCCTAGACTTGGCCGCGATGGACCCCGATCTGCTCGCCGGACTCCGGGCGCTGGTGGATCAGCACCGGTTGCGCATCGTGGCCCGCGCGGCGGCGTCGCCGGTCGACGCCGAGACGCTGGCCCGCGAGCTCCGGCAGCCCGTCGCCGCGATCCGCCGTCACGTGGAGGTGCTCGTCGGTGCCGGGCTGCTCGAGCGGCGGGCAGCGGCCGACGGTGGCCGCGAGCTGGTCGCCGCGCGCATGGACCGGGTGGGGGCGATGGGCCGGGCCCTCGCCGGCCTCGAGCGCGAGGCGCAGGGGTTCGGTGCCGTGCCCGGCGGCGCGTGGCCGCACGACGGTGAGTCGCTGGCGGCGACGCTGGCTCGCCTGGAGCTCACGACGGACGAGGCGAAGACGCTGCGCGCGTACGTCGTCGACGGCCGCCTGACGACCATCCCGGCACAGCCGCGCAAGCGCGACATCGTCCTGCGCTTCCTGCTCGAGCGGGTGTTCACCGAGGACCGCGAGTACCCCGAGAAGGAGGTCAACCAGCGGCTCGCGCTGTTCCACCCCGACGTGGCCGCACTGCGGCGATACCTGTTCGACGCCGGGTACGTCGATCGCGACCATGGGCTGTACCGGCGGTCGCGCCCGGCGTGAGCTCAGCGCGCGGTCTTCGCGGACTTCTTGGTGTATTCGCCGCCGAGCACGGGCTCGATCAGCCCGTAGTGCCCGTCCTTCCGGCGATAGAGGACCGCGACGTGCTCGTTCTCGGCGTTCACGAACACGTAGAAGTCGTGCCCGAGGTCCTCCATCGCGGCGACGGCGTCCTCCTCGAACATCGGCTCGATGGCGAACCGCTTCGTCTTGACGATCTGGCGCTCGCGCCCAGCATCCGCGGTGCCGTCGGCGATGCCCCGCAGGAGGCGCTTCTCCTGCTCCGGCCGGGCCCGGACACGCGGCTTCTCCTTGAAGTCCTTGGCCTGCCGCTCGACCTTGTCGACGACGACGTCGAGCGCCACCTGGTACGACGCACCCGCCGCGTGGCTCTTGAGCGTCTTGCCGTCGATGACGAGCGTGACGTCCGCGATGTGCGAGTCGGCGGCGCTCCGGTGCGCTTCGTTGGTGAGCTCGACGATCGCGTCGGACCGGTCATCGAGGAGGCGCTCGAGGCGGGCGAACTTGCGCTCCGCATAGTCGCGGACCCGGTCGGGGACCTCGACGTTCTTGCCCCTGACGATCGTCCTCACGGGTACCTCCCGGCGCCCCCCGGCGCCTCGGCTGCAAGGGCGTGCGGGCCGCGGATCGGCCTGTCCGACCGTTCGAGTATAGGCCCGGGTCCGGTCAGCGCTCCCTCGCAACGGTGACCGCGCTCACCGCGCCGGCACCCGCGTCGAGCAGGGCGCGTGCGGTTTCGCACAGCGTCGCGCCGGTCGTCACGACGTCGTCGACGAGCACGATCCAGCGGCCGGCGATCCGCGCCCGAGCGTCGGAACGGACGGCGAACGCGTCGTGGACGTTCGAGGCGCGGTGGCGGCGATCGAGGCGGTACTGCGCGGTCGTCGCGCGCGTGCGTTCGACCGCGCCGAGCCAGGGGAGGGCGAGGGCGTTCCCCGCCTCGCGCGCGATGAGGGCCGCCTGGTCGTAGCCGCGTTCGCGTCGCCGGCCGTCGTGCACCGGGACGTTCACGACGAGCTCGCCGCCGACGCCGGCCCGTCGCCATCTCGCCGCGACGACCTGGCCGAGCGGGACCGCGAGCCTCCGCTCGCCGGCGTACTTCAGCTGGTGCAGCGCGTGACGCGTCGTGCCCGCGAAGGGCGAGCACCACTCCAGCTGCAGCAGCGGTGTGGGCGGCCCCTCGGTGAGCCCGAGCGGCGTCCCCGGCGGCAGGTCGACGCGGGTCCCGACGCCCGGGAGGCACCGGCCGCAGATGGCGTCGCCCTCCCGGCCGCATCCCGCGCACACGGCCGGCAGCGCGAGGTCGAGCAGCCGGTTGACCGGGCGGAGCAGCGCGCCGTTCATAACAGGAGGAGCCCGCTCGCGCGTGGCACCCGCCCGGCGCGCAGGTCGCGGAGGATCGCGGCGCCATCGAGCGGGAACTGCGCGCGCAGCGCCTCGCGATGCTCGAACAGGACGCGCCGGTTGCGCTCGGTCCGGTTCACGAGCAGGATCACGGCGCCGGCCTCCGGATCATCCCGCAGCTTCAAGGCGATCCGTCGGCTGACCGCCTGGACGTCTTCGAGCTTCCCCTCGCACTCGATCGAAGCCGTTGCATTGCCGTCGTGGATCCGCGCGTCCCAGGCACGGAGGTCGCCCGGGATCGGCAGCCCGACCTCGCGCGTGAGGCGAACCGGCGCAGCGAGCACGTTGGTGAACCGGGCGAGGACGGCCAACGACGCCCGATCGTGCACGGGCGGACCCTCTGGGTACAGCCGGACCGAGGCGCGGAGCCCAACGGCCCTCGACGCCCGTGACAGCTGCTGCACCGTGGGCGCCGACAATGCGCCTCGCTCGAGCCGCGAGAGCTGCGAACGCGACATGCCGGCGTGCGTCGCGGTCTCGGCGACGCTCATGCCGATCCGCTGCCGCGTGCGACGGATCTCGTGGCCGAGCTCGAGCGCGAGCCGCCGCGCGTCGGCGGCACCTCGATCGCCCGGGCGCTCCCTGGTCGCCATGGAGGAAGCATCGCGCCGGGCGCTTACCGGGGACTTACGTGGCTCGCTTGGCCGCGCATCCGATCGCGTGGAGAGCGAACGGTCGCGTAGCCGAGCGATCCTCTCGCCAAGCGAGTCGATTGTGGCACGTCGATCGGCCGTGACGCGACGATCGGACCTCCGCGCGAGAATCGGGCTCGATCACGCGATGGTTGGCCCGCCGAGCGAGCGGTCGGCACCTGCCGAGCGGCGAGCGGCGAGCGCGGCCCTGCCGCGCGGCGAGCACGTGCCGAGCGGCGAGCGGCGAGCCGCGAGTGGCGAGTGGCGAGTAGCGACGGGCGGCGCTGCCCGGCCAGCCTCAGGCGCGCTCGCGGACCTCGAGCTGGTCGCCCACCTCGGTGCCGGTGGCGTCGATCGTGCCGACCGGGAGCTCCAGCACGCCGTCGGCGCCGCGGATCAACGGGACGAGTCCGGTCCAGGCACGCAGCGAGCGATGCACCGAGCGGACGGTGCGGCCACCGGATCCGTCGGGCTTCGAGACGAACACGGCGTCGATCGGGAAGCGCATGAACATCATGTGGATCCCGTTGCTCGCCGGCAGCCACAGGCCGCGGCCGGCCGGCAAGGCCGAGGCCGGCCGGCCCATCAGGCCCATGAACTTGCCCCACAGGCCCGAGGCGGTTTCCAGTTCCGAGGCGAGGACGGTGCCGCGCGACACGTTGCGTGCGACACCGGGTGCGGGACGCCCAGCCACGGAACGAGGAGCCGCGCCCGCTCTACGTGTTCCCGAGGCCGATGATGATCAGGATGATCGCCGGGCCCAGGATGACGATGAACAGCGACGGGAAGATGCAGCCGACCAGCGGGAACAGCATCTTGATCGGCGCTTTGGCCGCCATCTCCTCGGCGCGCTGGCGGCGCTCGATGCGGAGCTGCTCGGACTGGACCTGGAGCACCTTGGAGATCGACACGCCGAGCTGCTCGGCCTGGATGATCGCCCCGATGAAGTTGGTGAGGGCCTGGACCTCGGTCCGCGGGATGATGTCCCGCAGCGCGTCGCGGCGCGGCTTCCCGACCCGGATCTCGGCGAGCGCCCGGCGGAACTCCTCGGTGAGAGGCCCCTTGAGCTTCTCGACGACCTTGCCGAGCGCGCCGTCGAAGCCGAGACCGGCCCGGACGGAAATCGTGAGCAGGTCGAGGGCGTCCGGGATCTGGAGCAGGATCTCCTTCTGCCGCCGCTTGACTCGGCCGCCGAGCCAGAACTCGGGGATCGTGTAACCGGCGAGCACGCCCGCAAAGATCATCGCGATGCCGATGAAGAACGGCACCTTGATGACGCCCGGAAACACGAACAGCAGGAAGAACAGGACGCCGCCGACGATCGCGCCGATCGCCTTGATTCCCAACCAGTCCGCGACGCGCAGGTCGCTCGGGTTCCCGGCGAGCGCCAGGCGCTTCTCCGTCTGCTGCGTGAACGATGTCGAGGCGACCTTGGACATCGAGCCCGAGAGTCGGGCCATCAGCGGCCGCAGCGTCCGGTCGACGAGCGGCGCCTGGAGCTCCAGCTCCTCGAGGTTCTTGGCCTGCATCGTGCCGAGCTGCGACAGACGCGCCTGGACGGGGTCGACGGACGGGCTCGAGGCGAGCCCGAGGAAGATCAGGAGGATCGCCCCCGCGGCGACGGCCGCGATGACGAGTGCAAGAGAGTCCATGCGCTAGACCTCGATGTCCACGATGCGGCGGATGAACATGAAGCCCATGAACATCGAGAAGCCGCCGAGGGCCAGGATGAGGATGCCGGCCGGCAGACCCGCGACCGCCACCCGGGGGTCGAACATCGGACCCATAAAGCCGGGCGCGGCGACGAACAGGAAGCCCGCGAGGCCGATCGGCAGGAAGCCGACGACGTAGCCCGACAGCCGCTGCTGCGCCGTCAGCGTCCGGATCTCGCCCTTGATGCGGACCCGCTCGCGGATGGTGAACGCAATCGAGTCGAGGATCTCGGCGAGGTTGCCGCCGACCGTGTGCTGGATCGAGATGGCGGTCGCCATGAGCTCCAGGTCGTCGGACTTCACGCGGCGGACCATGTTCTCGAGGGCGACGTCGAACGACAGGCCGAGGTTGACCTC
>JAICUI010000053.1 GCA_025935925.1 Chloroflexota bacterium
GGCGACTCCGCGGGCGGCTCCGCCAAGCAGGGGCGCGACCGCCGGTTCCAGGCGATCCTCCCCATGCGCGGCAAGCTGCGCAACGTCGAGACGGCGCGCCTCGACAAGATCCTGAGCTCGGACAACGTCAAGCCGCTGATCATCGCGCTGGGTGGCGGCATCGGCGAGACGTTCGACCTCGCGAAGCTCCGGTACCACCGGATCATCATCATGACCGACGCGGACGTCGACGGCGCCCACATCCGGACGCTGCTGCTGACCTTCTTCTTCCGGCACATGCCGCAGGTGATCAACGAGGGCTACCTGTACATCGCGCAGCCGCCGCTGTACCGCATCTCCACGGGGAAGGTCACCCGGTACGCCCAGAGCGAGGAGGAGCGCGACCGGATCCTCAAGGAGATGCCGAAGAGCGCCAGCGTCCAGCGCTTCAAGGGCCTCGGCGAGATGAACGCCGACCAGCTCTGGGAGACGACGATGAACCCCGAGACGCGGACGCTGCTGCGGGTCACCATCGAGGACGGCGCCGAGGCCGAGGCAGACGAGATCTTCACCAAGCTGATGGGCGAGCGCGTCGAGCCGCGCAAGGAGTTCATCAAGACCGAGGCACGCAAGGTGCGGAACCTTGACATCTGAGCCGGCGGTCCGTGACGTCCGGCTCGGCGGGCGCAGGATCGAGGTGACGCCGCACAACTGCTTCGCGTGCGGGACGCTCAACGCCCACGGGCTGCACTTGGAGCTGCACGCCGGTGGAGACCGCTGCTGGGTCGAGCTCAGCCTGCCGGACCGGTTCGAGGGCTGGGAGGGCATCGCGCACGGCGGGATCGTCTGCACGCTCCTCGACGAGGTCATGGCGTGGGCACTGATCGACCATGACCAGTGGGGCGTCACCGCGCGGATGAGCGTCGACTTCAAGCGCCCCGTGCCCATCAACCGGCCCATTCGCGCCGAGGGATGGGTCGTGTCCGCGCGGCGGCGGCTGGTCGAGGCCGAGGGCGTGGTCCTGGATGCCCACGACGGCACCGAGCTCGCGCACGGCACCGCGACGTACGTCGGCGCATCGAACAGCCGCAAGGACGAGCTGAAAGCGCGGTACGGGTTCCGGCTCGTCGACGCCGACACGCCCGGCCTCGTGGACGCGCCGCGAGAATGACCGCCGTGTCACCGAGCGCGGCGACGGAACGCGCGACCGAGTTCGTCTCCGCCCACCTTCGTGACGCGACGGCCCTCGGGCGCCGGGCAGGGGAGCTCGTGCACGACCCGGCGTCCCTCGTCACGAAGCTGCGCGACGGCCTCGCGGCGCTCGCCGAGCCCGGGTACCGCGAGAGCGAGACGGTCGTCGTGCCCGGGATCGGCCCGTTCCTGGGCGTCCGGCAGCCGCTCCTCGCGGCGGTCAGCCGCGGTCTGCGGGCGGCGTTGCGCCGTGACCGGCCGGCGGCGCTGCTCGACGTGGCGGCCGCGCTCCACCGCGAGCCGCTGACGGAGCTTCGGTGGCTGGGCATCGACCTTCTCGAGCGCACGATCACGGCGGAGCCCGAGCTGTCCTGGCAGCTCGTCCGGGCGGAGGCTCGCCATGCGTCGGAGTGGGTGACCGTCGACCGGCTCGCCCACGCGGTCGCGCGCGGGATCCTCGCCGAGACCTATCGCTGGGCCGAGCTCGAGCAGCTGGTGTATTCGCCGTCGCGCTGGGAGCGCCGCCTTGTCGGCTCGACGATCGCAACCCTGCCCCATGTCGGGCGCCACCCTGCGGAGCTCGCCGCCGTGGTGCGCCACGGCCTGCCCCTCGTGCGCGACCTGATCGGCGACGCCGAGCCCGACGTCCAGAAGGCCCTGTCCTGGGCGCTGCGAGCGCTGGCGGCGATCGACCTCGACGCGACAGGGGCGCTGCTCCAAGCGGAGGCGGCCGTCGCGCGCACGACCCGGGATGGTAACCGCGCCTGGGTCATCCGCGACAGCCTCGCGAAGGTCCCGCCGCCGCTGAGCGACGAGCTGCGGTCGAGCCTCGACGGCATCCGCCGGCAGCCCGGCGCGGCGTCCACCTCGCGGGCGCATGCGACCGCGATCGGGTTCGAGACCCTCGGCGTCGACGTCCCGCCGGCCGCACGCGCGACCGTCGACCGCCCCTGACTGAACCGAACGGGAGGAGTCCAACCACGTGACCGACGACCTGGGCGACGTCCAAGCGATCCGGATCGAGGACGAGATGCGCGTCTCGTACCTCGACTACGCGATGAGCGTGATCGTCGCCCGCGCGCTGCCGGACGTTCGCGACGGCCTGAAGCCCGTGCACCGGCGGATCCTGTACACGATGGGGGAGATGGGGCTGTCGGCCACCAGCTCCTACCGGAAGTGCGCGGCGATCGTCGGCGAGGTGATGGGCAAGTACCACCCGCACGGTGACGTCGCCCTGTACGACGCCCTCGTCCGGCTCGCCCAGGACTTCTCGATGCGCTATCCGCTGGTCGACGGGCAGGGCAACTTCGGCTCCGTCGACGGCGACACCGCGGCCGCCATGCGCTACACGGAGGCCCGGCTGACCGCGATCGCCGCCGAGCTGCTGGCGGACATCGACCGGGACACGGTCGACTACGGCGACAACTACGACGGCACGCAGAAGGAGCCGCAGGTCCTGCCGGCCAAGCTGCCGAACCTCCTCGTCAACGGCTCATCGGGGATCGCCGTCGGCATGGCGACGAACATCCCGCCCCACCACCTGGGCGAGGTCGCGGACGCCGTCGTCGCCTACATCGACAACCCCGAGATCACGAACGACGACCTGTGCGGCTTCGTGAAGGGGCCGGATTTCCCGACGGGCGGCGCGATCTTCCGCTACGAGACCCGGCGCAACGCGCTGACCGGGGAGCAGGAGACGATCGACGCGATCCGCGACATGTATGCGCACGGTCGCGGCCGGGTCGTGGTCCGCGCCCAGGTCGCCTTCGAGGAGGCGCCGCGCGGCGACCGGACGGCGATCATCGTCAGCGAGCTGCCGTACCAGGTGAACAAGGCGGCGCTGCTCGAGAAGATCGCGGATCTCGTCAAGGACAAGAAGCTCGACGGCATCGCCGACCTGCGCGACGAGTCCGACCGGGACGGGATGCGCATCTACATCGAGGTCAAGCGCGACGCCAACCCGCACAAGGTGCTGAACAACCTGTTCAAGCACACCGCGCTCCAGACGACGTTCAACCTGAACATGCTGGCGCTCGTCGACGGCCAGCCGCAGACGCTGCCGCTGAAGAGCGTCCTCGGGCACTACGTTACGCACCGCCAGGAGATCGTCCGCCGGCGGACCGAGTACGACCTCGAGAAGGCCCGTGCCCGCGCGCACATCCTCGAGGGGCTCAAGATCGCGCTCGACAACCTCGACGCGGTCATCCAGACGATCCGCGAGTCGGCCGACGTCGACACGGCGCGGACGAACCTGATGACGCGCTTCGGCCTGTCCGAGGCGCAGGCGCAGGCGATCCTCGACATGCGGCTCGCCCGCCTGGCCGCGCTCGAGCGCCAGAAGATCGAGGACGAGTACCTCGCGGTCATCCAGCTCATCGCCGAGCTCGAGGACATCCTCGCGAACCCCGCACGGGTGCTCTCGATCATCAAGGACGAGCTCGGCGAGCTGAAGCGCAAGTACGCGGGCGAGCGGCGCACCAAGGTCGTCGACGACTCCAACCGCGAGATGACCGACGAGGACCTGATCGCCGACGAGGACGTCGTGATCACGATCAGCGGGCGCGGCTACATCAAGCGCCAGCCCGTGACCGCGTACCGGCGCCAGCATCGCGGCGGCAAGGGGATCATCGGCCACGTCACCCGCGAGGAGGACGCGGTCGAGCACCTCCTCGTCGCGAACACCCACGACTGGGCGCTGTTCTTCACGAACCGCGGCCGGGTGTTCTCGGCGAAGGTCCACTCGATCCCCGACGCCAGCCGCCAGGCCAAGGGCATGGCGATCATCAACCTGCCGGGCGTCCAGGTGGAATCGGGCGAGGTGCCGGTCGCGACGATCGTGCTGCCCAACTTCGAGCCCGGGCACTACCTCGTGCTCGCGACGCGACGCGGGATGATCAAGAAGACGCCGCTCGAGCAGTTTGAACGCGTCCGGGCGACCGGGATCCGCGCGATCACCATCGCCGACGGCGACGAGCTCGCCTGGGTGGGGGTCTCGTCGGGCGAGGACGACATCATCCTGGCCACGGCGCAGGGGATGCTCGCCCGGTTCGCCGAGGACGAGGTCCGGCCGATGGGCCGCGACGCCGCGGGCGTGATCGGCATCCGCCTGCTCAAGCGCGTGGGCGACAGCGTGGTCGCGATGAGCGTCGTCGATCCCGAGGCGGACCTCCTCGTCCTGTCGGAGACGGGCTACGGGAAGCGCGTGCGCCTCGCGGAGTTCCGGCGGAAGCACCGCGGCGGCCAGGGCGTCCGGCTGATCGCGCTCGAGGGACGCAAGACGGGCCTCGTGGCGGCGGTCCAGCAGGTCACCGACGAGGACGAGGAGCTGGTGCTGATCTCGTCGGGCGGCCAGGTGATCCGGACCGACGTGCAGAGCGTGAACCGCTACTCGCCGGGGGCCCGGGGGGTGATCGTCATGCGGCTCGCCGAAGGCGACACGGTCGCGGCGATCTCCGCGTTCCGACCCGGACTGGCGGACCGCGCCGGAAACGGCGACAATGGCGACCCCCAGCCCGACGGTGGGTCGACCGACCCGGGTGAGGGTCGCTCGTCATGACCGCCCTCGGCGCACGGGAGGCCGACGTGTACGCGGACCAGTACGAGATCTACCACGGGAACGCCAACCCCGAGCTGGCCCGGAAGATCGCGCACTACCTCCGGTCGGAGCCCGGTCGCGCCGAGGTGTTCGAGTTCGCGAACGAGAACATCTTCGTCCGCATCCTGGACAACGTCCGCGAGAAGGACGTGTTCCTCGTCCAGCCGACGTCCCGGCCCGTCAACCAGTCGATCATGGAGCTGCTGATCATGATCGACGCCTTCAAGCGCGCGTCGGCGGGCCGGATCACCGCGGTCGTCCCGTACTACGCGTACGGGCGGTCGGACAAGAAGGACCAGCCGCGGGTCCCGATCACGGCGCGGCTCATCGCCGACATGATCACCGTCGCGGGCGCGGACCGGATGCTGACGGTGGACCTCCACCAGGGCCAGATCCAGGGGTTCTTCAACATCCCCGTCGACGAGCTGACCGCGGTCCACATGCTCAGCCGCTACTTCCTCGACCGCCATCTCGAGGAGTGCGTCGTGGTCACGGACCTCGGGTTCGCGAAGCGCGCGCGGGCGTTCGCGGAGCTGCTGGATGCCCCGCTCGCGATCGTCGAGAAGCGACGCCACGGCAACCTCGACCGCGCCGAGGTGATCAACGTCATCGGGGAGGTCCGCGGCCGTCGGGCGATCATCGTGGACGACGAGGTCGACACGGCCGGGACGCTGATCGAGATCACGCGGGCGCTCGAGCACGAGGGCGTGACAGAGATCTACGCCTGCGCCACCCACGGCGTGCTGTCCGACCCGGCCATCGACCGGATCGCGAACTCGGCCCTGGCCGAGGTGATCATCACCGACACCGTGCCGCTGCCCGCGTACAAGCAGATCCCGAAGATCAAGGTCCTCTCGGTCGCGCCGCTCATCGGCGAGGCGATCAAGCGGATCCACCGCGGCGAATCCGTGGGCGCGCTGTTCAGCTCGGAGGTGTCGTTCACCCAGGAGATGCTCCTGTGGGAGGACGGCCCGGGCGGCTTCGGCGGCGCGAGTCCGGCGGCGAGCGACGACGACGTACCATCAGCCGTGCCCGCACCGGCGGGCGCCTGACCCTCGACCCACCGGAGTTTCATGAGCCTCCAGCTCCACCGACCGGACGGCAAGGGCGGCCTCGAGGTCCGTGCCGCCGCCGACGAGGACTACCGAGACCGGCTGCGATCCCCCCGCTGGGGAGCGTCGCTGCGCGGCGGCCGCCTGCCCGAGCTCGCGAACCCGGAGATGAACCCGACGTCCACGCCGCGCGCGGTGGCGTTCTGGGTGGTCCTGGGAGTCATCACGTTCGTCGTGATCGTCGCCGGCTACGGCGTCGGCATCTGGCACCTCTAGGGCGGAACATCCGGGCGCGTCGCGGCGTCCGGGGAGCACCATGCGACCGGTCCTGATCGTGAGCGGCGTCCTGGGCACCGGCACGGTGCTCGTGTTCGCGCTCGCCGGGCTCGTGGCGACCCTGTTTCCCAGCGGCAGCCTCGTGAACGCGAGCTGGAACGGCGGCTGCGTGAACTGCGGCGGCTGGATGGGCGGCGGCGCCGGACCGGCGATCTCCGTGCCAGCGCCGGGCGTGGTCATCCAGGGCGGCGCGATCAGGGACGACTCGGCCGCGTTCCCGAACGGCACGGACGGGGATCTCCAGGCGCAGCCCTGATCGGTCCGGAGACCCGCTCCGGGGAACCCCGCGACGGCCACCCTATACTCAGCCGGCCATGCGCTTCCTCTCCCGCTTCTTCGACAGCAACGACCGCGAGCTCTCGCGGATCGAGCCCCTCATCGACCGGACCAACGAGCTCGAGCCCGAGTACGAGGCCCTATCCGACGCCGAGATCCGCGAGCGGATCGACACGATCCGCGCCGAGATCGCCGAGGACGCCGCACCCGAGGAGCCGTCCGAGGACGAGCTCCAGCACCCCGACCTCGAGCGCCGGCGCGAGCTCGCCAAGGCGCGCCGCAAGCGCGAGAACGAGCAGCTCCGGAAGGTCCTCGACGAGCTGATCCCGGAGGTCTTCGCGGCGGGCCGCGAGGCGATGAAGCGGACGATGGGGATGCGCCAGTACGACGTCCAGCTGATGGGCGCGATCGTGCTGCACCAGGGCCGCATCTCCGAGATGCGGACCGGCGAGGGGAAGACGCTCATCCCGACGCTGGCGGCGGTCCTCAACGGCCTCACGGGCCGCGGCGTCCACGTCGTCACGGTCAACGACTACCTGGCGCGCCGCGACGCGCAGTGGATGGGGCCGGCGTACCACTTCCTCGGGCTGTCGGTCGGCGTCATCGCGCACGACACGTCGTTCCTGTTCGAGCCGGGCTACCCGACGACGGACGAACGGCTGATCAACCTCCGGCCCGTGACGCGCCGCGAGGCCTATGCCGCGGACATCACGTACGGCACGAACAATGAGTTCGGGTTCGACTACCTGCGCGACAACATGGTCGACTCGCTCGACGGCCGCGTGCAGCGCGAGCGCTTCTTCGCGATCGTCGACGAGGTCGACAACATCCTGATCGACGAGGCACGGACGCCGCTCATCATCTCGGGCCAGGCCGAGGAATCGGCGGATTTGTACTTCACCTTCGCCCGACTGGTGCCCAAGCTCAAGGAACGGCCCGAGGGCGCGGAGGAGGGCGGCGACTACTTCCTCGATCTCAAGGACAAGGCCGTCAGCCCGACCGAGGAGGGCATCGAGAAGATCGAGCGCCTGCTCTCGATCGACAACCTGTACGACGCGGATCCGCGGCTGGCGCGCCACTTCGACTCGGCGCTCAAGGCGCACGCGCTGTACCGGCGCGACCGCGACTACATCGTCGAGGACGGCGAGATCGTCATCGTCGACGAGTTCACCGGTCGCAAGATGCCGGGCCGCCGCTGGAGCGAGGGCCTGCACCAGGCGATCGAGGCGAAGGAGGGCCTGCGCGTCCAGCGCGAGTCCCGGACGCTCGCGACGATCACGTTCCAGAACTACTTCCGGCTGTACGACAAGCTGGCCGGCATGACCGGCACGGCGATGACCGAGGCCGAGGAGTTCAGCAAGATCTACGACCTCGAGGTCGTCGCGATCCCCACCCACCGGCCGATGATCCGCGAGGACCTGCCGGACCTCGTGTTCAAGAACGAGTCGAGCAAGTTCAACGCGCTCATCGACGAGATCGAGGAGATGACCCAGGCCGGGCGGCCGGTCCTCGTCGGCACGGTGTCGGTCGAGAAGAGCGAGGTCCTGAGCACGCTGCTGAAGCGCCGCGGCATCGGCCACGAGACGCTCAACGCGAAGTTCCACGAGCGCGAGGCCAACATCGTCGCGCAGGCGGGCCGCAGCGGCGCGGTGACGATCTCGACCAACATGGCCGGCCGCGGCACCGACATCAAGCTCGGCGGCAGTCCGGAGGGCCTCGCATCCGACCTGCTCCACAAGCGTGGCCTCAACCCGGCCGAGGTCGACCGGGCGACGATGGACGCGGCGCTGGCCGAGGCGCGGACGATCACCGACGTCGACCACGAGAAGGTCGTCGACGCGGGCGGGCTGCACATCATCGGCACCGAACGCCACGACAGCCGGCGGATCGACAACCAGCTCCGAGGCCGCTCCGGCCGCCAGGGCGACCCGGGCTCGTCCCGCTTCTACCTGTCGCTCGACGACGACCTGATGAAGCGCTTCGCGTCGGACCGCGTGGCGGGCCTCATGGAGCGCCTGGGCCTCGAGGACGACGTCGCGATCGAGTCGAAGCTCGTGTCGAAGACGATCGAGAGCGCGCAGACGCGCGTCGAGGGCTTCAACTTCGACATCCGCAAGCGCGTCGTCGAGTTCGACGACGTCATCAACAAGCAGCGCGAGACGATCTACGCCGAGCGCGACAAGGTGCTGCGCAACGAGGACCTCACCGAGACCGTCCGCGGGTTCCTGGACGAGGAGGTCGAGGCGTTCGCCGACCAGTTCCTCGGCTCGCTCTCGCCGTCGGAGTGGAACCTCGAGGGTCTGTCCGCCGCGCTGCGCGCGATGGGCCTCGACGGTCCGGAGACGACGGAGGCGGCGCTCGACGACGCGGCGACGTCCCGCGACGCGCTGATCGAGCACCTGCGCGTGCTCGTCGACGAGCACCTCGAGGGCCGCGAGCAGGAGCACGGCGAGGAGGTCTGGTCGCAGGTCGAGCGGTTCGTGCTGCTGCGGACGATCGACAGCCTGTGGGTCGAGCACCTGACGGAGCTCGACGACATGCGGCGCGGCATCGGCCTGCGGGGGTACGCGCAGCAGGACCCGCTCAACGAGTTCCGCAAGGAGGCGTTCCGGCTCTACGAGGAGCTGCGCGACCTCATCCGGCGCCAGGTCGCGACCACGATCTTCCGCGTGACCGTGAAGCGTGAGCCGGCGACGGTGCCGCTGCCCGGACCCGGCCAGCCCGCGCGAGCGGACCAGGCCGGCCTGGTGCACACGCACGCCGATGGGTCGGTCCACCCGGGCCCCGCCCACGACGAGATGCCGGGGAACGGCTCGGGCTCCGGCAACGGGACGAACCGCACGCCGGAGCGCGCCGCGCTCGCGGCGGGCGGGGCCGCGATGGCGCGCCCGGCCGCAGCCGATGCGTCCGCGGTGCGCGGGCTCCCCGCGGACCCGATGCGCACCGCGCGCGAGGTCCCGGGCGACGCCGCCGCCGGCAACGGCTCCGCGCGTCCGGGCTACACGCCGTCGGGGGCGCGGATCGGGCGCAACGACCCGTGCTGGTGCGGCTCGGGGCAGAAGTACAAGAAGTGTCACGGGGCCTGACCCCGCGATCGGTCAGCGACCTGGTGCGCCTCATCCTCATCGGCGGCCTCGTGGTCGGCGTCGCCGCGGGCGCCGCCACGTTCCGCATCTGGCAGCAGGGCGGCCGCGACGAGCAGCAGCCCGCCGACGCGATCGTCGTGCTCGGGGCGGCGCAGTACGACGGCCGGCCGTCGCCGGTGTTCAAGGCGCGGCTCGACCATGCCGTGGACCTGTGGCACCAGGGGCTCGCCAAGGCGTTCGTCGTGACCGGCGGCAAGCTGCCCGGCGACCGGACGACCGAGGCCGCGGTCGCGCGCGCGTACGCCGTCGCGAACGGCGTGCCGGCGGACGCGATCTTCGGCGAGGACGAGGCGCACAACACGCTCGACTCGCTGCGATCCGTGGCCGGCGAGCTGAAGTCCCGCGACATGCGGACCGCGATCTTCGTGTCCGACCCGACGCACATGCTGCGCGTGCTCCGGATCGCGGACGACCTGGGCATCGACGGCTATGGCTCGCCGACCACGACGTCACCCGTCCAGCAGGACCCGGTCCGGCGGGCGGAGGCCACGCTCCACGAGCTGGGCGCCCTGGCGGTGTACTTCCTCGCGGGCGGTTCGCCGTCCGTCGAGCAGCCGGGGAGCTGAAAAACGGGCGGATAATCCCGCATCGCCCTCTTGGAATGCCTGGAACCCGGCGGTACACTCGGGCTCGGCCTTCCGCCCCAGGGACCCGCGCCGCGCCGCCCAATCGAGTCGCCCGAGCCCGTCCACCCGGCGCCCGTCCCGAGCCGTCAGTTCGACCGCGCGGAAGTCGGAGGAGAGAGGGATCGTGAAGCAGGCTGAGGAAGCCCAGTTCGTGGATCTGATCGCTTGCGAACGGGACTGCCGCACCTGCAGCTACGCCGCCGCCCTCGACTGTGACGGCAACTGCGGCGTCTGTCCCCACAACTCGTACTGCCCCTGCGTGAACCCCGTCGTCGCCCGGAGCAAGACCGCCCTGCGGCTCATCGAGCTCCGTCCGATCCTGCTCCAGGAAGCCCAGGTGCGCGCCTAGTGGACGCGACGGCCACCCGGGACCTCGCGGAGCGGATCCGGTCGACCTCGGGGCGTCTTTGACCTCGCTGCCAAGGAGCAGCGCGTAGCGGAGCTCGACGCCCGCGCCATCGAACCCGGGTTCTGGGACGATCAGCGCGGCGCGCAGAAGGTCGTGCGCGAGGCGCAGGGCCTGCGCGAGGAGATCGAGCTCTGGCGGAGCCTCGAGAAGCGCGCAGCGGATCTCGAAGAGCTCCTGGAGCTGCTTGCCGATACCCCGGACGCCGACACCGAGCGCGAGGTCGCCCACGAGGCCGACACGCTCGGCCGGGAGTTCGGCGGCGCACGAACGGCGCTCCTGTTCTCCGGCGACTACGACGCGAAGAACGCCGTGCTGACGATCAGCGCCGGCGCGGGCGGCACCGAGGCGACCGACTGGGCCGAGATGCTGCTCCGGATGTACCTGCGATGGTGCGAGCGGAAGCGGTTCAAGGCGGACGTCATCGACTCCCAGCCGGGCGAGCAGGCCGGGATCAAGAGCGCGACGGTCCAGGTCACCGGACGGAACGCCTACGGCTGGCTGCGCGTCGAGCGCGGCGTCCACCGCCTGGTCCGGATCTCGCCCTACGACGCGCAGAACCGCCGGCAGACGACCTTCGCCCTCGTCGAGGTCATGCCGGAGGCCGACGACGACGTCGAGATCGAGCTCAACTGGGACGAGATCCGGGTGGACACGTTCCGGAGCTCCGGTGCCGGCGGCCAGCACGTCCAGAAGACCGAGTCGGCGATCCGGCTGACGCACCTTCCGACCGGGATCGTCGTCACGTGCCAGAACGAGCGGTCGGCGACCCAGAACCGCGAGCTCGCCATCCGCGTCCTCAAGTCGCGCCTGCTCGAGCTGGAGCTGGAGAAGCGCGAGGAGGAGCTGCGCAAGCTGCGCGGCGAGCACGTGACCGCCGGTTGGGGGAACCAGATCCGGTCCTACGTGCTGCATCCGTACCAGATGGTGAAGGACCTGCGTTCGGGGCACGAGACGTCGAACACGGGCGGCGTGCTCGACGGCGACCTGGACCCGTTCATGCAGGCCGAGCTCGAGCGCCTGGCGACCGGGCGACCCGCCAGCGGCGACGCCGGTGACGACGACGCCTGACGAGGCGCCGGGCCGGCATCGCCGCGCCACGGCGGTCACGTATCGCGCCGGGACGGACGGCGACCTCGACGCGTGCGCAGCGATCTGGAAGGCGGCGATCGACGACTACCAGGTCCGGCTCGGCCAGCCGCCGATGCCGGCCGACCTCGCGCCCCTTCGTCGGCTCCTCATCCACGTCCTGACCACCGACCCGACGCGGTTCTGGGTCGCGCTCGCCGCGGACGACCGGGATGCCTCCGGGGTGGCCGGGTTCAGCTGCGCCACGGTGCGCGAGGGCCTGTGGTTCCTCGCGATGCTGTTCGTGCGACCGGACCTCCAGGGCGGCGGGGTCGGCGCCGCGCTCATGGACCGCGCGCAGGCGGGCCGGAGCCCGGCCGGCGGGACGTCGTCCGTGCCGGGACCCGACGACCCGCTCGACAGCGGCATCCACACCTGGGGCATGTGCACGGACGCCGCCCAGCCGATCTCGAACGCGCTCTATGCCCGGCGTGGCATGGTGCCGCGCGTGCCGGTGTGGCGCGTGTTCGGCGAGGTACGCCGGTGGTCCGGGCTGCCGGAGCTGCCGTCGACCCTCGAGGTCCAGCCGTTCGAGGCGATCGCGGGCGCGGGCCCGGACGGGCACCGGCGGCTCGCGGAGATCGTCGACGGGCTGGACCGCGAGCTGATCGGCGCCGCCCACCCCATGGATCATGCGTGGCTGCGGCGCGAGGGCCGCTCCGGGTTCCTCGTGGGGGAGCCGGGCCGCGTCGCCGAGCGGCCGCTCGGGTACGCCTACGGGTCGACGGGTGGCCGGCTGGGACCCGTCGCGGCCGTCGATCCGGCGCTGCACCCGGCGCTGCTCGGCGTCGCGGTGCGGCGGACGCCGATCCTCGGCGCGATGGCGGCCTGGGTGCCGGGGACGGCCGACCGCGCGACCCGCGCGCTGCTCGACGCCGGGCTGCGCCTCGACGGCTTTCCGGCGCTCGTGTGCTGGTCGCACGCCGACCACCCGTTCGACCGCTACCTGCCGATCTCGCTCGCGATCGTGTGACCGCCGGCGGACGGGCACGATCGAGGCTCGGGTGCTAGCCTCCGGGGAACGTGGCTCCCTCGAACGTGCCCTCTGACGGAGTCGTGACCCGGATCCTCCGCAGAGCCGCCGCATGACCCTGACCGCAGCCCCGTCGCCGCCCGAGGCGGCCGCGTCGCTCCTGGACCGCCTCACCGGTCGTGCCCGTGCGCCGCGGGCGGAGCGTGCCGTCGTCGTGCTCCACGATGTCACCAAGCGCTACCCCAACGGCAAGGAGGCGCTCAAGGACGTCGACCTCGTCGTGCCCGAGGGCGACTTCGTGTTCCTCGTGGGCCCGTCGGGCGCCGGCAAGTCGACGCTCATGAAGCTCCTGATCCGCGACGAGCTCGCAACCAAGGGTGTCGTCGTGATCGACGGCGCCGACCTCGCCCGGATCCCGCGCCGCCGGGTGCCCAAGGTGCGGCGCAAGATCGGGATCGTGTTCCAGGACTTCAAGCTGCTGCCGAGGAAGAGCGTCTGGGAGAACGTCGCCTTCGCGCTCGAGGTGACCGGGACGCCGCGCCGCCGGATCCGCCCCGCCGTGGACAGCGTGCTCGCCGTCGTCGGGCTGACCGGGCAGGCGCAGCAGCTCCCGACCCAGCTGTCGGGCGGCGAGCAGCAGCGGACCGCGATCGCGCGGGCGCTCGTCCACGACCCGCGGATCATCATCGCGGACGAGCCCACGGGGAACCTCGACCCCGTGATCAGCTGGGAGATCATCCAGCTCCTGCTGCGCATCAACGAGCTCGGCGTCACGATCCTGATGGCAACCCACGACGCCGAGGTGGTGACCGCGCTGCGCAAGCGGGTCGTCGCGCTCGAGGACGGCCGGATCATCCGCGACGAGATGAGCGCCGCCTATCACCGCGAGGACTGACGTGAGGGCCGGCGCGTGATCCCGTTCGTGGCCTTCTCGATCGGGCGCGCGTGGCAGGGGTTCTGGCGCAACGCGCTGATGAGCCTCGCGGCGACGCTCACGATGGTCCTGATGCTCACCCTGCTCGCCGGGTTCTTCATCCTCCAGAACGTGCTCCTCGCGAGCCTGTCGTTCGTCGAGCAGAAGGTGGAGGTCGTCGCGTACGTCCAGACGACGGCCACCGACGACCAGGTCCAGGCGCTCGTCGACCGCATCAAGGCGATGCCCGAGACGGCGTCGGTCGAGTACGTGACGCGCGAGCAGGCGCTCGAGAAGTTCCGCGAGGCGCAGCAGGCGCAGGGCCGCGAGGACCTGACGAAGTACCTCGAGTCGAACCCGCTCTACGGCAGCGTGAACGTCCACCTCACGCACCCGCAGGACCTCGACGCCGTCACGACGGCGCTGCGCGACGATCCCATCGTCCGCAACGTGCTCAACATCCAGGCGCTCGTCGACCGGGTCGTCACCGTGACCTCGATCGTCCGCACCGCGGGCCTCGCGATGGTCGCCGTGGTCGGCGTGATCGTGCTGTTCATCATCGTGAACACGATCCGGCTGGCGGTCGTCGCGCGGGCCGAGGAGATCGAGATCATGCGCCTCGTCGGCGCCTCCGACGCGTTCATCCGCTGGCCGTTCGTGTTCGAGGGGGCGCTCGTGGGCCTGCTCGGGGCGGTCATCACGCTCGCGCTGCTGACGGCCGGCGCCGAGCCCCTGTCACAGGCCGCCGTCGGGTTCTTCAACGTGCTGCCGCTGCAGCTGGGGTCGGTCGGACGCGACACCGCCGTGCTCGTGTTCGCGACGGGCCTCGGGCTTGGCGTCCTCGGATCCTGGGTCTCGGTCCGGACGTATCTCATCCGGTAGGGCGACCGGCACCCCGCCGCAACCGGGGGTACGCTGACCGCCCGCACCCTCCCCGGCGCCGTCCGCTCCTACCCGAGATCCCGCGATGACCGACCTCGTCCCGTCCTCCCCAGCCGATGGTGTCGCGCCGCCGCCGGTCGTCCCGATCGAGCCCGCCGTCCCGGATGCCGCGCGCATCGCCGCGCAGCGGGCGCATGGCCGGCGAACGGCCGTCGGGATCGTCGCCGGCGCCCTGGTCGCGGTCCTGGCCGGGTCGGCGCTGTTCGTCTCGGGCTGGTCCCTCGGGCGCCAGACGGCCCTGACGCCGGGCACGCCGACCGACGAGGCCACGGCGTTCCAGCCGTTCTGGGACACGTACCGCGCCGTGACCGAGCGGTACGCCGGCGGCGACGTCGACCGCAAGGCGCTCATCGAGGGCGCGATCAAGGGGATGATCGCGGCGCTCGGCGACCCGTACTCGATGTACCTCACCTCGCAGGAGTACCGGGACTCGCTCCAGGGGATCTCCGGCGAGTTCGAGGGCATCGGGGCGACGATCGGGACGGTCGACGACTCGGGCGCCACGTCGTCGTGCTCGGCGCTCACGTCGACGGACTGCCGGATGGTCATCGTCGAGCCGATCAAGGGGTCGCCCGCGGACAGGGCCGGTCTCCTGCCGGCCGACGTGATCACCGCCGTCGACGACAAGGCCGTCGCCGGGATGTCGGTCGACGACGCCCGGGCGTTGGTGCGCGGGCCGCGGGGCACCGCCGTGACGCTCCGGATCGTCCGCAGCGGCGCCGCGCCGCGGGACGTCGAGATCGTCCGCGACGTCGTGATCCAGCCCGAGGTCGAGGCGCGGCTGCTCGCCGGCGACACCGTCGGGTACCTGAAGCTGTCGGGCTTCTCGGAGCACGCCGCGGACCAGCTGGACGAGGCGCTCGGGGAGGACGTCGACGCCGGCATCAGGAAGGTGATCCTCGACCTGCGCGGCAACCCCGGCGGGTTCGTGACGGCCGCGCGCGACATCGCCAGCGAGTTCCTTGCCGATGGGACGGTGTTCTGGCAGCGCGACGCCGACGGCAACCTCACGGAGACCGTGGCCAAGCCCGGCGGCAAGGCGACCGACCCGTCGATCCAGGTCGTGCTGCTCGTCGACGGGGGTTCCGCGTCGGCCTCCGAGATCGTCGCCGCGGCGCTCCACGACCGGCACCGCGCCACGCTGGTCGGGACGAAGACGTTCGGCAAGGGCACCGTCCAGCAATGGACCCAGCTCGAGGACGATAGCGGCGGGTTCAGGCTGACCACGGCGCGCTGGCTCACGCCCGACCGCACCTGGATCCACGGCAAGGGGATCGTCCCCGACGTCGTCGTGACCCGGACGCCCGCCAAGCCCGGCGAGGACCCGATCCTCGACGCCGGCCTCGCGGCGCTCGGCGTCCCGGCGACCGGCGAGGTGCATCTCGGGGCCGGCGCCTGATCACCTGTGCGACGGAATCGGCGCTTGCACCCGTGGCGGCGATCTAGTACGGTCGGTCCCGAACGAAAGGAGGTGATGTGCAGTGACGGATCACAGTAGCTGCACCACCTCGGCGGAGGTCGTCCTCTAGAGACGATCCCGGCCGGGTGGTCGGTAGCATTCGAACGCCGGTCCGGCAACGGGCCGGCGTTCGTGCGTCCGGGCCCGCCCGGGCAGCACGCGGGGCGTGCGACACTGGCCGCCCCCAGCCGAGAGGAGACCGCGATGGGCGAGACCATCGCCCACAATCGCCGCGCGCACCACGAGTTCAGCATCGAGGACACGTTCGAGGCCGGGATCGTGCTGCGCGGCACCGAGATCAAGAGCGTCCGGGCGCACAAGGTGAGCCTCGCCGACGCGTACGCGCGGATCGAGCGCGACGAGGCGTGGATCCTCGGGCTGCACATCGCGCCGTGGGAGTCGACCGACGTCCGGTTCAACCACGAGCCGAAGCGCGCGCGCAAGCTGCTGCTCCACCGCGCCGAGATCGACACGCTGCTGGGCAAGTCGAAGGCGAAGGGCCTGACGATCGTCCCGCTGCGGCTGTACATCAACGATGCGGGCAAGGCGAAGGTCGAGCTCGGGCTCGCGAAGGGCAAGCAGACGTGGGACCGGCGGCGCGAGATCGCCGAGCGCGACGCCAGGCGCGACCTGGACCGCCAGCTCGCCGACAGCCGGCGCGCCTAGAACCGCCAGGGGAGGGCGTCGGTGCGGCTCGCGCGGATGCTCCAGGCGGTCGACGTGCACGCGGCGGGCGAGCCCGGCCGGGTCATCGTCGGCGGCGTCCTCGACGTGCCGGGCGACACGATGCTCGCCAAGGCACGTCACCTCGAGGCGCACGGCGACGAGCTTCGGCGGCTGATGCTCCGGGAGCCTCGCGGCTACCCGGGGCTGTGCGCGAACGTGATCCTGCCCCCGACACGACCCGAGGCCGGCGCGGGGTTCGTGATCATGGAGCACGTCGAATACCCCGGGATGTCGGGGAGCAACACCATCTGCGTCGTCACCGCGCTCCTCGAGACCGGCATGCTGCCCATGACGGAGCCGGTCACCGAGCTCGTCCTCGAGGCGCCCGCCGGCCTGATCGCCGTCCGCGCCAGCTGTGCCGCCGGCAAGGTCACCGGCGTCACGTTCCGCAACGTGCCGGCGTTCGCCGTCCACCTGGACGCGCCCGTCGAGGTCCCGGGCATGGGCACGGTCACGGTGGACGTCGCGTACGGCGGCATGTTCTACGTCATCGCCGACGCCGAGGCCCTCGGGTTCCGGCTGGTCCCCGACGAGGGGCGGGACATCACGCGCGTGACGCGGCAGCTGACGGCGGCGGCCGCTGAGCAGCTACCGGCGGTCCATCCCGAGCAGCCGTCGTTCGCCGGGGTCACGATCGGGCAGCTGTCCGGCCCGGCGCACGATCCCAGGAACTCGTGGCGGAACGTCGTGACGCTGTCGACGGGCGAGCTCGACTGGGACCGCCCCTCGACCTGGACCGGCGTGATCGACCGGTCGCCGTGCGGGACGGGCACGTGCGCGAAGATGGCGACGCTGCACGCTCGCGGCCGGCTCCGGCCGGGCGAGGACTTCCGCCACGAGGGCATCCTCGGGACGGTGTTCACGGGCAGGATCGAGGACGAGACGCGGGTCGGCGACCGCGCCGCGATCGTCCCGACGATCACCGGCACCGGCTGGATCTCGGGCTTCGCGTCGTACGTCGTCGATCCGACCGACCCGTTCCCCGAGGGATTCACGGTCGGCGACATCTGGTAGCCCGGCGGGCGCCGTAAGGTCCGCCGTGCGCCGCGGTCAGCGCAGGAGGTAGCGCCGGCTGAGCGGGACGTCGGTCACGGGCTGGACGGCCAGCGCGCGACCGCCGAGGGAGACCGCGCCCGTCCGGACGTCGATGTCGACCTGGGGCGCGGCCCGGTTCGCGTGGAGGTCCGCCCGCGTGAGTCCCCGCGTGCCCGACACCGCGAGGAGCGTGCGGCGGGTCCCCAGACGCCGGGCGAGCGCCGCGCGATCCACGCCGGAGCTGACGAACGTGACCGCCGCCTTCGGCGCGGCGCCCGCGAGCCCCGCCCAGTCCGCCCGGTAGCGCGTCGGCTCGGCCCACTCGAGCGACGCGTTCCCCTCGCCGAGCGGCCCCCAGGCCGGGAACCCGCCCTTGAACACCCAGTCGGGCTTGACGCCGAAGAACCCGGGTGACCACAGCACGATGTCGGCGAGCCGGCCGGGCCGGAGCGAGCCGACGTGGTCCGCGACCCCGTGCGTGATCGCCGGTTCGATGGTCACCTTGGCGAGGTACCGCAGCACGCGCTCGGTGTCGTCGCGGTCGTCCGGATCGTCGAGGCCCGGGTCGGCGGGCAGCCCGTCGACCCCGTCGGCCGCGTCCGAGCGGCGCCACGCCTTCATGACGTGCGCGAGCTGGAACGTCCGGCGGACGGTCTCGCCGATCCGGCCCATCCCCTGCGAATCCGAGTTGACGACCTGGATCGCGCCGAGCTCGTGGAGCGGCCCCTCGGCCGCGGTCCTCGCCTCGAGGATCCGCTCGCGGACGAGCTGCACATCGCCCGGCACGTCCCACGAGAGGCCGTGGTTGAGCACCGTCATCGGGACGTGCTCGACCGCCGTGTGCACGCCGAACGGGAGGGTCGGCGTCGTCGAGGAGCAGATGATCGACGGCTCGCGGACGAGGCCGAGCAGGTCGGGCACGTGGCCGCCGCCCGATCCTTCCACGTGGTAGGCGTGAACCGTCCGGCCGGCAATCGCGGCGACCGTGTCCTCGAGCTCCGACGCCTCGTGCAGGCCGTCGGTGTGCAGCGACACGGAGACGTCGCGGGCATCGGCATAGCGGAGGACCGCGTCGATGAGCTCCGGGTACGCCCCGTTGTCCTCATGGATCTTGAAGCCCACGGCGCCCGCCTCGACCAGCGCGTCCAGGTGACCGGGGTCGAGCGCCCGGGCGCCCGCCTGCATCCCGATGTTGATCGGCCACGCCTCGAGCCCCGCGAGCACACGCTCCATCGCGAATGGCGGCTCTTCGAACCCGGCCGTGATGAACGTCGTCACGCCGGCCGAGAGCGCCGGCGGCAGGAGCTCCGGGTCGATGGTGTGGACGTGCGAGTCGACGGCGCCCGGCGTGGCGATCGACCCGTATGCCGAGTACGACTTCGTGTGCGGGCCGACGAAGAGGTCGATGCCGTCGCTGATGGCCGGGCTGCCGGCCCGGCCGATGCCCGCGATCCGCCCGTCCTTGATGCCGATGTCGGCCTTGACCACGCCGATGACGGGATCGACGACGAGCGCGCCGGTGAGGACGACGTCGAGCTCCGACGGCCCTGACGCCCGGTCCCACTGCGCCATCCGCGATCGCAGGTTCTTCGCGTATCCCCACTGCGGCTCGTCGCCGCGGGCCGTGCGGTCCTCCGCGACGCGGACCCACAGGTCGGTGTCGCCGAGCCGGACGCGGTCGCCGGTCGTCGGGCCGTAGCGCGTGCGGAGCTCCTCGGCCGAGAGGCGGCTCACCCTGCGGTCTCGGCTGCGTGGTCGGCCTCTCCCGCCGGCCCGGGGTCGGCCGCCGGTTCGATGCCCACAGCCGGCTCGGGCTCCTCGCCATGCTCGCCGCCGGTGCCACCGTAGCGGACGAGCCGCACCGTCTTCGACTCGCCGGGCTCCCAGCCCTCCCAGGCTCCCGACGGGAGGTCGAGATGGAACCCGCGGGCCGTGTCCCGGTCGAGCTCCAGGCGCGGGTTGACGCGGTGGAACGGGTAATGCGACGAGACCCGGATCCGGCGGCGGGAGGTGCTCGTCACCTCGAGCGAGATCGCCTCGCGGCCGGCGTTGACCTCGCGCTCCTCGTCGTCGCCCGCGATGATCGCGCCCGGCCCGAGCGGGTCGGGCGGTGCACCGCGGCCGAGCGGGTCACGCAGCGCGACGACCCGGGTCCCATCGTCGAGCAGGACCTCGAGGCGGACCTCCGTGACGAGCTCCCGGACCCCGGACATGGCGTCGGCCGGGTCGACGGCCGCCCGGCCCGCCGCCTCGACGTCCGCGTAGGACCGCCCGGCCCGCGCCGCCTCGAGCATCTCGTCGCAGATGAGCGCCACGACCTCGGGCTGGCTCAGGAGGAGCCCGGCGGCCCGGTGCCGGCGCGCGAGCTCCGCGGCGAGGAACAGCAGGAGGCGCTCCTCCTCCCACGGCAGCATGCGCATGGCCCGATCGTATGCCCGCTCCGGACACCGTCCCGGCCTCAGGTCCAGGCGTCAGGCACGAACGAACGCCGGGATCAGCGGCGGCGAGACCACGCAAGCAGCAGGGCGAACGCGCCGCCGACGACAACGGCGCGCTCCGCCAGGAGCAGCAGGATGCTGGCGGGATGCACCACGTGGCGATCGTACCGCCGGACTCATGGAACCGGCACGGCGGCCGATTGCGGGTCGGGGGGTTGACAAGTTAGTTAGTGACCACTAACTTCCGCACATGCCGACTTCGACCCCGGTCCGACGCCCCGCCCGCGCCCCGGCTCCGCAGCGCCTCACCGCCGACGAGCGCCGTGCGGTGATCGTCGAGGCGGCCGTGATCGCGTTCGCCGACGGCGGGCTCGCCGGGACCTCGACGGAAGACATCGCGCGGATCGCGGGCGTGAGCCAGCCCTACCTGTTCCGCCTGTTCGGGACGAAGCGCGACCTGTTCCTCGCCGCCGTTGGCCGCTGCTTCGACCGAATCGGCGACGCGTTCGAGGCCGCCGCCGCTCGCGAGGCCACGCTCGGCCCGGACGACTTCCCGATGGGGGTGCCGGCAGGCGCCATGGACTACCCGCCTGTCCTCCAGTCGATGGGTCACGCGTACAAGCAGCTGATCACCGATCGCACCCTCCTCCAGCTCCAGCTCCATGCGTTCGCCGCGTCCGGCGACCCCGAGGTCCGCGACTACGTCCGAGCTCGCTTCGCCGGCCTCGTCACGCGAACCGCCGAGCTGGCGGGGACCGACGGTGACGCCCTCCGCGGCTTCTTCGCCGAGGGGATGCTGCTCAACGTCGCGATCGCGACGGGCATGACGGGCGACGACCCCGCATGGACCCTGCTGTGCCAGGGAGGACTGCCCTGACCGAGCTCGCGGATCCGATTTCATTTGTCCGTTTCAGATAGTGAGTGATCACTACATCATTGGTCGCAGGAATGTGACCGGAAGGGAGACAAGCACCATGGCCCAGCAGACGGCCAGCCAGGCGGACGCCAGTCGGGCCCGTCGAGCCACCTTGGCGACATTCCTCATCACGTCGCTCGGCCTGTTCATGGTCTCGCTCGACAACCTCGTCGTGACCACGGCGCTGCCCGTGATCCGCGAAAGCCTCGGCGCCTCGCTTTCGCAGCTCGAATGGACCGTCAACGCCTACACGCTCACGTTCGCCGTGCTGCTGCTGACCGGCGCGGCATTGGGCGACCGGTTCGGCCGCAAGCGTGTGTTCACCGGCGGCGTCGCGCTGTTCACGCTCGGGTCGGCGTTCGCGGCGCTCGCGCCGAACGGCGAGGCGCTGATCGTCGCGCGCGCCATCCAGGGCGTCGGCGCCGCGATCGTGACCCCGCTCAGCCTGACGATCCTGTCCGCCGCGGTCCCCGCGGAGCGGCGCGGCGTCGCCCTCGGCGCGTGGGGCGCCATCGCCGGCCTCGCGATCGCCCTCGGTCCCGTCGTCGGTGGTGCCATCGTCCAGGGCCTGAGCTGGCAGTGGATCTTCTGGCTCAACGTGCCGATCGGCATCGCCCTCGTCCCTGCGGCCGCGATCCTGCTCCGAGAATCGTTCGGCCCCGACGGCGCCCTCGACATCCCCGGCCTCGGCCTGGCGTCGGGCGGCCTGTTCGCCCTCGTGTGGGGGCTCATCCACGGCAATGAGTCCGGCTGGACCAGCCCCGAGATCCTCGCGGCATTCATCGGCGCGGCGGTCCTCCTCGGCGGCTTCGCGGCCTGGGAGGCCCGGACCCCGAACCCGATGCTCCCGCTCCGCTTCTTCCGCAACCGGGCCTTCGCCGCAGCGAACGGCGTGAGCGTGCTCCTGTCGTTCTCGCTGTTCGGGTCCGTGTTCCTCCTCGCCCAGTTCTTCCAGTTCGTCCAGGGCTACACGCCGCTCGAGGCCGGCGTCCGGACCCTTCCGTGGACCCTGATGCCGATCTTCGTGGCCCCGATCGCCGGCGTCCTGTCCGACCGAGTCGGCGGCCGGCCGCTCCTCGTGACCGGAATGGCGCTCATGGCCGCCGGCCTCGGCTGGGTTGCAGCGTTCGCGACGCCGACCGTGGAGTACCTCGTCCTCGTCCCGGGCTTCGTCACGGCCGGCGTCGGGATGAGCCTGTTCTTCGCACCGACGGCGAACCTCGTCCTCTCGGCCGTGCGGCCCGAGGAGGAGGGCCGGGCGTCCGGCGCGAACAACACGATCCGCGAGATCGGCGGCGTGCTCGGCGTCGCGGTCCTCGCTTCCGTGTTCTCCGCCAACGGCTCGTACGCGTCGCCCCAGGCCTTCGTCGACGGGATGATCCCCGCGGTGTGGGTCGGTGCCGTGGCGGCCGCGTTCGGCTCGGTCATCGCGCTGGCGATCCCCGGCCGCCGGATCCTGGCCGGGATGCGCCTGCCCGACGTGCCCATCCTGCCCGAGCTCCGTCCGCAGCCCGTGCCCGTGCGCGGCGACGACTGACCCGCGCGTCATCGACGGCTCCCGGGCCTCGTGTCCGGGAGCCGTTCACGTTCGACCAGCCAGAGGACCGGTGCTAGGATTCGCGCCCCGAACGACGGTTCGGTCCTGTGGGGATGCGTGGTTTCGACAGGGCCTGGCTGTCTGGGAACGCGAGCCGAGGTGCCGTCAGGCCTCGTTAAACAGGCGGCAAATCGAAGTACCTGCCAACAAGCAGCCTGCTCTCGCCCTCGCGGCTTAGGCCGTAAGGTGAGCATGGAAGCGGCCTCCCCTCCGCGGGCCGTGGAAGTGTCACTCAGCGGAGGTGCAACCCGGACGAGGCTGCGTAGTCCGGAGCCAAGCCCGATCTAGGGACACGTAGATGGGCCGGACGGAAGCCTGCCGATGGGCGTCCGACCGGCCGACGAAAATCATCGGACACGCTCGTAGCTGGTTCCAGGCGAAGGGTTCTGGAC
>JAICUI010000044.1 GCA_025935925.1 Chloroflexota bacterium
CGGCGGCACGACGACGATCGTCGACTTCGCCGTCCAGTCCAAGGGCCACAGCCTGCGCGAGGGCGTCGACGCGTGGCACGCCAAGGCCGAGGGCAACGCGGTCGTCGACTACGGCTTCCACATGATCATGAGCGACGTCACCGACGACTCGCTCGCGGAGATGGACGAGCTCGTCGCGGAGGGCATCCCGGACTTCAAGCTGTTCACCGCGTACCCGGGCGTGTTCTACAGCGACGACGCCGCGATCTTCCGCGCCATGCAGCGGACCCGCGAGAACGGCGGGCTGATCATGATGCACGCGGAGAACGGCCCGGCCATCGACGTCGTCGCGGCCGACCTCGTCGCCGAGGGCAAGACCGACCCCTACTACCACGGCGTCGCTCGCTACCCCGTGTTCGAGGGGGAGGCGACCAACCGGGTGATCCGCCTGGCCGAGGCTGCGGGCGTGCCGGTGTACATCGTCCACCTCTCCGTCATCGACGCCCTGAAGGCCGTTCGCGACGCGCGCGACCGCGGCCAGCAGGCGTTCGCGGAGACGTGCCCGCAGTACCTCTTCCTGAGCCTGGACGACCTCGGCAACGGCTTCGACGGCTCGAAGTTCGTCTGCTCGCCGCCGCTGCGCGAGAAGAACCCCAACTGGGCGGAGCTGTGGGCCGGCCTGCGCAGGAACGACCTCCAGGTCGTCTCGACCGATCACTGCCCGTTCGACTTCCACGGCCAGAAGGAGCTCGGCCGGGGCGACTTCCGCAAGATCCCGAACGGCCTGCCGGGCGTCGAGGACCGGGTCGACCTCCTCCATCACGGCGGCGTCGTCGGCGGGAAGATCAGCAAGGAGCGCTGGGTCGAGATCATCGCGACGGAGCCCGCGAAGCTGTTCGGGATGTATCCGAAGAAGGGCGCCATCGCCGTCGGCGCGGACGCCGACCTGGTCGTCTACGACCCGAACCGCAGCCGCACGATCTCGGCGGAGAGCCATCACATGGACGTCGACTACAGCTGCTACGAGGGCTGGCAGGTCCAGGGCGGGTCGGACGTCGTGCTGAGCCGCGGCCAGGTCGTCGTCGACCACGGTGAGTTCAAGGGCCGCAAGGGCCACGGGCAGTTCCTCAAGCGCTCGACCGCCGACTACGCGCGGCTGGCCTAGGCTGTCGGCATGTTCGTCACCCTCGTCCACTGCCACGTCAAGCCCGACCACCTCCAGGCGTTCCTCGATGCCACGCGCGCCAACCACGAGGCCTCGATCCGCGAGCCCGGCAACCTCCGGTTCGACGTCATCCAGTCGGTCGAGGACCCGACGCGGATCATCCTGTACGAATGGTTCAGCGACGAGGCGGCCGCGGCCGCGCACAGGGAGCAGCCGCACTACTTCGAGTGGCGCGACGCGACGGCCGATGCGTTCGTCGAGCCGCGTCACGGCGACCGCTACGTCGGCCTGTTCCCGGAGACGCCCGCGAGCATCGACTGACCGGCGGTGACCGGCCTGCCGCCCGTGCCGCCGTTCGCGCTGGGCCGGCTGCCGCGGATCACGTTCGGCGAAGGCACGTTCGCGAGCGTCCCCGGGGTCGCGGCCGGGTACGGCAGGCGCGTGCTCCTCGTGACCGGCGGCCGGTCGCTGGCGACGTCGGGGCGGCGCGAGACGCTGCTCGCGGGCCTGGCGGACGCCGGCGTCGAGGTCACGGGCGAGGTCGCGATCCTCGACGAGCCCTCCCCGCGGGTGGTCGACGCAGCGGTCGATGCGCACCGGGCGTCGGCGGTCGACGCCGTGATCGGCGTGGGCGGCGGGAGCGTGCTCGACGCGGCCAAGGCGATCGCCGGGCTGCTGCGCACCGGGACCCGCGTCGCCCAGCACCTCGAGGGCCTTCCCGACATGATCCCCTACCCCGGCCCGGCCGTCCCGTGGATCGCGGTGCCGACGACGGCCGGCACCGGCTCGGAGGCGACCCGCAACGCCGTGCTCAGCGAGCACGGACCCGCGGGGTACAAGCGCTCGTTCCGCGACGAGCGCCTCGTCGCGGCGGAGGCGGTGGTCGACCCCGACCTGCTCGCCGGGCTCGGTCCCGTCGCGATCGCGACCAACGGCATGGATGCCGTCACGCAGCTGCTCGAGGCGTACGTGTCGCTGCGTGCCACGCCGGTCACCGACGCGCTCGCGCTCGCCGGGCTCGAGGCCGCGCGCGACGGGCTGCTCGCGTGGCACGCGGATCCGGACGGACGCGCGGCGCCGGCGGCGCGCTCGAGGATGGCGCTCGCGTCGCTGCTGTCGGGCATCTGCCTCGCCAACGCGGGCCTCGGCGCCGTCCACGGGCTCGCGTCGCCGCTCGGCGCCCAGCTGCCGATCCCGCACGGCGCCGCGTGCGGCGCCGCCCTGGCGACCGTCACGGCCGCGAACGTGGCCGCCCTCCGCGCGCGTGACCCGGACGGCCCCGCGCTCGGCCGGTACGCGCGGCTCGGGCGGCTGCTGGCGGACGTCCCGCCCGGCGACCCGGACGCCGACGCCATCGACGCCCTCGTCGCGCTGCTCGCCGAGTGGACGTCGCGACTCGGCGTCCCGCGGCTCGCGGCGTTCGGGCTCGACGAGGCCGGCATCCCGGCGATCGTCGCCGACGCGCGCGGGAGCTCGATGCGCACGAACCCCGTCGCGCTCAGCGACGAGGAGCTGGCGGCGATCCTGCGGGCGTCCCGGTAGCGGCGGGTCCCCCCGGGCGGTCGAGCACCGCCTGGACCTCCGCGGGCCAGGGATACGGTCGGCCCAACTCCTCGATCGCCGCGACGACGCGCTCGCAGCACCGGCCGTCGCGGCGCGGGAACGTCGCCGCGATCCGCGCCGCGTACGCCGGCGCCGGCGTCGCGCCGCGTCCCAGCTGGGCGACGATCGCGTCGACAGCCTCGTCCACCGTCGTCGTCACCGGCCCGAACCCGTCCCGCGCATAGTCGAAGTAGCCGGCCCGGCCGAGGTGCTGCCCGCCGAGGACCTGCTCGCGGTCGAACTGGAAGTACACGACCGGGCCGTCGACGTAGGCGACGTTGAAGGCCACCGACGAGTAGTCGGTCACGAGCAGCGCGCAGCGCGCGTACAGGCCCTGGACGTCCTCGTCGTGGAACGACAGCGGCCGGACGTGCGGCGGCAGGTCGAGCCGCGCGAGCAGCGGCTGCATCGCCGGGTGGGGCATGAAGGCCAGCGTGAACCCTGCTGCATCGGCCGCCGCGGCGACGCGCTCCGAGCGAAGGACCGCCAGCCAGCTCCTGAGATACGCGGAGTCGCCGACCGCCTCGAGCACCTCGCGGCGGAACGTCTCGATGTCCATGTCGGACGTGAGCCACGAGCGCCACGTCGGTGCGACGATCACCAGCGTCCGGTCATCAGGCCCGACCTCACGCGCCTTCCGAAGCAGGCGGTCGAAGCGCGGGAGGCCCGTGTCGCGGGCCTCCTTGTGCGTGTACCAGTACGCGGTGCCGTCCCCCGCGACCGACGCGAGCTCCGCCTGCGTGCTCACGACGAACAGGCTCGCCTGCTTGCGGTTCAGCCACGCCGACAGGTCGTCCTTCGTGACGCCGTGCTGGAGGAACGCGTACCGCCACGTCGGCTGCTCGAGGATCCCGTCGAGCTCGGCTGGGGCCGTGATCGCCCGGTCGGCGTGCGACGAGACCAGCCACGCGGCGTTGAGCATCAGGCGCCGGAACTCGCGGGTATGCCGCGCGACGACCCGCTCGCCGTAGGCGGCGCGCAGCCGGGCGTGGTCCGTGACGCCCGCACCGATCGCGAACCAGGCGTTGATGTCGGGACGGTGCTCGCGGACGTGCTCGAACAGGCGCTCGGCGTTGTCGTCGGCCTCGTCCGGACGGTCCATGAACACCCACGCGTCGCGGTACCGGCCGGCAACGGCCCTGCGACGGGCGTCGGCCCTGACGACGGCCGCGCGGATCCGCCCGGCGAGGCGGGTCGCGCGCCCCACGGGCCCCCGCGGACGCGCGCCCGCGGCACCGATGCGCGTCCCCGGCTCCGGCTCCCGGCCGATCGGGACCGGCGTCCCGTCGAGCACCAGCGCGACCCGCGGGTCCATCGGCAGCCACAGGATCCGCGTCCGGAGCAGCGGGCGCCGGTAGTAGACGTTCGCCTGGGTCTTGGCCCACGCGGGCGCGATCGGCGACCCGTCGAGCGTGACGGTCTCCGCGGGCAGCTCCCCGGTGAACCGGTACGTGACCCGCATGAGCCGCATCGCCTCGTCGACGGTCGTCGCGGCGGCGGTCTGCGCGTGCCAGTCCGTACCGCGGCCGGCGTGCGCGAGGATGTCGCGCCAGGCCGGGCGGAGCCGGCGAGGGTGCGCAGCGACGACCTCCGGGTCCAGCTCGCGCAGGACCGCGTCGAGCTGCTCGTGGAACGCGGCGACGTCGGGATCCGGCAGCTCGACTCGGTTCGCGACCCGCTCGTCCTCCTGGAGATACCACGCGAGCTCGTCGACCAGCAGGTGCTGGAGCCACGCGGGCACGCGGCCGCGACGCGTCCTCGCCTGCCGGACCGTCGCCACGTATCCATGCTCGAAGACGTCGACGAGCCGGCCGTCGTGGGCGCGCGGCGTCGTGGCCGGCGCCGTCCCGAGCACGCCGACCCGCGGTTGCGCGGCGTCGAGCAGCAGCCACGCCGCGAGCCGCGCCACGTCGAAGCCGGCACCGACGCGCGGGTCGAGCCCGAGCCCGGCGGCGCGCACCGCGTCGAGCCGGACGAGCGGCTGGCGCAGGTCACCGAGCGCGGGAGGCTCGCGCTCCACGTCGATGACGGTGCCCGCGGGCGCCGCATCGCGGCGGCCGCCTCCTCGGCCGCCCGCGAGCACCACGAGGTCCGGGTGTCGCGCGCCGAGGCTCACCGCGGACGCGAGGAACCCGCCCGGGAATCGCGTCGCCGCGTTCGCGAACGTCACCCAGTCACCGCGTGCTGCCTCGAGACCGGCGGCCCGCGCCCCGGCGGCGCCGGTCGCGGCCCGCTCGACGACCGTGACCGGGATCGATGTGCGTGCCCGCCACGCGTCGACCGCCGCGCGCGATGCCTCGTCGCCACCGTCGACCACCACGACGAGCTCGGGCGAGGGCGACGAGCCGCCACGCACGTCCAGCGACTCGAGGAACGCGAGCAGCCCGGCCCACTCCGGGGCCACGACCACGATCGACACCGACGGGCGCTCGCCGGACGCCCGCGGGCTGCGCTCCGCCATCCCGCGCGCCTAGGCGGCGGACCAGGGCCGGCTCAACGCCTCGACCGCCGCGACGACCCGCTCACAGGCCCGGCCGTCGCGGTCGGGGAACGTCGCGGCGATCCGCGAGGCGTACGGCTCGCCCGGCTCCGGGCCGCGCCCGATCGCGGCGACGACGGCCGCGACGGCGGCGTCGTGGTCGAGGACGACCGGCCCGAACCCATCCCGCTCGTAGTCGAAGTAGCCGGGCCGCCCCACGTGGCCGCCCGACAGCACGCGCTGGCGGTCGAACTGGTAGTAGATCGTGGGCCGGTCGATGTAGGCGGCGTTGAACGCGACCGAGCTGTAGTCCGTGACGAGCAGCGCCATCCGGGCGTACAGCGCCTGCACGTCCGTGCCCTCGAACTGGAGCGCCTCGACGTGCTCCGGCAGGTCCAGCCGGTCGAGCGCGTGCTGGAGGTTCGGGTGGGGCATGAAGGCGAGCTGCCAGCCCCGGGCCGCCACCGCCGCCCCGATCTCGGGCGCCGCGAGCAGCGCGGACCACCGCTGCACGTACTCGGAGTCCCAGAACTGGCTGCGCATGTCCCGCCGCTGCGTGCCGCGCTCGAGCGGGAGCGCGAGCCAGCTGCGCCACGTGGGTCCCACGATCACGAGGTTGCGCGCGTCGGGCGGCACGGCGGCGGCCTCGCGCAGCAGCCGGTCGAACCGCGGCAGGCCCGTCAGGCGGACCTCCTTCTTCGTGACGAGGTAGGACGTGCCGTCGTCGGCGATCGAGTGGTACTCGGGCTCGGTGCTGGTGACGAACAGGTCGTGCTCGTAGGCGTTGAGCCACGGCGACAGGTCGTCCTTGATGACGCCGTGCTGGAGGAAGCCGAACTTCCAGTCGCTGTGGCCGCGGACGCGGATCACCTCGGCGGGCTGCACGATCGGCTTGTCCGAGTGCGACGACAGGACCCAGTCGGCGTTGAGCAGCAGCGAGCGCCACTCGCGGGTGCCGTGCGCGACGAGGCGACGCACGCCGGCCGCCTGCATCCGCTGCCAGTCCGGCGTTCCGCGCTCGAGGACGAACCACGCGTTGATGTCCGGGCGCTCGCGGGCGAGGTACTCGAACAGCCGCTCGCCGTTGTCGTCGGCGTCGTGCAGGCGGTCCATCAGCACCCACGCGTGGCGGTACCGCAGCAGGCCCGTCGTCCCGGCGAGGAAGCGCACCCACGCGTCGCCGACGATGTGGCGGTGCCGGGTCCGGAACTCGCGCAGCGCCCGCCGTGAGATGTACGGGCGGAGCCGGTCCAGCAGGCCGTCCCGGCCCTCCTCGTCGATGGCCGGCGCCGCGTGCGGCTTGCGGCGGACGATCTTCGCCGGGCGGCCGTCGAGGCGCAGCTCCAGCGACGGGTCGTTCGGCACCCACAGGATCCGCTCCTCGATCAGCGGGCGGCCGAAGTAGCGGTGGACGACGCGCTTGCTCCATGCCGGCGAGATCGGCCGGCCCGCGACCCGGAGCTCCTCCGCGGGCGCCGTGCCCGTGTAGCGGTAGTCGATGCGCTGGAGCCGCATCAGGCGGTCCACGTGCGTCCGCTCGGGCCGCTCGGTGTGCCACGGCTCCCGGTACGCGTGGTTGATCACGTCGATCCACACCGGGCGCAGGTGCCGGATCCCGTGCGCCTCGACGACCGCGGGGTCGAGCGCACGGAACAGCGTGGCCAGCCGCTCGTGGAAGCCGTCCAGGAGCTCCGGCGCGATGCGCACCTTGGACGTCGGCAGGTCGTTCTCCTGGATGTACGCCGAGACGTCGTACACGATCAGCTGCTGGACCCACTCCGGGAGCCGGCCCTTCGCGTCGCGTGCCCGCCGGACGAGGTCGAGATAGCCGTAGTCGAAGACCGCGCTGTACCGGCCCGGGTGCGACCACGACGTCTGGCTCGCGGACGTCGCCGCCTCGCGTCGCCGGTAGTGGTACTTGGCCGTCCGGACGAGACCGAGTCGGGGCGCCTTGAGCCCGAGCATGAAGCAGGCCATGAAATGGCCGTCCTCGAAGCTCGGCACGATCCGGGTGTCGTAGCGCAGCCCGAGCTGCTCGAGGCGCTCGCGGCGGAAGACCGCGACCGTGGCGCTGGTGAAGGCGTTCGGCTCGCGGCGCAGGTCCACCACGCGGTTGCCACGCGAGAACTGCGCGCGCCGCGGGTGGTTGTTGCGCAACGTCCCGCGCGCGTCGTCGTACATCAGCACGCGCGTGGCCATGACCTGGATCCCGGGATGCGCGGTCGCGAACGCGTCGACGGCCTCGAAGTACCTCGGGTCGAGCGCGTCATCCGGGTCCGTGAACGCGACCCACTCGCCGGTGGCGTGGCCGAGTCCCGTGTTGCGCGCCGCCGCGGCGCCGGCATTCGGCTGCCGGACGATCCGGACGCGGATCCGGGACTGCCGGCACCACGCCTCGAGGACGCCGAGCGACCCGTCGGTCGACCCGTCGTCGACGGCGACGACCTCGAGCCGCGACAGGTCGAAGGTCTGGGCCTCGAGCGAGGCGATGAACTCGGGGAGGTACGGCTCGACGTTGTAGACCGCGGTCACGATCGAGAACCGCGGCCGCGCGGGCACGGCCTCCCGGACCCCCGGGAGCGAGCTCGCGGTGGCGCCGTCGGTCACCGGGTCTGCGGGAACCCCAGGTTGATCGAGCTCTTCGCGGGATCCGGCCAGCGCGAGGTCACGACCTTCGAACGCGTGTAGAACTGGATCCCGTCGGGCCCGTACATGTGGAGGTCGCCGAACAGCGACGCCTTCCAGCCGCCGAAGCTGTAGTACGCGACGGGCACCGGGATCGGCACGTTGACGCCGACCATGCCGACGTTGACGTCGAACTGGAACTGCCGCGCCGCGCCGCCATCGCGGGTGAAGATCGCCGTGCCGTTGCCGTACGGGTTGTCGTTGATCAGGCGGAGCGCCTCGTCGTACGTGTCGACGTGCATCACCGTGAGCACGGGGCCGAAGATCTCGTCGCGGTAGCAGTCCATCTCGGGCGTGACGTCGTCAATCAGGGACGTGCCGAGGAAGAACCCGTCCGAATCCTTGAACAGGGGGTGCTCGCGGCCGTCGGCCACGACCGTCGCGCCCTGCTCGGCCGCGCTGTCGAGGTACGAGGCGACCTTGTCGCGGTGCTGCCGGGTCACGAGCGGGCCCATCTCGGACGCCGGGTCCGAGCCCGGTCCGACCTGCACTTTGGGCAGCCGCGTCTTGATCGCGTCGACGAGCCGGTCGTGCACGTCGCCCACCGCGACGACCGTCGCGATGGCCATGCACCGCTCGCCGGCGGAGCCGTAGCCCGCGGAGACCGCCGCGTCCGCCGCCATGTCGACGTCCGCGTCGGGCAGGACGAGCATGTGGTTCTTCGCGCCACCCAGCGCCTGGACGCGCTTGTCGTTGCGCGTCCCGGTCTCGTAGATGTAGCGGGCGATCGGCGTCGAGCCCACGAACGAGACGGCGGCGATGTCGGGGTGCTCGAGGATCCGGTCGACCGCGACCTTGTCGCCCTGCACGACGTTGAACACGCCGTCCGGGACGCCGGCCTCGTGGAGAAGCTCCGCGATGAGGATCGAGGCGCTGGGGTCCTTCTCGGACGGCTTGAGGATGAACGCGTTGCCGCAGGCGATGGCGTTCGCGAACATCCACATCGGGACCATCGCCGGGAAGTTGAACGGCGTGATGCCCGCGACGACGCCCAGCGGCTGGCGGATCTGGTAGACGTCGACGCCCGTCGACGCCTGCTCGGTGAAGCCGCCCTTGAGGAGCTGCGGGATGCCGCACGCGAACTCGATGTTCTCGAGGCCGCGCGCGAGCTCGCCGAGCGCGTCCGACGGCACCTTGCCGTGCTCCGCGGTCAGCAGCGCCGCGATCTCGTGGCGGTGCTGCTCGACGAGGTTCCGGATCCGGAACAGGATCTCCGTCCGCTTCGAGATCGACGTCGCCCGCCAGGCCGGGAAGGCGGCCCGCGCCGCCGCCACGGCCACGTCCAGCTCGTCCGTCGACGCGAAGTCGACCCACTTCTCCTGCGCGCCGGTCGCCGGGTTGAACACGGGTCCCCGGCGACCCGACGTACCGGCGACCCGCCGGCCGCCGATCCAGTGGCCGATCGTGGGCAGGGACGTCGCGGCGGAGCCCGCGGGCTCGGCGAGCTGGGTCATCGGGATCTCCTCGAGGGCGCACACGGGAGCGGCTGGCGGTGGTCGCCTCACTCTACCCCGGGTCGGCCGCTCGGGACCGGAACCGCGACGGCCCGGGACGTCGCGGTGACGCGGCACGCGGCGCCGCGGCGCCGCCGAGAACGCGGTGGCGACGCGGGACCCATGCGTTCCCGGGTCAGATGCGCGGCCGCGCCTCGGGATCGGGCCACTCCGCCGGACCGCCATCGGCCGCCAGCGTGGGCCGCGCATCGGCAGCCGGCCCCACCGTCGCGGCCGCGTCCGTCGCCGCGGGACGGCCGCGCCTGCCGCGGACCGTGGACGCCCCGCCGACGAGGACGAGCAGCAGCAGCGAGGCCCCCGCGATCGCGAGCGAGATCACCTGGTCCATCGTCAGCGGGCCGACGACCGCGGGGTCGCGCCACGTCACCCCGATCGCGGCGCGCGCCGCGCACCACAGGGCGATGCCGACCAGGAGCGCCCCGCCGTTGCGCCCCGGGAACCGGCCGACCTCCACGAGAGCCATCACCACGAGCAGCACAACGGCCGTGGCGATCGCCTCGTACAGCTGCGCGGGGTGCGACGGCAGGTCGGGCGCCAGCGAGCCCCACGGCCCGGGTCCGAGATACGCCGTCGCCCACGACACGTCGGTCGGGAGCCCCTGGCCGGTGCCACCGAGCACGAGCGCCGCCTTGCCCAGCGTGATCGCGACGAGGACCGGCACCACGAGGGCGTGCATCCAGCGCCCGACGGGCGCTCCGAGCAGCGCCGCGACGATCCCGCCGGTGACGAACCCGCCGACGACGGCGAGCGGCAGCTGGAACCCGCCCTGCCCGACCGACGTGACGAGGTCGGCGTTCGCGCGGTAGAAGTCCCAGTGCAGGAGCACGTACCCGAGCCGCCCACCGATGACCGCGCCGGGCAGCGCCGCGACCGTGATGTACAGCAGGTCGTCGGCGCGCAGGTGGTTGAGCTCGCCGGGCTCGCCGCCGGGCGCATCGGCGGGCCGCGTCAGGTCGAGCGGCGTCGCGCGCGCGACCAGCGCCGCCACGACGAGCGAGACGAGGACCGCCGCGGCGAGCCCGATCGTCTCGAGCCGCACGTCGAAGGCGCCGATCGTCGCGACCGGGTCGAACGTGAAGGTGATGACCGCGAGCACCGGACTCAGCACGACGCCGCGCAGTCTACCGGCGCGCGGGACGACGGACCGGGCCGCGGCGGGCGTCACCGTCCGCACCGGTGCGCCGGCCGCGCCGCGATCACGGGGTCGTCACGACCTCACTCGCCGCGAAGATCGGGCCGAGCTGGCAGATCGACGAGCGGTCCGTGGCGATGGCGCCGCGCACCGTCACCTCGTCGCCCGCGGCATACCTGCGCCCGCCCGGTCCCGTGAGCGCCGCGGCCGCGAGGTCGATCGCCCAGCCGTCCGGGTAGAGCACCTCGTAGCGCGTGCCGTCGTCCGCCTCGAGGTACGCACAGCCGCCCTCGATGGCATCGAAGCCCAGGCGGCCCTTGACCTCGCGGCCGGGTGGCCGCGACCCGCCGAGGCCCTTCGTCGGGGATGGGAGGATCGCGCCGTCGTCGAGCGGCTCGGTCGGCCCGCCGCCGGCCGCGCACCCGGCGAGCAGCAGCGGGACGACGAGCCCGGCGACGAACCATCTCACCCGGCCATGATCCCAGATCGCGCGAGCGGCGCGGGAATCGACGGAGCCCGCCGGCGGTCGCCGGCGGGCTCGGTGCGCCGGGCGGCGGTGCCGCCCGGCATGGGTTGCGGGGGTGCTACTTGAGCGACAGCAGCGTGACGGCGCCCGACCCGCTGTACGAGATGACGCCGAGGTAGCGCTTGCTCGCATCGAGGCCGGACCACGCCGCGGTCACGGTGGCGGGATCGCCGAGCGCCGCCGGTGCGGGCACCGGGTTCGGGCTCAGCGTCGTGTTGCCGGCGTCGGCCGACGGCACCACGAAGGTGTACAGGTTGTAGCTGGTCGTGCCGCCCGGGGTCGCGAAGCCGTTGACGTAGACGTCGTAGGTTCCCGCCGAGGGATGGAGCAGCGTGACCTCCTCGTCGCCCGACGCCGTGGCCGAGAGGTCGACGAGGGTGCCGGCCTTGTAGACGAACAGGTCGAGGTCGGCCGAGTTGTCGTTCGAGTCGAGCGTCACCCTGGCCGCGGTCGTCCCGGCGGGCACGACCAGCTGGTAGTGCTTGGTGTCCGCATCGGCGACCGGGTTCGTGTCATCGAACGCACCCGAGACGACGCTGTCGGCCGTCACGTCGCCGGCGGTGAGGCCCGCGATCGAGAGGTCGAGCGGGTCGAGCGCGCCCTGGACGATGTCGAAGTCGGTCGAGCCGCTGGCGGAGGCGGCCGCGGAGACCTCGCCCGGCGCGCTGACCACGACCGGCTGCAGCGCGATGGGGCTGCGGACGTGGTGATGCCCGTCGGACCAGGTCAGGGAACCGATCGCCCAGTCGCCGAGCGGGGCGGTGTCGCGGCTGAACGTGACCGTGAACGACGCCTGCTCGCCGGGGGCGAGCGTGATCGTCGATGGGGTCACCTCGACGTTGAAGCCCGGGACCGACGCGCTCGCCTGGTACGTCGCCGAGGACGAACCCACGTTCTTGACGCGGCGCGTCACCGACTCGGTGCCGGCAAGCTTGCCGATCGCGATCGACGCCTGGTTGAGGTTCGAGGCGGTGATCGGGGTGAGGGTGTCGTTGGGCGGGGCGAACTGGACGCCGAGGCTCACCATGTACTGGCGGTACTCGGTCGCCGTCGTCGGGTAGACGAGGCCCGGATCGGCCGCGCCGTTCGGGTTCACGAACCCGGCCCCCTGCGCGAACGGATCGCCCGCGCTCGAGACGGTGTCGCCGGCGCTGGTCATGATCGCCGACTTGATCTCGGACGGGAGCCACGTGGGATGGAGCGCCTTGAGGAGCGCGCCGATGCCCGCGATGTGCGGCGACGCCATCGACGTGCCGGACAGGAAGTCGAAGTTCCGGCCGTGGTTGCCGGGAGGGGCCACCGCCGCGACGACGTCGTTGCCGGGGGCGGCGATGTCGGGCTTGAGGATGTCGCCGCCGGTCGTCGTGGACGGACCGCGGGACGAGAAGTCGGTGATCTCCGGGACCTGGGGCGCCGCCGCGAGCTCGGCCGCGGTGAGCGGCACGATCTTCGCCGTCGCCGACGCGCCGGCGGACGCGATGTACGCCTTGACGGCCGCGCCGTCGACGTCGCTGATGTGGGTCGAGGGGACCGCGTGGTAGTCGCCGTTGAGCGAGTTGGGCGAGACGTTGGCGAGGACCATGCCCACGCCGCCGGCCCGCTTGACCTCGAAGCTCTTGTCGATGCGGGCGTTCACACCGCGATCGCAGACGACGACCTTGCCGGCGGCCTTCGCCGGGTCGAGCGTGCCCGCGAAGCACCGGTTGGCGTCGGCGGTCGCCGCGGCGGCGAGCTTCACGCTGGCCGCGGTGACGAGCGGGGAGAACGTCGGCAGGGACGGCGTCGTCGAGGCGCCGACGTAGCGGGCACCGTTGCCGAGCTCGACGACCTGGAAGGCGCGCCGGAAGGTGGACGCGGCGACCGTGGTCAGCCACGGGGACGGGTGATCGAGCGTGCTCGCACCAGGGCCGCTGTTGCCGGCCGAGTTCGCGACGAAGACGCCCGCGTTCGAGGCGGCCCGGAAAGCCTGCTCGACGGAGTCGAGGACGCTGGACTCGGAGGTCGCGCCGATCGAGTAGTTGATGACGTCGACGCCGTCCGCGACCGCGTCGTTGATCGCGGCCACGCTGTCGGAGTTGAAGCAGCCCGCGGGCGTCGTCTTGCCGGTCCAGCAGACCTTGTACACGGCGATCTTCGCGCCGGGTGCCATGCCCGAGCCGGTGCCGAGGACGTTGCCGTCGATCGAGACCTGGACGCCGTAGTCGCCGGCGGCCGTCGACGAGGTGTGCGACCCGTGACCCTCGTAGTCACGCGCGGAGGTGTAGTTCTCCTTCGCGATGTTCTTCTTGCCGTAGCCCGCGAAGTAGTAGCGGGCCCCGATGATCTTGTCGTTGCAGGTCGTGTCGGGGAACTGCTGGCCGCCCTGGCACTTGCCGTGCCAGTCGGACGGGACCGGGATGCCGGTGTGGCCCGCGAAGTACGGGTTCTCGGGCCAGATCCCGGTGTCGATCATGCCGACGACCACGCCCGCGCCCGACTGGGCGTTCGTCCCGGGCAGCTGGTCCCACAGGCCGCCGCTCGCGTCGAGGCCGAGGAAGTGCGGCGAGAGCGTCGTGTCCGGATGCGCGAGCTGGTCGAGCTCGAGGCCGGTGATGCCGCGCATCCGCGCCAGCTTCTGGGCCTGGGCCGCGGTCAGCCGGGCGGCGACGCCGTTGTTGGTGACGGTGTAGTCGTAGATCTTCGTGGCGCCCACGCGGGCGAGCGCGACGTCGTGCTTTGCGGTCAGGTAGCCCTGCCACTTCCTGACGGCGGCCGAGTTCGGATTGACGTGCTTTCCGGCCTTCGGCTTCGTCGCCGGGTAGCCGGCCTTGTAGCCCGTGTAGCTCGCGACGGGATCGTCGGCGAACGTGACGATGTACCGCCCGGCGACCAGGCCGGATGCGGTGGCCTTGGAGGCCGGCGCGTTGCCGGCAGCCTCCACGCCTGGCGCGAAGATCGTCGTCGCGAGGGCCGCGGCGGCGAGCAGCACGAGCCAGGACCGTCGCTTTGCCGGTGCGACCAGCAGCCTTCGGTTCATGGGCCTCCCCTGGGCATCACGCCCAGCCTGTGGACCGCGCCGGGGCGCGGTCGCTCCTCCTCGGGGCGGCGGGCAGCCGCCCTGTCCCATGGGGGCCCGGCGTCGCGGGCCCGAACGAAGCGCGTGCGCGCCGCCACCGGGCGGTGCGCCCTCGTTCCAGCCGCCGCTCTCCCAAGCGACGGCACGACGGATGTCCGAGGGTAGCCGATGCGGCGGCGATGCAACAGCCCGGCGGCGCTGCAACGCGTTGCCTGTCGTCACCGGGCGAGCCGGCGCGCATACGAACCGCCCCCGGCCGGCGGCCGGGGGCGTCGATCGTCAGAACGGACGCGGGTTCAGTGGACGACGATGTCGTCCGCGGCGGCACCCGCCTTGTCGAGGATCCAGTCGATCACCGGCTGGCGATCCGACCGGTAGTACCAGTTCGGGCCGCGGCAGCCGGCGTTGCTGTTGCCGAACGAGGTGACGCCGACGATGGTGTCACTGCCCGCCGGGTACAGGATCGGGCCGCCGGAGTCGCCGCTGCAGGTCCCTGCCCGGCCGTTGCCGTTGCCCTGGGTCTCGAGGTTGAACCCGAGCGTCGACTGGTTGTGGAGGTTGATCAGCGTCTCGTCGCCCTGGAGGCGCACCCGGAACGAGAGGCTCCGGCTGGTGCCCTTGGTGTCGAGCAGGTAGCTCAGGCCGAAGCCGGAGACGCGGAACCGGACGTCCTGCGTCCCGCGATGCCGCGCGAGCCGGTCGACCGTGTGCGCCTTCGCGAGCGCCGCGTAGCGCGACACGTGGATCGGCTGGCTCAGCACCACCACGCCGATGTCGTGCGTGTTCGGGAACGACGCGAACCCGTCGTAGCCGTAGTTGTACATCTCGTCCGACTCGGCGCACCACGCGCCCAGGCCGTTGCCCAGCGTGCCCGTGCACGAGTCCGGGTAGCCGGTGACGGGGTCGTGCTCGGTGGCGAGGTCGTAATGCGAGCCGACGTCCTGGAGGACCCAGATGCGGGCGTGCGCGGCGACCGCGCCGCTGCCCGTGCCGTCGTCCGGGCAGTGGCCCGCGGTCAGCACGATCGTCGGGGCGAGGAGCTCGCCCGTGCAGCGGTGGATGAACTCCCAGTTGCTGTCGTAGAAGGCGATCAGCCCGACATAGACGTGGTCCGGATCCGGCCGGTAGTTCTTCGTCACGGCGGACACGGGGGCAGTGACGACCAGCAGGGCGGCCAGGGCGGCGACGAGCGCGATGGTCTTCCGGCGCATGCTCCTCCTCTCGCTCGCGGCGGATACGGCCGCGAGCAGACCCGGCGGTTGGGGTGTCCACCCTACCCGGGTGCAGCGCCCGCGGCGTTGAATCCGCGTTGCAACCGGTGCCGTCCGGCACCGCGTCGCGTCAGGCGGGCAGCGCGGCGACGAGCTCCCGGACGGCGTCGACGGACTTGTCGAACGCCGCGCGCTCCTCGCTCGTGAGCTCGATCTCGAACACCCGCTCGAGACCCTTCCGGCCGAGGACGACCGGCACGCCGACGAAGAGCCCGTCGACCCCGAACTCGCCCTGGAGGAAGGTGGCGCACGGCAGGACGCGCTTCCGGTCGCGAAGGATCGCGTCGACCATCTCGAATGTCGACGCGGCCGGGGCGTAGAACGCGGATCCCGTCTTGAGCAGCGCGACGATCTCCGCGCCGCCATTCGCGGTCCGCTCCTCGAGCGCCTTCACGCGGTCGGCCGGCAGGAGCTCGGTGATCGGCACGCCGGCCACCGTCGAATAGCGGCTGAGCGGGACCATCGTGTCGCCGTGGCCGCCGAGCACGAACGCGTGGACGTCCTCGACCGAGACGCCGAGCTCCCGGGCGATGAACGTCCGGAACCGGGCCGAGTCGAGCACGCCCGCCATCCCGAGGACGCGCTCCCGGGGGAAGCCCGAGGCGTCCTTCGCGACGTGGCACATGACGTCGAGCGGGTTCGTGACGACGATCAGGACCGCGTCCGGGCTGACCGCCGCCGCGGCCTTCACGACGTTGCCGACGATCCCCGCATTGGTCGCGATCAGGTCGTCCCGGCTCATGCCCGGCTTCCGCGGAATGCCCGAGGTGACGACGATGATGTCCGAGCCGGCCGTGTCGGCGTAGTCGTTGGTCCCGACGACCGCGGCGTCGTGGCCGACGACCGGCGCGGCCTCGGCGAGGTCGAGGCCCTTGCCCTGGGGCAGCCCGTCGACGATGTCGACGAGGACCACGTCGGCGAGGCCGGCCTCGGCGATGCGCTGCGCGGTCGTGGCGCCGACGTTGCCGGCGCCGATGACGGTGACCTTGTTGCGGGCCATGCGGTTGTCGCTCCTCGGGTGGTCTGGTGCAGATTGAGTCTAGGCCGGATCGGTGCGCATTCAGCGGTCAGCCGGGCCGACCGTTCACGATGTCGTCGACCGGCTCGCGCGCGGGATCAGTCGGGCGGCGTCCGCAGCGGCGGTTCGTGCGCCGCTGGAGCGCGCGATCGCGAACCGTCCGCTCCGACGCGGCGCTCGGTGCCCCTGCGAACCGCTGTCACGCTCGGGCGGCGGCCCGAGGCTCAGCCGGCGGGCGTGTCGCCTGCGGCTCGGATCATCTCCTCGTGCACGGCGGTGACGTCGGCGTCGTTCGTCGCCGGACCCGCGTCGCGGACGGCCTCCGGCACGCCGTCCGCGTACTTCGCGAAGTTGACGTGGAACATCGCCGCCAGTCGGCGGGCCGTGCGGTCGAAGGCCGCCTGGTCCTGCCAGGTGTTGCGCGGGACGAGCACCTCGTCCGGGACGCCCGGCACGCGGACCGGGACCTGGAGCCGGAACACCGGGTCCTCGACCGTCTCCACGCCGTCGAGCTCGCCGTGCAGCGCCGCGCGGACCATGTTCCGGGTGTGCGCGATGTTCATCCGCTCGCCCGTCCCGTAGGGACCACCCGTCCAGCCCGTGTTCACGAGCCACACGGGAACGTCGTAGCGCTCGAGGCGGTCGGTCAGCATCCGGGCGTACTCGCCCGGATGGCGCGGCAGGAACGGGGCGCCGAAGCCCGCGGAGAACGTCGCCGTCGGCTCCTTGACGCCGACCTCCGTGCCGGCGAGCTTCGCGGTGTAGCCGCTGATGAAGTGGTACGCGGCCTGCTCGCGCGTCAGGCGGCTGATCGGCGGCAGCACCCCGAACGCGTCGGCGGTGAGGAACACGACGTTGTTCGGCCCGGGGGCGACGCCCGTGGGGTCGGCGTTGCCGATGTACTGCAGCGGGTACGCGGCCCGGGTGTTCTCGGTGAACCGCTCGGAGTCGAGGTCGAGCTCGCGCGTCAGCGGGTCGATGTCGACGTTCTCGAGGATCGTGCCGAAGCGCTTGGTGGTCGCGAAGATGTCGGGCTCGTACATCGGCGACAGGCGGATCGTCTTGGCGTAGCAGCCGCCCTCGAAGTTGAACGTGTAGCCCTCGCCCCAGCCGTGCTCGTCGTCGCCGATGAGGCTCCGGTTGGGGTCGGCGCTGAGCGTCGTCTTCCCCGTCCCGCTGAGGCCGAAGAACACGCACGCGTCCCCGCGCTCGCCGACGTTGATCGAGCTGTGCATCGGGAGCACGCCCTCGTCGGGCAGCAGGTAGTTCATCACCGTGAACGCGGCCTTCTTGATCTCGCCCGCGTACTTGGTGCCGACGATGATGATCTCCATCCGCTGGAGATGGAGCAGGATCGCCGTCCCGCTGCGGGTCCCCTCCGTGGCCGGATCGGCCTCGAAGCTCGGCACGTCGATGATCGTGAAGTTGGGCTCGAAGCTGGCCAGCGCCTCGCGCGGCGGCACCCGGAACAGGTTGCGCGCGAAGATGCTCGCCCACGCCGTCTCGGTGTAGACGCGGAGGCTGCGGCGGTGCGCCTCGTGGGCGCCGACGTACAGGTCCTGCGCGTACAGCTCGCGGTCCTCGAGGTAGCGCATGAGGCGCGCGCGGAGCCGGTCGTAGTTCGCCTCGCTGATCTCGTGGTTGACGTCGCCCCACCAGACCTTGTCCTGGCTCCACGGCTCCCGGACGACGAACTTGTCCTTCGGGCTGCGGCCGGTGTGCTTCCCGGTGTAGACGACGAGCGGGCCTTCGGCGGCGATCGTGCCGTTGCCCTCGGCGAGGGCGCGCTCATACAGCTCCGCCACGGACAGGTTGGTGAGGACGGAGCCGCCCACGTTCGACGTACTGGTGGACGTTGGGCTCGACGTCAGGGTCACGATCAGGCACCTCGGCTGCGGATGAGGCGCTCGCACGCCGCATCCATCTCGACCGGCCGCGCGTGGCGGGCACGAGGCCCGGGAGTCGGCTTCCGCAGTCAAGGTTGCGATTCGGTTGCTCGCATCGTACAAGGTTGCGCAACCTTCGGGGAATAGCCCGAACGGGTATGACGGGGTTGCGGGTGCGTGCCGATTCGGGTCCAAGCCGGTGCGCTCCGGGGAGCGGGCGCGGATCTCCGGGCCGGTCGCGCATCGACGGGAGCTCGCCGTCCACCGGCCCCGAGTCGCTGCCCACCATCGCGCGTCTACGCGCGCGATCTTCGCGTGGCCGCGCGCCTGGCCCGAGTCGCCAGCCACCACCGGGGACGCGCCACCCCGCGAGTCGCCAGCCACCACCGGGGACGCGCCACCCCGCGAGTCGCCAGCCACCACCCGGGAGTGGTGTTGGGAATGTCGCGGCAACGCATCGGCCCCTTACAGCACTTCGCGGTAGTGCTGTGGCGGGTGGTCGCGGTCATCGCGTTCCTTGCACCACTCCGGGGTGGTACGCGCGAAGTCGGGCTGCCCGAGCCGCATGTGCGGGCTGGTACGCGCGGAGTCGGGCTGCCCGAGCCGGACCCGCGCGCCGCGCGCCGCCGCGCGCCGCGGACCGCTACGACCCGTCGAGTGCCTGGGCCAGGTCCGCGATGAGGTCCTCGACCTGCTCGATGCCCACCGACAGCCGCACGAGCGCCGGGTCCACCGCGAGCGCCGACTCGGCGACCGACAGGTGCGTCATCGCCGCGGGCACCTCGACCAGGGACTCGACCCCGCCGAGCGACTCCGCGAGCGTGAACAGCCGCGTCGACTCGGCCGCCGCGACCGCCCGCTCGCGCGCCGATCGACCGTGACGCCCGCCCGCGGCCGGCAGGAACGACACCATGCCGCCGAACGCCGGCGCGTCCCCGAGCCGCATCTGCCGGGCGGCAGTTCCGAACCCCGCGTGGGCGTGCCGACCCTCGCCCAGCCCCGGGTAGCGGACGACGGCCACGTCGTCGCGCGACGCGAGGAACCGCGCCACCGCGAGCGCGTTCGCCGACGATCGCTCGACGCGGACCGCGAGCGTCCGCAGGCCGCGCAGCACGAGGAAGCAGTCGAACGGTCCCGGCACGCCGCCCATCGCGTTCTGCAGGAACCGCAGCCGCGCGCCGACGTCGTCGGACGAGGTGACCGCCACCCCGAGCACGGTGTCGGAATGCCCCGACAGGTACTTGGTCGCCGAGTGGAACACGATGTCCGCGCCGAGCTCGAGCGGCCGCTGGAGCGCGGGCGACGCGAACGTGTTGTCGACGACGAGCAGCGGTCGCTGCCCGCCCTGCTGTGCCGCTCGCTCGCGGATCGTGTCGGCGATGGATCGGATGTCGGACACCTTGAGCAACGGGTTCGAGGGCGTCTCGACCCACACGAGCGCGGTCGACGTCGTCAGCTGCTCCCACAACTCGTCGGGACCGGCGGCAAGGTCGGCGTACTTCGCGACCGCCGCGCCGGACACCTTGTGCACCTTCTCGAGGTAGCGGAACGTGCCGCCGTACACGTCGTCGCCGACGATCACGTCCTGGCCCGCACCCGCCAGCTGGGCGATGGCCGCCGTCGCCGCGGACCCCGACGCGAACGCGATCCCATGCCGCCCGCCCTCGAGGTCCGCGACCGCGCGCTCGAGCCGCTCGCGGGTCGGGTTCTGCGACCGCGAGTACTCGTACCCGCCCCGAGGGCGCCCGACGCCGTCCTGGCCGTACGTCGCCGTCTGGTAGATCGGCGGCGACACAGCGCCCGTGAGCTCGTCCGGCTCGGCGCCGGCGTGGACGGCGCGCGTCGCGAAGGCGTCCCGGGGTTCGTCCATGGCGGCCATGATCGCATCGACCCCCGCGGCCGCAGCGCTCCCCGCGTCAACCGGCGTGGTGCGCGAGGTGCTCCAGAAGGTCGAGCCGGGTGACGACGCCCGACGCGCGGCCGGCGCTCGTGGCGAGCAGCCCCGGCGCGCCGTCGGACAGCAGCCCGAACGCCTCGTCGAGGGTGGCGGCGACATCGAGGGTCGGCAGCGGCCGGTCCATCACCTCGCCGACGGTCCGGTCGACCACCGAGGGGTCCCGGTAGGCACGATCCAGGAGGCCCTTCTCGCTCACGGACCCGACGATCCCGTCGAGCGCGTCCCCGTCCTGCTCCGACACCGGGAGCTGGCTGATGCCGAACTGCTGCAGCTGCTCGATCGCGTCCCCGACGCGGTCGGTCGTGCGCGCGACGATGACGGACGGGAGCTCCGGGCCGTGGTGCCGGTCGGCGAGCAGCCGGCCGATGCTGACGACGGCGCCGGCACTCGCCAGGAGCCCGTTCGCGCGCATCCACTCGTCGTTGTAGAGCTTGGACAGGTAGTTGCGGCCGCCGTCCGGAAGGATCACGACGACGACGGCGTCGCTCGCCGTTTCCGGCTCGTCGCGCATCAGCCGCCCCGCCTCGTCGAGCGCCGCCAGCATCGCCGTGCCGCACGACTCGCCGGCCAGGATCCCCTCCTCGCGCGTGATGCGGCGCGCCATCGCGAAGGCGTCACGATCGGAGACGCGCACCCAGCGGTCGACGGCGTCGCGGTCGTACGTGCCCGGGAAGAAGTCTTCCCCGACGCCCTCGGTGAGGTACGGCCGCGCGGTGTCCCCGGACAGCACGGATCCTTCCGGATCGGCGCCGATGACGCGGACCTTCGGGTTCCGGGAGCGCAGGTAGCGCGCGATCCCGGTCACCGTGCCGCCGGTGCCAACGGACGCGACGAGGTGCGTCACGCGGCCGCCGGTCTGCTCCCAGATCTCTGGACCGGTCGTCGCCTCGTGCGCCGCTGGGTTCTCGGCGTTCCAGTACTGGTCGGGCTTGAAGGCGCCCGGGATGTCGCGGGCGAGGCGAGCGGCGACCGAGTAGTAGCTCTCGGGCGACTCGGGTGCGACGTTCGTCGGGCACAGGACGACCTCGGCGCCGTACGCGCGCAGCAGCGCCTGCTTCTCGGCGGACTGCTTGTCGGCCATCACGAAGATGCAGCGGTAGCCCTTGAGCGCGGCCGCGATCGCGAGGCCGTGACCCGTGTTGCCCGAGGTCGGCTCGATGATGGTCCCGCCAGGCCGCAGGAGGCCGGCACGCTCGGCTGCCTCGATCATCGGCAGGCCGATCCGGTCCTTCACCGAACCACCGGGATTGAGCATCTCGAGCTTCGCCAGGAGCAGCGGCTGGCGATCCGCCGGGCCGAGATCGCGCGTGATTCGCGAGATCCGCACGAGCGGCGTGTGCCCGACCAGGTCCAGGATCGACGACGCGTACTCCATCGGCGGGAGGATACCGGTGGCCGGTGCGACCGCCGTCAGTCGTCGCGGTCGAGGCGGCCGGGCCGCAGGAGGAGCCACGTGAGTCGCTTGCGGAGGCGGCGCGGATGGCCGGGCGGATCGACCGTTCCCGGGTAGAGCTCCTCGACGACGGGCGCCAGGATCGCCGCGAGGCGAGCCGTCACCAGCCGGGCGAGCTCGAGCTCGTCGCGGCTGCCCTCCGCGGGCGGCGCCACCGGCCACGCGTCGCCCGCGAGCTGTTCCGCGCTCGTCGGCGCGAGCACGCGCGAGGCCATCCGCCGCCCCAGGTAGAGCTCCTCGGTCCCGGCGATCGCCAGCGGGACGACCGGCGCTCCGGTCCGGATCGCGATCAGCGCCGCGCCGGGGCGGAACGGACCGATCCGGCCCGCGGGCCCGCTCACGGTCCCCTCGGGCATCTGCACGAAGACGCCGCCGTTGCGAACGACGGCCCGTGCCGACGCCACGTGGGCGTCGACGCCGATGCCGCCGCGCCAGACCGGCAGCAGCCCGCCGAGGCGGTGGACGAGCCGCTCGCGCCAGCGCGAGGTGAACGTCGACGGCGCGCTGCCGAGGAACCAGGCCCGCGGCTGCCCGGGGATCGCGTGCATCGCGACGAACGGGTCCATCCAGCCACGGTGCGCCGCCGCGACGAGCAGGTACCCGCCGCGGGGCAGCAGCTCCTGGCCCGAGGTCGCGATCCGGAACCGGAAGGCGCCGAACAGGATCGCGCGGGCGAGCAGCCGCAGGAGCCGGTACTCGATCGACGCCCTCGACTCCGGCTCACGGCCGAGCCAGGCGAGGCCTTCGAGGGCGCCATCCGGCCGCGCCGCCGCCAGCGCCTCCGGGCTCAGGCGCCCGGGCGGCGGACGTCGCGGCCGACGCTGCGTCCCGGTCACGGGCGTGCCAGCCGTGGCGACCCGAGGCGCCGAGATGGGCGCCGGATCGCGGCCGGGATCACGCTCAGGCGCCGTCATCCCCTCGCCGGGCGTCGCCCGAAGCGTCAACGACCGCCGCGTCCGAAACGTCGCCGTCCGGCACGGCTGCATGTCCGGGCGCCCCGTCGCCTGGCGCAGCGTCGCCGTTCGCGTCGAGCTCCTCGTCGTCCGTCGCGGCCTCGCGTCCGGCGTCGACCCCCTCGTCATCCTCGGCCGCGTCGTCGTCGACCGCCTCGTCATCCACGAGGTCGTCATCCTCGACGTCGACCTCGTCGTCGATCAGGTCGCGTTCGTCCTCGCGCGGCGGCGGCTCGCCCCACACGTCGCGGTCCCTCGCCCACGGACCGTGCCGGTACACGAGGAACGCAATCGACGCGAGGATGATCGCGCCGGACACCACCATCGCCGTCGGCACCCCGAAGAATGTCCAGTTGTCGGCGCGCAGCGTCTCGAGCGCGAACCGGACGATCGCGTACCAGATGAAGAAGATCGCCATCAGGTCGCCCGGCCGCATCCGCGGCCCGAACCGCCGCGCGATCCAGAGCAGCGTGATGACGCCGATGACGCCGCTGATCGACTCGTACAGGAACAGCGGATGGAACCCGGTCGTGGCCTCCGGGTACAGCGAGCACGGATACGCCGGGATCCGGTGCGCGCAGTCGATCGTGATGCCCCACGGCAGCGTCGTCGGCGGCCCGTAGAGCTCCTGGTTGAAGAAGTTGCCCCAACGCGCGATGGCCTGGACGACGAACAGCCCCGGGACGATGACGTCGGCCCAGCGCAGGAACGACTGGTGCCAGCGACGCGTGAGGATGTAGGCCGCGATCGTCCCGGTGATGATCCCCCCGTAGACGCCGAGCCCGGTGTAGGGCGGGAGGATGATCTTGAGCGGGTCGTCCTTGTACAGGGCCCACTGGTCGATGACGTGGTACAGCCGGCCGCCGATCAGCGCCGCGGCCGCGACGATGATGATGCCGTTGTCGACGAGGCGGGCATCGAGGCCGCGACGGCGCGCCTCGCGCGTGATCACGATGTAGGCGGCCGCGAGGCCCACCGCGTACCCGAGGCCGTACCACAGGATCGGGATCGGGCCGAGATGGAACGCGACCGAGTCCGGGTACACGGTGATGAGCGCGATGACGCTCACCAGCAGGGTCGTGAGGACGGTGGGCATCGCCGGAGTGTAGCCGGGCACGGGCGGCGCCGGACTCGGCTATCCTCGCCCGCGTGCCTGCCACCGCGCGCCGCATGATGATGGTCGCCCCGTGAGCGCGGACTTCAACTGGTGGCTGGTCCTCGTGGGAGTCGTCGCGGGCGCCGCGCTGACGTGGCTGGTCGTGGCCGAGACACAGCGCCGCGAGCGCGAGATCGGCGAACGCGAGCTGGAGGCCGAGGCGGGCTGGATCGCGCGAACCGTCGATGAGCCGGGTCTCGACGCCGACCGGGTGGAACGCGTCCTGCGGGCGCACCGGCGCTACCTGCGGTTCCCGCCGCCCGACACGCTGGTCGATCCGGCGACGCTGCGCGAGCTGAACGCCGAACGGCCGACGGCGGCCGCGCGGGAAGCCGCCGCGCCGTCATCGGGCAGCGCTCCCGACAGGCCGGCGACGCCGGGCGACGCGCCGACGGAGTCGCGCCCCTAGACCTGACCCGTCAGCACGACCTCGCCGGGTCCACCGCCGACCGGCGTCAGCGACACGCCGAACGTCGTGCCCGCCGGCAGGTCCGCCAGCCCGGACACCGGGCCCACCCAGGCGTGCAGCTCGCCGCCGGGATACATCTTCCCGATCCGGCGTCGGTCGCCGCCGGTCTCGATCCAGCAGCCGTACTCCATGCCGGCGGGCGGCGCCTCGAGGCCCGTCGCGACCATGACGAGCTCGCCCGACGAGCCCGAGAACAACGCCGTTCCCTGCGCGCCCGGCGCCGCACCGGTCGACACGAGCGCCACGCGCTGGGCGTCGGGCTGGGCGCCGACCCGAACCGTCCCCTGGGCGGTCTCGCGGAGAACGGCAACCTCCTGCCGCACCGAATCCTGGCCCGGGGCGACGATGGCGCCGCCCGCGAAGCCGGCGACCAACGCCACGACGATTGCCGCAGCCACCGCGCCGAGCGTCATCCAGCGGCGGATCCGCGCCGGACGCTCCGCGAGGTGCGGCGCCGCCGGCCGCTCGAACGGGACCACGTTCGGCGGCGGCGCGTCGTCGGACGACGCGCGGACCGGGGCCGGCGCCTCGGTCACCGCCTCGCCGGGTGCCGGGGCGAGGCGTGCGGACGCGGCGACGGCGGCGCCGCCGGAGCGGTCTCGCCCGACCTGGCGGATGAACGCGAGGGTCCGCTCCTTGAGCTCGGGATCCGGCTCGGCCTCGATGACCCGGCGCGCGAGCGCGGCCGTGCGCCGGATTGCGGCGAGCTGCGCCTGGCAGGACTCGCACCCGGCCAGGTGGCCGGCGACGGCGGCGGCGTCGGCGGTGTCGCCCGCCATCAGCCGCTCGAGCCCGTCGGGCTCGGCGGCCGCGATCTCGATGCGCTCCAGCGCCTCAGCGTGATCCATGTCCATCCTCGCGGACGGCGACGACGGCCGCGACCGGCGTCCCATCCGCATCGAGCAGCTCCCGCAGGCGAGCGAGCGCGCGCCTCGTGCGGGTCTTCACCGTACCCAGCGGCCAGTCCAGCCGCTGGGCGATCTCCTGTTGCGTCAGGCCCTCGCGGTACGCGAGCACGATCACCGTCCGTTCGACGTCCGGCATCGTCGCGAGCGCCGCGCCGATCGCCTCACGCACGGACGACGCCTCGGCCGCCGCGACCGGGTCCGGGTCCCGGCCGGCTCCGCCGATCACCGTCGGATCGCCGCCCAGTCGGTCGAGCCCGCCGCTCGTGTCCGACGAATCGCGCTCGCCGGGGACCGGCACCAGGGCCGGCCGCCGCCCGATGGCCCGAAGCCGGTCCACGGCCCGGTTCCGGGCGATCGCCCGGAGCCAGGTCCCGAGGGACGCGACCGCGGGGTCGTACAGCTCGGCGCGGTTCCACAGCGCGAGGAACGTCTCCTGCACGACCTCTTCCGTCAGACCGCGATCCCCGGTGAGCCGGAGGGCCACGGCATGGACACCGCCCACGTGCCGGTCGTACAGCGCCGCGAGAGCATCCTCCGAGCCGTCGGCGACGGCGCGGACGAGCGCCACCTCGTCGAGATCGACCTGGCGCTCCGTCATCCGGTACGCCCTCCGTCGCCATCCGGTTTCACCGGCGCGGCCGCCGTGGCCGACGCGACCGTGCCGGTGATCGGCAACGGGCGGCGCTCGAAGCCGGTGCTGAACGCGACGTCCGTCTCGGTCGTGAACACGTGGTCGATCGCCTGGATCGCGCGGACGAGGTCGCCGAGGTGGGCCATGTCCCGGGCGCGGAGCTTGAGCAGGTAGTCGGCCTCGCCCGCGATCGAGTGGCACTCCTCGATCTCGGGGATGGCGGCGAAGCGCGGCGTGAGGTCGACGTCGACCGTCCCGGGCGACTGGGTGACCCAGGTGAAGCCGAGGACCGCGAGCCCGACCGCCTCGGGATCGACGTCGGCGTTGTAGCCCCTGATCACCCCGCGCGCCTCGAGCTTCTTGACCCGCTCGTGCGCCGACGGGCCCGCCATGCCGAGCTCCGCGCCGAGCTCCGCGTAGGAGCGGCGGCCGTCGGCCTGGAGGATCGTCAGCACCCGTGCGTCGTTGTCGCTGATGGCTACGTTCTTCGCCACATAGAACTCGGCTAGCACCTGTTCGTTAGGCCCGGCGCTTGCGACGCCTTCGTTTCTTAGGTATTCTTGTCATGTCAGCCGCTCTCGCGTCCAGCCAGGCCGTCGATCGGCTGTCGCAGCGAAGGTGCAGACATGGCGATCCTTGCCGTGCTCGGGCTCCTCGCGGTGTTCGCAATCATCAGCATCCTGATGAGCGCGGAGGACTCTTCGCGCCCGACCGAGCCCCTGGACAACCCGATCCTGTGGGCGACGCTCGGCCGCCGCTAGGCGCCCAACAGCCTACCCCACCGACGCCCCGGCCCCGTCCGGGGCGTCCTTGATTCCCGGGCCGGTCCCTACAATCTCCGAAGCCTCACGACGACCCAGGAGCGCCACCGCCCGTGCCCGATCGTTCCGCCGCCCTGCGACCGGTGCGGCCGGTCCCGGCACCGAGCCTGCGGCCATGGGCGGGGACCCGGCTCGTGGCCCACGGCGAGTCCGTCGGAGAGCTGTGGATCGCGGGGCCGGCGTCCGTCATCGAGCGCGACGGCGGCCCGACGACGCTGGACGCGCTCTCGGCACGCCACGGGGCCCCCTTCGTCGGCAGCACCGGCATCGCCCGCTACGGCGCGCGCTTTCCGCTCCTCGTCAAGCTGATCGACGCCGCCGACTGGCTGTCGCTCCAGGTGCACCCCGACGATGCGCTCGCGCGCGAGCTCGCGGGTCCCGATGCCGTCGGCAAGGCGGAGGCATGGGTCGTGCTCGAGGCCGCCGATGACGCCGAGCTGATCGTGGGCCCCGCCGAAGGCCTCGACGAGGCCGAGCTCCGGCGCGCGATCGACGGCCGCGGCGCGACCAGGGTCCATTGCCGCGTGATGGCGGCGACCCCCGGCGACACGCTGCTGATCCGGCCCGGGACGCTCCACGCGATCGGCGGCGGGACGTTCCTCTACGAGCTCCAGCAGCCGTCGGACCTCACGTACCGCGTCTCCGACTGGGGCCGCGCCGGGCGCGAGCTGCATGTGGCCGCGTCGCTCCGCGCACTCCGGGCGGACGCGGTCGCCGAGCCGCGCGGCACGGCCTTCCGGCTCGACGGACCCCTGGAGGCGCCAGAGCTCCGCCTCGAGCTCCCGACGACGTCCAGCGCGGTCGAGCGGCAGCCGGGCGGCCGGTCGGTCGAGGTGGTGACGTCCCTCCGCGGCACCCTGCGGGCGATCGGCGAGGGTTGGGCCGAGGAGCTCGCCCCATACGACACCCTGGTCATCCCGGCGTCGGTCGACGCGTGGCGGCTCGAGGGACCGGCGGACGGCATCGCGGCGATCGGGACGGTGCCCTAGAGAACGAGCTACCAGCTGCCCGCGGGGCGCGTCGACACGGCACCGAGCGTGCCGGCGGGCACGTGGGCCTCGAGGCAGGTGACGCCGCCCGGACCGACGACGGCGTCGTGGCGCGTGCCGGCGGGCAGGTCAAGCCGGTCGCCCTCGGCGAGGTCGACGAGCTCTCCCCGATCCGGCAGCCCGAAGCGGATCGAGCCGCGCTCGCACACCAGGACCTTGTCGTACGCGTGCTCGTGCGGCGGATACCGGTCGCCGGGTCCGTTGGACCACGACCCGGCGTCCAGGCCCTCGGCGCGCAGCCGCGCGCCGGCGTCGCTGCCCGCGCCGGCGTCGCTGCCGGCCCGGCCTCGCGACCTCACCCCGCCACGCCGACGCCGATGACCCGGCCGACGAGGTAGGTCACCGCCGCGGCCGCCGCGCCGATCCCGACCTGGCGCAGGCCGCTGAACAGCAGCCCGCGGCCGGTGAGCAGGCTGACGAGCGCGCCGACCGCGAACAGCGCCACGAGGCTCAGGCCCAGGCTCAGCGCGAACGCGACGTTGCCGCCCGTGACGAGGTACGGCAGCACCGGCACAGCGGCGCCGACCGCGAACGCGGCGAACGAGCCGCCCGCCGCGCCCCACGGCGAGCCGAGCTCGTCGGGGTCCAGGCCGAGCTCCTCGCGGACGAGCGTGTCGAGCGCGACCTCCGGGTCCTCGAACATGTGCGCGGCGAGCTTCTCGGCCTCCTCGCGCGGCACGCCCTTGCCGGCGTAGATCGCCGCGAGCTCCCGCTGTTCGTCCTCGGGCATCGCCTCCAGCTCGGCGCGTTCGAGGGCGATCTGGCGCTCGAA
>JAICUI010000021.1 GCA_025935925.1 Chloroflexota bacterium
CTGCGGGTCGTCGTGTACATGTTCATGCGCGACCCGGCCGACGACGCCCAGTCGCTGCGGCACGGCCGGCTGCTGTGGACCGGGCTCGCGGTCGCGACCGTGATGACCGTCGTGCTCGGCGTGTTCCCGAACCAGCTGCTGTCGATCGTCGGGTCGGCGGCGGCCGCGGTCGGGCTCCCGGGGGGAACGGCGCTCGGCGGCTGACCCGCCACGACGTCCGGCCGGCGCGTCAGGCGCCGCTCGTCTCTTCGCGCACGATGCGGTGCTCGTCGATCCTCAGCGCGAGCTGCGCCCCGCGGCCGGCGCCCGGGCGGGCCACGAACGCCTGGATCCCCGAAGCGCTGGGTGCGGCGGTCGACGGCGGCCCGGACGGCGACGACGGCAGCGGCGATTCGCCGGGCGCCGACGCGGACGGCACAGGGCTCGCCGGGGTGGCGCTCGGCGTCGCGCTCGGCACGATGGACGGGAACGGCGTGTCGGGCGGCGCGGCCGGCACGGGCGCGGGCACGAACAGCACGACACCGGCCACGACGAGCGCGCCGGCGGCGATCCCCGCCACCAGCCCGAGCCCCGCCGCCGTCTTCCCTCCCACGGCCGCGAGCGTACCAGCCCCTTCGGGCCAGGGCAGGTTCACGGGCCCTCCACTACCATTCGCGGGCCATGCGCTTCCTCCGGCTGGCCGGCTCCCGGCTGCTCCCCGCCCTGCTCACGGCGCTGGGCGTGGTGCTCATCACCGGCGGGCTGCTCTCGTACGCGGACCCGAACACCGCCGGCGGCCTCGCGTCGCCGTCGGCCGCGGCGCCCACCGACGTCGCGATCGTCGACCCGTCCGACGCCCCGACGGCATCGCCGGGTCCCTCGCTCGGCCCGGGCGCCTCCCCGGGCCCGTCGCCGGATGCGAACGCGTCGCCACCGGCGTCGGTCGTCCCGGACCCGACCCCGACGCCCACGGCCGACCCGACCCGGCGTCCCGGCCGCGCGGTCGCGACGCGGGTCGTCGTCCCGGCGCTCAACATCGACCTCCCGGTCGTCAAGGGCAACGACGGCTACCCGCTGTGCAACGTCGCGATGTACCTGCACACCGCGAACACCGAAGCGCGCGACGCGTTCGGCCAGCCGGGCGAGGGCCGGGCGACGTACCTCTACGCGCACGCTCGGGACGGGATGTTCGGGCCGATCTACGAGATCGCGATGGTGCAGGGGAAGCCGAAGCGCTTCCTCGGGATGATCGTCCAGGTCTACACGAGCGACGACAAGCTCTACCTGTACGAGATCACCGAGTACCGCCTGCACGCCGTCGGCAACGCGGCGCTCCAGGACGCGATCAACGCCACCACCGAGCAGCTGTGGCTCCAGACGTCCGAGGGCCCGAAGGGGACCCCCGGGAAGACGCAGCTCATCGCGAAGCCCGTGTCCGTGACGGCCGCGGACCCCGGCGACGCCAAGCCGAGGCCGCGTCCCGTCGTCTGCGGCTGAGCGGGTGATCCCGGGGATCGCCGGATTCCGGGGCGTCAGATCCAGTCGATCCGCTTGAGCACGAGCGCCGTCAGGGCCGCGCCGATCACGACGATGGCCGTGATCATCCAGAACCCCGACGCCTCGCCGCCGCGGAGGGCCGTCCCCGCCTCGCTCATGCCGAAGATCCCGGCGACGGCGCCGATGCCCGCGAGGATCACCGTCACGCCGGTCAGCCGCTTCATGATCGTCGACAGGTTGTTGTTGACCGTCGACAGGTAGACCTCGAGCGTGCCGGCGACGAGCTCGCGGTCGTTGTCCAGCTCGTCGGTCACCCGGATCAGGTGGTCGTAGACGTCGCGGAAGTAGACGACGTGCTCGGGTGCGACGAGCTCGAGGTCGCGGTTCGTGAGCTGGTTGAAGATCTCGCGCGCCGGCGAGGTCGCGCGGCGAAGGGCGATGAGCTCGCGCTTGAGCGTGAACAGCCGCTCGAGCGTCCAGCTCGTCGGGCGCTGGATCACGTCGTCCTGGAGCCCGTCGATGTCGTCCTCGAGCTTGTCGAGCACCGGGAAGTAGCCGTCGACGATGGCGTCGGTGAGCGTGTACAGCACGAAGTCCGGGCCGCGCCTGAGGACGGATCCAGGGTCGCCGCGCAGCTGCGGGATCGCGAACGGGTCCCAGCCGGGCTCGTGGACGCTGAGCATCGACCGCTTCGTCAGCACGAGGTCGATCTCCGTCGTCATCAGCTCGCCGCCGTATTCGATGGCGAACAGGACGACGTGGATCGCACCCTCGACCTCCTCGAACTTCGCGCGCTGGTTGCGCTCCGCGATGTCCTCGGCGATCAACGGGTGGAGGTCGAGCAGCCGCGTCACGTCGTCGACGGACACGTCCGAGGGCGCGGCGAGGTCCACCCACACCTGGCACTCCTCGTCCTCCAGCGCCCGGACGAGGGCCTCGCGGCCGGCGATCGGGTGGGCGCCGCCCGACGACCACGCCACGCCGCGGACCTGGGGCCAGGCGGGATCGCCGTCGGCGGAGGTGCGGACGGGCTCGAGCGCGGGGCGCGGCCCGGGGTCAGGCGCCGTGGGTGCGCGCGTCGCCGCCGGCTCGGTCAAGGTCCGCTCCCATCGCGGCCGGCTCGGGTCCGGCCGGGGCGAGCATACGCCGCCGGCGGTCCAGCAGCAGCGACGGCGGAACCGCGACGGCGGTGACGACGGCGGCGACGAGGAACACGCCGACCATGATCCGCGCCGCCTCGCCGGCGGCCCACGTCTCGAGCGCCTCGACGACCAGCGGGTCCTTGAGCGGGCGGTCGTGCAGCGACTCCGGCACGTACTGCCTGTAGGCGTCGGCGGTCGCGTAGACCTGCGCGTACAGGTTGTCGATCGTGGTCGACCCGTAGGCCGTCAGGATCGCGAGCCCCACCGCCATGCCGACCATCCGCGCGACCGTGACGGTCGACGACGCGACACCGTACGACGCGACCGGGACCGCGGCGACCGCGGCCGTGGAGCGAGGCGTCACCGTGAGGCCGAACCCCGCGCCGAACAGCGCCAGCGGCGCGGCGACACCCGCGATCGTCGTGTCCGGGGTCCAGGCGGCCATCAGCCACAGCCCGACGATCGACATCCCGAGGCCGATCACCGTCACGAAGCGCAGCGACAGCAGCCGGACGGCGAACCCGGACAGCAGCGCACCGGCGGCCGTGGCCGCCGCGAGCGCCCCCAGCGCGAGCCGCTGCTCGTCGGCGCCGCCGTACAGGACACGGTCGACGAACACGGCCCCGCCGACGATCGCCGTCGCGAACCCGTAGCCCGTGAGCCCCGAGACGAGCACCGCGGACGAGAACGACCCAGAGCGGAACAGCCGGATGTCGAGGAACGGGTCCCGCACGCGGAGGCCGCGGATCACGACGAGCACACCGGCGACCGCCGCGACCGCGACGAGGACGGCGCTGACCGTCGCCGGGTCGAGGCTTGCCGTCGCATCGTCGCGCGCGCCGAGCAACGTCAGCGCGCCCAGCGCGCCCGCGAGGAACGCCGAGAACAGCGCCGCGCCCACGAGGTCGACGCGGCCCGCGCGCGTCGGCGTCTCCCAGCCGCTGCTGGCCGCCCACGCGATGACGAGGGCCACGAGCCCGATCGGCACGTTGACGTAGAACACGTAGCGCCACGCCGGGGCGAGCAGCGAGCCCGCGACCGACCCTTCCTCCAGCCCCAGCCGGCCCAGCGCGGCCTCGGGGTGGAACGCGCCGAGGATCGCGGCGCCGAGGAACGGTCCCGCCGCCATCCCGAGGAACGTCATCGCCCCGATCACGCCGAGCGCCCGCGGCCGGCTGCGATCGTCGAACAGGTGCGAGGCGGCCGCCGTGGCAACCGGGATGATCGCGCCGCCGCCGACGCCCTGGAGCAGCCGGGCGGCGATGAGCAGCTCGAGCGACGGCGCGAGTCCCGCGGCCAGCGACCCGAGCGTGAACACGACGAGAGCGACGAGGAACAGGCGGCGGGCCCCGTACAGGTCAGCGAGCCGGCCCGCGATCGGCATCGTGACGACGTAGACCAGCAGGTAGCCGTTGATGATCCACGACGCCTCGCGGAGCCGCGTCCACGTGGCGAGGTCCGTGACGATCGCGGGCAGCGCGACCGCCGTGATCATCAGCTCCAGGCCGGCGAGGAACACGCCGGTGCCGAGCACGGCGAGCAGCAGGATCGCGTCGCGGCGCGGCATGGGCGTCACGGGCCGAGTGTAGGCCGGGCCGCTCCCGGACCACTGACAGCGTGCCGGCCATGCGCTACGCTCCGCGCGACATGACCGCCTGGTTCGCCACCGTCTCCTGCCAGACGCACTGATCGGCCCCTTCCTCATCCGGCGTCGGAGGAAGGGGCGGGATCGGACGCAGTCCCGTCGCGGGCCCCCGCCCGCGTCGTGCGGCCGCGTCGCCCGCGGAGTCTGAAGGAGATGGGCGATGCCCATGCCGCACCGCACGTTCGCGCAGCTGGCGAAGCGCCGGCTGGTTGGCAAGGAAGGGCGCGAGCGGGTCCGCGAGGTGAATGCGCTGCTCGCGGAGCTGCCCGACTACAGGAACGGTCCCTACGCGGACCTGCGCAAGTCGCTGCTCGCCGAGCTCGACGAGACCCGCATCCGGGCGTCGGCCGTCCACCGCGACTCGATCGCGGTCCGTCGCGAGGGCGCCGCCCAGGTGGCGCTGGTCGGACCGCCCAACGTCGGCAAGTCGTCCGTGCTCCAGGCGCTGTCGGAGATCCAGATCCGGACCGGTGACTATGCTTTCACCACCCTGCGGCCGGTCCCCGCGCTGACGCGGATCGGCGGCGTGCCGGTCCAGCTCGTCGAGATCCCGGGCCTCATCGCCGGCGCGAACGAGGACCGCGGCGGCGGCCGGGCGCTGCTCGGCGTGCTTCGGTCCGCGGACGCGATCGTCTACTGCGCACGGGCGGCGGCCGATCCCGCGGAGCTCCGGGTGGTCATGGACGAGGTCGCCGCCGCGGGCATCGACGCACCGTCGTGCATCGCCGCGACGCGTGCCGACGAGGCGCCGGCCGACGCCGTGGCGGCAATCGCGGCGGCCTTTCCGGAGCACCGGGTCATCGAGGTCTCGGTGCTCGACGAGCGCGCGCTCGACCGGTTCCGCGACGAGGTCTGGCGGCTCACAGGGCTGATCCGCGTGCGGCTCCGGACGAACGGGGCGACGGACGAGGAGCCGCTCGCGCTCCATCCGCCCGCAACGGTCGTCGATGTGGCGGATCTCGTCCACCATGACCTCGCGGAGGCGTGCGCCGGCGCCCGGGTCTGGGGTCCGTCCGCACGGTTCGACGGCCAGCGCGTCGGCCGCGACCACCTGGTGGCCGACCTCGACACGGTCGAGATCCTGCGTTGACGAACCGGTGCGAGACTGGGGCCGATGGCGAGCCAGCCGAAGCTCCTGTTCCTGTGCGTGCACAACGCCGGCCGCTCGCAGATGGCGGCGTCGTTCGCGCGCCGCATCGGCGCCGGGCGGGTCACCGTGCTCTCGGGCGGATCCGAGCCGGCCGAGGCGCTCAACCCGGCCGTCGTGGCGGCGATGGCGGAACGCGGGATCGACATCCGTGCCGAGGTCCCGCGCCGGTGGGCGGACGACGACGTTCGCGCCGCCGACGTGGTCGTGACGATGGGCTGCGGCGATGCGTGCCCGTTCTATCCGGGCCGGCGCTACGAGGACTGGGAGCTCGACGACCCCGCGGGTCAGCCGGTCGAGTCGGTCCGCCGGATCCGGGACGACATCGAGAGCCGGGTCCGGAACCTCGTGAACGAGGTGCTCGAAGCGCCTACGTGAGCCGCCGCCGCATCGTGACGCCGGTGTCGCGGCAGACCGTCGTGAGCTCGATCGAGGCGCCGACCGCCGCGTCCGCGACGGCTCGCTCGACGACGGTGTAGCCGAGTCGCGGAAACCAGCCCGCCGCCGTCTCGGTGACGAGGTACAGGTCGCGGATCCGCTCGGATCGGGCGAGGTCCTCTGCCGCCTCGACCACCACGCGGCCCAGGCCGTACCCGCGGCGATCGGCGGCCACGACCACGGACCGCAGCAGCCCGGCCTCGCCGTAGCGCTCGACTCCTGCGGCGGCGACGATCCCGGCGTCGTCGCGGGCCACGACGCCGAGCCGCAGCGCCTCGGCGGCACCGTCGAGCGGCAGGTTCGCGGCTCGAAGGAGCGCTCCGACGGCCTCGACGTCGGACGGCGTGGCCCGCTCGACGTCCATTCAGCAGCAGTCGCAGCAGTCGTCGCAGCAGCAGCCGCTCATCGCCGTCTCCTCGTGCGGGTGGGGACCTCCCACGACGTTCCCACCTTGCCACGGCATATCGATGAATGTCAATATGGTCCGATGCAGCGCACGACCGATCCCGATGCCCGGCTCCTGCACGGAGCGGCGGATCCGACGCGGCTGGCGATCCTGCGCCAGCTCGCGGCTGGTGGCGGCGTCTGCGCGTGCGACTTCACGGCGTGCTGCGACGTCGCCCAGCCGACGGTGAGCCATCACCTGAAGGTGTTGCGGGAATCGGGTTGGGTTCGCACGGAGCGGCGAGGTTCGTTCATCTGGTACTGGCTGCGGCCGGAGGCCGTCGACCGCTTCCGGCACATCGCCGGGGAGCTCATCGCCGTCGGGGCTGGCCCCGTTGCGCGCTCGCTGCCCGTCGTCCAGCCGACGACGTGACGCGGGCCGGCGCCGCCAGGGGTTGACATCGCCGCGTCGGCTCCATAGCATCAACTTCTGTTGATATAAACCGTCGTTGATGCGACGGCCCGTCCCCTGAACCGGCGGTCCCACCTCCCCGTGTCCCCCTCCCCGGCACGCATCCGCGGCACCATCGCGTCGGTCGTCGACGTCCCCGACGAGCTGCGCGAGCTTCGGACGTTCCACAAGGTCCTGGCCGACGCGAACCGCCTGCGCATCGTTCGTCGGCTGTCCGACGGCCCCGCGACGGTCACGGAGCTGATCGAGCACGTCGGGCTGAGCCAGCCGCTCGTGTCCTGGCACCTCAGCAAGCTGCGCGAGATCGGGCTCGTGACGGCGAAGCGCCAGGGCCGCGAGACGCTCCACACCATCGTCCCCGAGGCGTTCGCGGCGTACGCGGCTCGCCAGGAGCGCGCGCTCGGCCTCGACCCGGCGACGCGCGCGGGCCAGGTCGCGTCGTGAGCGGCTCGTTCGTCAGCCCCGAGCTCCGCAGCCGCGTCCGCGGCCTGGCGGAACCCGTCGGCCGTGGCCTCGCCCGCCTCGGCCTCAGCCCCAACGCCCTGACGCTGATCGGGTTCGGGATCGCCTGTGTCGCGGCCGTCGCGGCAGGCGCCCAGGCCTGGCTCGTCGCCGGGCTGCTCGTCATCTTCGGCGGGATCTTCGACATGTTCGACGGCCTCGTCGCGCGCGCGACCGGCAAGGTCAGCAAGGCCGGCGCGTTCATGGACTCGACGTTCGACCGCTGGGGCGAGGCGGTGGTCTACGTCGGGATCGTCGTGGGCGCGATCAACGCGGGCTTCGACCTCGTGGCCGTGCTCGCCGCGGCCGCGATGGCCGCGGCGTTCATGGTCAGCTACACCCGCGCCCGCGCCGAGAGCCTCGGCTTCGCGCCCGGGAAGGGCATGGCCAACGTCGGCTTCGCGCCCCGCGAGGTCCGCCTCGTCGGCCTGACCGCCGGGCTGCTCATCGCCGGCACCGCCGGCACCCAGACGCCCCAGGTGCTCGAGGCGACCCTCGCCCTCCTGGCGCTCCTCGCCACGATCACCACCGTCCAGCGAATTGTCGTCACCCTCAACCAGGCGTCCCGCGAGGGATAGCCGCCAGCACCAGGAGCTCGTGCCCGTGTCCAAGGATCCCAACCGCAAGAAGATCCGCGTCGCGATCGTCGGCGTCGGCAACTGCGCCAGCAGCCTCGTCCAGGGCCGCTACTACTACGAGAACGCCAAGCCCACCGACTTCGTGCCGGGCCTGATGCACGTCCAGCTCGGCGACTACCACATCAGCGACGTGGAGTTCGTCGCGGCGTTCGACGTCGACAAGGAGAAGGTCGGCAAGGACCTGTCCGAGGCGATCTTCTCGGGCCAGAACAACACCTACAAGTTCATGGACGTGCCGCACCTCGGCGTGACCGTGGACCGCGGGATGACCCACGACGGCCTCGGCAAGTACCTCAGCGAGATCATCGAGAAGGCGCCGGGCCCCACGGCCGACGTCGTCGGGATCCTCAAGGAGCGCGAGGTCGACGTCATGGTCTCCTACCTCCCGGTCGGGAGCGAGGAGGCGACGAAGTGGTACGTCGAGCAGGCGCTCAAGGCGGGCGTCGGGTTCGTGAACGCCATTCCGGTGTTCATCGGCCGTGAGCCGTACTGGCAGCGCCGCTTCGCCGAGGAGGGGCTGCCGGTCATCGGCGACGACATCAAGAGCCAGGTCGGCGCCACGATCACCCACCGCGTCCTGACCCGCCTGTTCATGGACCGCGGCGTGCGCATCGACCGGACCTACCAGCTGAACTTCGGCGGCAACACCGACTTCCTGAACATGCTCGAGCGCGAGCGCCTCGAGTCCAAGAAGATCTCGAAGACCAACGCCGTGACCTCGATGCTCGACTACGAGATCCCGGCCGAGGACATCCACGTCGGCCCTTCGGACTACGTGCCGTGGCTCAAGGACCGCAAGTGGTGCCACATCCGGATCGAGGGCACGACGTTCGGCGACGTCCCGCTCAACGCCGAGCTCAAGCTCGAGGTCTGGGACAGCCCCAACAGCGCCGGCGTCATCATCGACGCGGTCCGCTGCCTCAAGATCGGGCTCGACCGCGGCCTCAAGGGCACGCTCGTCGCGCCGTCCTCGTACTTCATGAAGAGCCCGCCGATCCAGATCCACGACGACGTGGCTCGCGAGCGGGTCGAGGCCTTCATCCGCGGCGAGGACAACGAGACCCTGGTCGGCACCGAGGAGTCGCGCAAGGACTCCAAGGCGCTGGCCTCGCAGGCCGGGACCCAGGCCGCCGCCAAGGCGTGACCGACCGGCCCCGGAAGCTCGAGGCGCCGCACCGGCGCCTCGAGTCGAACCCGCCTCGCGTCGTCGAGAAGGCGGCGATCGTCGGCTACCGGTCGGCGGCCGCCGCCCTCGCGTTCCTGCCACCCGCGCTGTCGCGGACGGCCATCGCGTCGGCGTCCCAGCTGTCCTACCTGGCATGGCCGGCCAAGCGCGGGGCCGTCGACGCGAACTTCGGCCACGTGCTCGGCCTGCCGCCCTCGGATCCCCGCGTCCGGCGCCTCGCGCTGCGGGCGTATCGCGAGTACGCCCGGTACATGGTCGAGCTCATGCGCCTGCCGTCGCGCAAGCCCGAGGAGCTGGTCGGCCTCACCGAGGGCGACGGGGTCGAGCGGGTCGCCACCGCCTGGCGCGAGTCGGGGCGCGCGATGATCGTCGTCGCCGGGCACGTGGGCAACAACGAGGCCGTCGCGGCCGCGATCGCGGGCCACGGCTATCCGGCGAACGTCATCGCCGACGATTCCTCGTTTCCGGAGCTGTTCGAGCTGCTCAAGCGGCAGCGCGAGTCGTGGGGCGTGAAGATCATCCCGTGGCGCAACCTGCGCGATTTGTTCGGCGTGCTGCGACGGCGCGAGATCCTCGCGCTGCTGGTCGACTGGGGATACCGCGACGACGGGATCCCGGTGAAGCTGTTCGACGCATGGACGACGTTGCCCGCGGGACCCGCGACGCTGGCCGCGAAGACCGGCGCGGTGATCGCGCCGCTGGCCATCCGCCGGACGCCCGAGCACCGGTTCCGGCTCGAGGCCGGAGAGAGCTTCACGGTCGCGTCCTCGTCGCCGGCGGACCTTCAGCGCGCCACCCAGCGCATCGCCGACGCGCTGCAGGCGACGATCGCCGCCGCCCCGGCGCAGTGGTACAGCTTCAAGCCGATCTGGCCCGATGACCCCGAGGCCCAGCGCGAGCTCGAGCGGCGTGCGCAGGCGATGCTCGCGTCCGAGGCCGCGGCCCCCGATCCCGATGCGGCGCCGCCGGACGGCCACGGCGCGGGCGACCGCACATCGGAACCGGCGGACCCCGTCTCGGAACCGGCGGACCCCGTCTCGGAACGGGCCGGCTCGCCGTCGTGACCGTGCGCGGCCGGCTCCTCGTCGCCGCGACCCGCGTCATCGCGATCCTCCCGGAACGCCCGTTGGACGCCGCGGCCGACAGCCTCGGCGAGCTGTGGTACCGGCTGGCGCCCGCGCGCGCCGCGCAGGCGCGCGCGAACCTGCGCCGCGTCTGCGAGGGGCTCGCGGCGACGGGGCGCGGGAGTGCCCGGACCCGGCGCGCCGCCACCGATGACCGCGAGCTCGAGCGCCTGGTCCGCGCCTGCTTCCGGCACACGGTCCGCTACTACGTCGAGGTCGCGCGCGCGAGCCGCTACACGATCGAGGACGCCCTCGGCCGCATGACCCTCGAGACGCCGGACGCCGTGCGCGACGCGTTCCAATCGGGACGCCAGGTGATCATCGCGGGAATGCACTACGGCGCCATCGAGCTGCCCGTCGTCTTCATCTCGGCGTCCGTCGGCCATCGGGTGATGGCGCCGATGGAGACGCTGCCCGATCCCGCCGTCTCGCGGTGGTTCGAGGAGACCCGGAGCCGCGTCGGCGTCAAGATCGTGCCGATCCGGAACGCCCGGCGCGCCATGCTGGACGCGCTGAGGAACGGCGAGTCGGTCGGCATGGTCAACGACCGCGACCTCGTCGGCGGCGGGCTGCTCGTCCCGTTCTTCGGGCATCCGGCGCCGATCCCGCCCGGTTGCGCGCTGCTGTCGCTCGAGACCGGCGTCCCGATCTACGCCGCGGCCTGCCGGCGCGTGAAGGGTGGCCGGTATGTGGGCCACGTGGTCGAGGTCCGCCCGGCGGGTGACGGGTCCAGGCGGCAGCGGCTCACGGAGCTCACGGCGAACATCGCGGCGGCCTACGAGGAGCTCCTCGCGGACGCGCCCGAGCAGTGGTGGGGCGCGGCGCACCCGATCTGGCCGGACCTCGCCGCGACGCCGGCATCCACCGAGGTTGCGGCATGACGGCTGCCGGCGGACCGGACGGCGGGGCCGGCGCGCAGCGCGAGGGCTGCGCGGACCTGCACATCCACACGATGGCCTCCGACGGGACGTCGTCGATCGCGGACATCCTCGCCTTCGTGGCGGCCGCCGACCGCCTCGACGTGATCGCGATCACGGACCACGAGCGCATCGACGCCGCGCTCGCCGCCCGGCGGATGGCGTCCGACGACGGGCTCCGCGTCCAGGTGGTCGTCGGGGAGGAGATCACGACCCGGGGCGGTCACCTGCTCGGCCTGTTCCTCGAGCGGCCCGTGCCGGCGCTCAAGAGCCTCCGCTGGTCGATCGAGGCCGTCCACGACCAGGGCGGGCTCGCCATCCCGGCGCATCCGCTCGTCCCGTATCCCCTGTGCGCGCAGGGCATCGTCCTCCGCCGGCTCCTGGCGAGCGACGATCCCGCGGTGCGCCCGGACACGATCGAGACGTTCAACCCCACGGCGTTCGGCCGCTACCGTCATCGGACCGTGGTCCGCTTCGCCGAGGAGCACCGGCTCGCGCAGGTGGGCAACAGCGACGCGCACGCCGCGGAGGCCGTCGGCACCGGCTGGACGTCCTTCCCGGGCCGGACGCCCGAGGACCTGCGGCGTGCCGTCGCCGCGGGCGAGACGCGGCACCACGGCGCGTTCCACGGCTCGACCGGGCAGCTCGGCGTCTTCGGACGGCAGCTGCGCAAGTACTCGCGCGACATCCGCGCCGACGTCGCGGGGCGGGTCCGGCGGGACGGCACGGGCCGCGATCTCGGCTATCCCGGGGGCACCGAGCGTCCGCCGCGGTACGATCCGGCCGGGAGGAACGGCGCAGGATGAAGATCGGCCTCGTCTCGCCGTACGTCTACCCGCTGCCGGGCGGCGTGACCCAGCACGTCCGCTACCTGTACGAGAACCTCCGGCTCCGCGGCCACGACGTCCGGATCCTGACCTCGAGCCACGGGCTGCAGAAGGCGTCCGAGGGCGACATCATCCGGCTGGGAAAGGGCTTCTCGATGCCCGCGAACGGCTCGGTCGGCACCGTGACCCTGTCGCCTCGGTACGTGTCGCAGGCCCAGGACGTCCTGGACCGCGAGCGGTTCGACGTCCTCCACTTCCACGAGCCGTTCGTGCCCTTCCTGTCGCTGGTGCTGCTGCGCGAGAGCCAGAGCGTGAACATCGGCACGTTCCACGCGTACGGCGGCTGGTCGCCCGCCTACGAGTTCGGGCGCTGGGCGATGGGCAGCTACGCCGAGCGCCTGCACGGCCGGATCGCGGTGTCGGCCGCCGCCCGCCACTTCATCGACCGCTACTTCCCGGGCGACTACAAGGTCATTCCCAATGGCGTCGACGTCGACCGCTTCCGGCGGGCGGTCCCGGTCGCGCGCTGGCAGGACGGCACCGCGAACATCCTGTTCGTCGGCCGGTTCGAGCCACGCAAGGGCGTCCTCGACCTGCTCAAGGCGTACCGGACGCTGCGGCGGACGGGCACCGACTGCCGCCTGCTGCTCGTCGGCGGCGGCCCGCAGGAGCGCGAGGCGCGGCGCTACGTCGCGACCCGCCGGCTGAGTGGCGTCGAGTTCCTCGGCCGCGTCTCCGACGACGAGAAGTGCCAGCTGTTCCGGACCGCCGACGTCTTCGTGTCGCCCGCGACCGGGCGCGAGTCGTTCGGCATCGTCCTGCTCGAGGCGATGGCCGCCGGCGCGCCGATCGTCGCCTCGGACATCCACGGGTACAAGGGCGTCGTCCGGCGCGGCCGGGAGGCGCTCCTCGTGCCGCCGCGCGAGCCCCAGGAGCTGGCGACGGCGATCGGGCGGCTCGTGACCGACCGCGAGCTCGCGGCGCAGATGTCCGCCGCGGGCCGGCGGCGCGCCGAGGAGTTCAGCTGGCCGCGCGTGACGGCGAAGGTCGACGACTACTACGGGTTCGTGATCCGGCGCCTCGCCGCAGCCGGCTCGCTGCCGCCCCACTTCACGGCGCCCGTGCCCTCGTCACCCCGCGGTGGAGCGTCCGCGGCGATCGACACGCTGGACGCCGCCGCCCGGAACGCGGTGAGGGTCGGCGCCGGGTCGGAGGCCGAGGCCCGCTCCTGACCGACCCGGATCAGGCGGCGCCGCGCTCGCCGGCGGGCCCCGCGTCCGGGCCCGCCTCGTCGGGCGCCTCGCCGAGCGCCTGGCGCCACGACCACGCCGCGTAGGCCATCACGCCGCTCACCACGACCAGCGCGACGACCAGCGCCGCGAACTGCGGGCTCGCGAACACGATCGCCGCGTTCCGGTCGACGGTGCTCACGCCGAACTGGAACGCGTAGAGGTAGGTCGGCAGCAGGCCCTGGTACGCGTTGACGACGGTCGCCGGCATCGCGAGCGCGGAGATGTTCGGATACAGGACGACGAACCACGCCGCCGTGGCCGCGACGAGGCCGAGGACGAAGCGTCGGGCGTCACGCGCCGTGAGGACCTGGATGGCGACCAGCCCCAGCGGTACGGCGGCGATCAGGGCGATCAGCTCCGGGACGATGCCGTTGAACGTGAACAGCGGCGTCTCGTCGGGCAGCAGGCTCGCAACCGCGAGTGCCACGGCCCCGATGCCCGCGGCGGCGAGGATCGGCAGCAGGTCGCGCGTCGTGAGGGCGCGACCGCCGCTGCGCGGCGACCCGAGGCCCGACAGCAGCCACACGACGACGACGACCGTCACGATCAGGACGGCGGCCATCGCGCCCGTCGACGGCGTCACGACGAGGTTGCCCGGGTTCCCCTGGCAGGCCTGCGAGCCCGGGTTCACGGACTGGACGTTGGCGATCGCGCACATCGGGTATCGGAACAGCCAGAGGATGCACGGCCCGAGCAGCGCGACCGCGGCCGAGACCCGGGCCAGCAGCCACGTCCGCCTCGATGCGCCCGACCACACCTCGCCGACGAAATAGCCGAGCGCGAGGACCACGAACGGCAGGCTCGTGTAGTAGTGGTACTGGAAGGCGGCCCGGTCGATCCGTGCCCACGAGATCCACTGGGCGAGGAAGGCGACGAGGACCAGCGCCAGCGGAAGGCTGCGGCGCCGGAACGCCTGGTACGCGATGAACGCCATCGCGGGGATCCCGAGCCACCAGATCACGAGGTTCCCCGAGTCGTAGATCGCCGCGGCCGTGCTGTCGGCGTAGCTGCCCTGGTAGAACCACACGGGCTTGAGGTTCATCGGCCACGCCCACCACGGCGAGCTCGCAGGGTGCGCCGCGGTCAGCGTGTTGTGGTAGCGGTACATCTCGCCCGTGAGGTCGAGCAGCGTCTGGCCGGTGTGGCCCGGCGGCCAGCCCGTCCACAGCTGGTGGTTCTCGATGAACGCCCACGGGAGGTACGAGATCACGTACACGACGAGCGGGATCGCGAGCAGGGACACGAGCATCCAGGCGGCCGGGAGCCCGAATGCCCAGCCGAGCCGCACCCAGCCGTCCGGCGCCGGGGCGGCGGGCGGCGGCTGGCCGATGCGGTCCTCGGCCGACGGCGGCGGCGACAGCGGGCCGATCCCGAGCCGCGCCCCGACCGCGAACGCGGCATACGCCGCCAGCGCCAGCAGCACGAGCGCGAGCGCCACGTGGAGCGGCGTCAGGGACACGGGCCCAAGGGTGACCGCGGCCTCGGCCTTGCCCAGCCCGATCGCGCCGAGCGCGACGACGATCCCGAGCGCCGCCGGCGCGCCGACGGCGAACCACATCTCCTCGAGCGTCCACTCGACCGGGTGGTAGACGCTCACGACGACCGCGGCGAGCGTCAGGCCGATCATGATCACCACGAACGGGAGGTTGCCGACGCCGCCGCTGTCGATCGGGACGGCGATCGCCATCCAGCCGAGCACGGCCGTGAGCCCGATCAGCCCGATCACGAGGATGATCCGGCCGAGGGCGGTCCGCGTCAGGATCAGGATCCCGAGCGCGCCGATCGCGTACGCCGCGACCCACTTCGACGCGAGCGCGAGGCCCAGGAGGACGCCGACGACGGGCATCGCGGCCCAGAACCAGCGTCGCGTCTTCCATGGTTCCAGCCACAGCCACGCGAACAGCAGGTAGGCGGCGAGGATGAAGAACCCGACGTAGACGTCGTTCATCGCGATCCGGCTCTGCACGAAGAACATCCCGTCGAGCAGCACGAACAGCGCGACGAGGACGCCGATCACGCGTCGCCGGAACAGCACCCGGGCGAGCAGGAACAGGATCCCCGCCGTCAGCGCGCCGAGGATGACGCCCGGCACCCGCCACGCGAACTGGTAGGACCCGATGTCCATCGAGGCCGCCTGGCCGCCCTGGCCGAAGGCGAGCAGCGACCCGCGACCGTCCGAGGGGAACTGCGCGGGATGGTCGAGCGCGAGGGCGACCGGCTCGAACGGCAGCTTGTGGTCGGCGAACACGGCCTTCCCGTGCGGCTCCACGACGTACACCGTCGGCGAGGCGCCGTCCTGCGTGACGCCGAGCACCTCGATGAGCTGCGACGCGTCGTCGTACACGACCGTCGTTGCGGCGCCCGGGAGCTGGAACGTCGAGGTCTGGTCGGGGCCGCCCGCGGCGTCGTCGCCGGACACCGCGACGATCGCGACCTCGGGGTCGCTCGTCGTCGGGTCGGTGGTCGTGACGTAGAGCTGGCTCCCGTCGTCGATGTTCGTCACCAGCGCGAGGCCGTGCGCCCCGTGCTCCATCGCCACCTCGGCCGATACCGCGCCATCGGTCGACAGGAAGCTGACGCCCGCGTCGTCGGCGACGGCCATCGTCGGGACGGCCGCGAGCGCGATCCCGGGCAGCTTGCCGTCGTCGATCGCCTTCTGGAGGGCGGTGCGCGTGTCCGAGGTCAGCCGGGCATCCAGCACCACGCGGTCCGACGGATTGCTGGCGAGCTCCGCCTTCCAGGCCGCGACGGTCCCGCCGAGCTGCGCCTGGAGCTCCTTCGCCGCCTCGCCCGGGTCGTTGACCTCCGACGGCGTCGCGACGAGCGCCGTCAGGTCGTCGATCGGCTGGAGCGCGGTGGCGCCGCTCAACGTCGCGGAGCCGGTGATCTCGCCGCTGTCGAGGTCGATCACGTCGACCTTGTCGCCCGTCACGACGGCCGCGTGGACGCCGTCGCGGAACGCCGCGAGGTGGCTCACGGGACCCGAGACGGTCAGCGCGGCCTGCGGGGCGACGGACTCCGCGATGGATGCGGTGTCGCCGAGGGCGTCGAGCGCCTGGCCGTCGATCGCGTACACCTCGCCGGCATCCGTCCCGACGAGGACCCGCGAGGCCGTCGCGTCGAACGCGAGGGCGCCAGCGCCGGGCAGCGACCAGTGGCCGACGAGGGCCCGCGAATGGAGGTCGTACGCGAGCACCTCGGACCCGGTCGCAACCCACGCCCGGTCGCCCGCGCGGCGGCCGGGCACCGTCGTGTCCTCGCGGTGCGGCTCGATGACGGCGTCCCGGACCGGGACGCCGAGGTCGCTCGACGACGCGACGTCGTGGCCGGCGAAAGCCATGATCCCGAGCGCCATCGCGTACTTCGCGAGGTGCGGGTGGGTCCACTCGTAGATGTTGTGCGAGATGCCGTAGCGCCAGTCCTGGAGGAACTCCGTCGCCGTTCGAGCGTGGTAGACCTCGTCGAAGTGCATGCGCGACGGGTCGTCGACCCGGTACATCCGGAGCACGAGCGCGCCGACCACGACCAGGACCAGGATGAACAGGTCGAGCCGGTCGAGCCTGCCGCCCCGCTCGTGCGCGAAGCTCGCGGTCCGGTCCGGACGGATCGGCGTCTCGGCGATCCGGGCGCGGAGCCATGCGAGCGGGCTCATGCTGTCCCACGAGGGACGGTCGTACCAGGCCGGGACGAGGCGCGGCGGGCGGGCCACCACGGCCGCGGCCGAGGCCGTGGCCACCGCGGCCGGCGGCGACGTCGCGGGCGAGGCCGTGCCGCGCGCGACGGCAGCCGCCACCGCACCCGCGGGCGCGCCATCGGTGCGGGCGAGTCGCGGCCCGGCGTCGGCCGGCTCATCCGCGAGCTCCTCCTCGCGACCCTCCTCCAGCTCCTCGGCGAGCGTCGCGCGGGCGCCCGGCCGGAGCTGCGCGACGCCCCACAGGAACGCCAGCGTGTTCAGCGCCACGACGAGCCACACGCCCTGCGTCGAGCGCAGCGCGTCGGCGATGCCGAGCCAGTCCGAGACCTGCGGGTTCTGGTAGAAGGCGACGAGGACGACGTACATGTTGGCGAACGTCGCGATCGAGGCGATGACGTACGCGATCCGCCACCGCCACGAGAAGGCGAACAGGATGCCCGCGAGGCCGAACAGCGGGAACAGGTACCGCTCGTGCACACGGGTCGGGACCGCGAAGAAGGCGAGGGCGAGCACGGTCACGCCGACGAGGATCGTGAGCCGGTCGGGGCGCCGGGCGACCGCCCACGCGACCACCGCGGCGACGGCCAGCAGCAGGACGGCGCCCACGGCGCCCGCCGGCACGGGCCCGATCGCGCCGAACGCCTCGCCGACGTTCCGCGGCGCATCCGGGATCCACAGCGCGCCGCCGGCCGTCGCCGCGCTCTGCCCCTCGACCGGGAACAGCGACCACCAGTTGTAGGCGTTGACCGTCAGGTACGGGTACTGGGCCGCGGTGCTGAACACGAGGCGCAGCAGCGTGGAGTCGAGGTACGGCGCCGTCGTGCTGACGCCGATCACCGTCAGGCCGAACGGCGCCGACAGGATCACGGCGGTGAGGAACCCGACCAGACCCGTCGTCACGATCCGGAGCCAGCCGATCGGGCGCAGCTCCCACGAGAACCCGCGGCGCCGCGGCTCGGGCTCGTCGCCGTAGGCGCCGTTCGGCCACAGCGCGCGCCGGATGACGACCAGCGCCACGATCGGGATCAGGATCGCGAGCTGCGGCTTGACGAGCGCGGCGACCACCGCGAAGAACGCCGCGCGCTCCGACCGTCCCCGCCACAGCTCGCGCACGCCGAGGAGCAGGAAGACGACGCCGAAGCTGTCGACCTGTCCCCAGATCACCGAGTCGAACCACGTCACCGGGTTGAACACGACGACGGCCAGCGCGATCAGTGACCGCCGGTGACTGACGCCGAGCTCGCGCGCGAGCGAGTAGACGAGGTACGCCATCGCGAGGTCGGTGAGGATCGCGGGCAGCTTGATGAAGCTGTCGACGATCGTGGGGTCGATGGCGAGCGCGTTGCCGATGCCGCGCAGGATCCCGACGATCCACAGCGCATACAGGTAGCCCGGCGTGTAGTCCGCGTACGACGCGTTCGCGTAGAAGCCCCACGGGGCGTGCTGCGCGAGGACGTCGGCCCAGTAGTTGAACAGCCCGAGATCGGCGCCGAACCCCGAGCCGCGGAGCCCCGGCAGCGCATATGCCAGAATCAGCCGGAACAGCAGGCCGGCGGCCAGCACGATCCAGATCTGCCGGCGCATGCCTGGCCGGGGGGCGTCGTGCGTCGCCGGGACCCGGTCGGGCGCACCCGAACCCAGACCGGTCACGGGGAGCTCCTACGCAGCGTTGAAGTGCCGCCGAGTATAGCCGAGGGTCCCGCGGGTCCCCCCGCGCGAGCCGGGGCGACCGCCCCCGTCCCGGCGCGCCCGGCGGCCATCCTGGCGGGCGTCGTGATCGTCCTGCTCGCGTTCCTGCTGTACGCCGTCTCGAACCCCGTCCACTGGAACCTCTACAACCACTTCGTCTGGCAGGCCGACGCCTTCCTCCACGGCCGGGCGTGGTTCCTCTTCCCGGTTCAGGCGGGCGGCGATCTGCCGGCGAACGACTACCTGCGCGACGTCTACCCGCTCCTGACGCCCACCGGGACGCCGGACGGCCGCGCGCTGTTGCCGTTCCCGCCGCTGCCCGCGCTCGTGCTGCTGCCGTTCGTCGCCGTGTTCGGCCTCGCGACCGACCAGGAATGGATCGCGATCGGCCTCGCGGCGGCCGGCGTAGGGCTGGCTTGGTGGGCCCTGGGCGGGCTGCGGATCCGGACGACCGTCCGGGCGCTGACGACGATCGTGTTCGCGACCGGGACCGCGTGGTGGTGGGCGGCGGCCGTCGGCAGCACGTGGTATCTCGCCCACCTCGTCGCCGCCGACGTCGCGCTCATGGCCGTGGGCGTCGCGCTCCGCCACGACCGCGCGGCGCCGGACACGCCGGAGCGCGACGACCAGGTCGACGAGGCCGACGACGATCCCGCTCGAGCCGCCGCCCACGGCGGCGGCTCGAGCGGGGCGAGCGGCGGGCATGCCGGGCGCCTGGCGGCGGTCTGGGCGTCCGCATGGCCGCTCGACGGATCCCAGGTCCTCGCCGGGTTCTTGCTCGGCGTCGCCGTCACGGCGCGCCTCCCGGTCATCTTCGCCGCGCCGTGGCTCGTCCTCGTGGGCGGCGGCGGGACGATGCTGCGGCGGACGGCATCGGCCGCGGTCGGCGGCGTGCTGCCCGTCGCGGCGCTGCTCGCCTACACCTACCTGACGACGGGCGCGTTCATCCATCCCGGGTACGACTACCAGTACCGCCTCGAGGTCGCGGGGTACCCGACGCTCGGCTACCACGCCGACTGGGACGTCGAGGACGTGCGCTACATCCCGCAGAACCTCGGGATCATGTTCGGGTCGCTCCCACGACTCCTTCCGGACGTCCTTCCGGACACCCTCCAGTACGAGCCGCCCGTCGTGGCCTGCCAGCCGCCGGCGATGCGGCGGCACCTGTTCGACGCCCGCTGCCCGCTCGCGATCCCGGTCGACATCGGCACGAGCATCGTGCTCAGCGCGCCGGGCCTCCTGCTCGCGCTGTTCGCGGTGCGGCGGTACGGCCGCAGCCGCCTCGCCATCGGGACGGCCGGCGCGGTCCTGCTGATCGCGATCTTCAACCTCGCGCACTTCTCGCAGGGCTGGGTCCAGTGGGGCTACCGGTTCTCGCTCGACTTCGTCCCGTTCCTGCTCCCGCTGGTCGCGCTCGGCGCGGCGCGGCCGGCCGACGGCCGCCCGAGGCTGATCGCCTTCGCGCTGCTCGCCGCCGGCGCGCTGATCAACCTGTGGGGCGTGACCTGGGGCTCGCTGCTTGGCTGGTAGCGCGCCGGCGAGACGCTGGCAAGGCAACTCCTCGGCGTGGCCTCTCGCGGCGATCGGCGTGGCGGCCGCCTCGTTCCTGGTCTTCCGCACGACGCTGCTGCCGGGGGTGTTCGGCTGGGACACCGGGGAGGCCCAGACCGTGCCCGTGCTGCTCGGGACGATGCACCCGACCGGCTTCCCGGCGTACACCGTCCTCGGCTGGATCGCATCGATCGTCCTCGCCCCCGCGGGAGAGCCGGCCGTGCGCATGAACCTGCTGTCGGCCCTGCTCGCGGCCATCGCGGCCGGCGGCATGCTGCCGCTCCTGCGGCGCCTCGGCGTCCCGCTGGTGATCGCAGTCGTGGCGTCGATCGGCCTGGCGTTGACGCCGATCGCGTGGCGCATCTCGGCCGCCGCGGACGTCCACGCGCTCCATGTCGCGCTCCTCGTCGCGATCGTCATCGCGCTGCTGCGCTGGGAGGACCGCGTTCGCGCCCGTCGCGCGGCCCCCGGCGACGATGGCGCCGCTCGCTCGGCCGATCGCGCGCTCGTCCTCGCGGCCGCGCTGTTCGGGGTGAGCCTCGCCAACCATGCGCTGACGCTGCTGCTCGCCCCTGCCGTCGGGGCATACGTGCTCGCGGTCGACCGCGGCGCCCTCAGCCGGCCGAGGCTCGTCCTCGCGTGCGCCGCGGCCTGCCTGGGCCTCGCGGCGCTGCTGTACCTCGAGCTGCCGCTCCGTGCGGGCGCGTTCCCGGCGCCGCTCGTCTACGGCAACCCCGACACCTGGCAGGGATTCTGGGCCGTCGTGCTCGCCCGCCAGTTCCAGGGCTCGTTCATCCGGTCGCTCGCGGATGTCGTCGGCGCGCTCGAGGCGTTCGCGCGGATCACCGTCGACCAGCTCGGCGTGCTGACGATCGTCGTCCTGCCCGCCTTCGTCGTGACCGCCGTCCGGCGCACCGCGTACGGCCTGCTGTCCGGCCTCGCGACGCTGCTCACCTGCGCCTTCGCGTCGGTCTACGTCAACGCCGACATCGGCCGCTACTACCTGGGGCCGGCGGTGTTCGCGTGGACGTGGCTCGCGGTGGCCGCGGGGGTGGTGGCCGAGCTCGTCGGCCGGACTCGGCAACCGGGCGGCGGGCGCTGGCCGGCCGCTCCGACCGTGGTCGCGCTGCTGCTCGCGGTCGCGCTCCTCCTGCCCACCGCCCTCGTGCTGCCGGCCCGTCGCGACGCCGTCGATCGATCGCAGGACGTGGAGATGGCACACTGGCTCGACGATGCGATGGCCGGCTTCGATCCGGACGCGGTCGTCGTCTCGTGGTGGTCATACTCGACGCTGCTCTGGTACGGGACGCTCGTGGAGGGTCGCCGGCCGGATCTCCGGATCGTCGACGACAGCACGCGCGAGTCGGAGGGCCTCGGGTCCGTGGACGACGTCATCGATGCGAACCTCGGCACGCGGCCCGTCCTCGTGATCCGGCTGCCGCAGGACCTCGACGACCTGGCCCACCGCTACGCGATCGAGCCCGTCGGTCGCCCGGGCGGCGTCTACCGCGTCACGGGCCACCTGGAGCCGCAGCCTTGACCGACCCCGCGCCCGCCGACGCGCGCGTCCGGCGCCTCTCGTACTTCTTCCCGGCCCACAACGAAGAGGCGAACCTCGAGGGGCTGGTCGACGAGGCGCTCGCGACGCTGCCGTCGCTCGCGGACGAGTTCGAGATCATCGCCGTCGACGACGGGTCGCGGGACCGGACGCTCGAGATCGCGGAGCGGCTGGCGGCCGAGCACCCGGGCGTCGTGCGCGTCGTCCACCACGACGTCAACCGGGGCTACGGCGGGGCGCTCCGCTCCGGGTTCGAGGCGTCGCGCTTCGAGCTCCTCGCCTTCACCGACGGCGACCGCCAGTTCAAGGTCGCGGATCTCGGCCGGCTGATCGATCGCCTGCACGAGCCGGACCATCCGGACGTCGTCGTCGGGTTCCGGATCAAGCGCGCCGACCCGTTCATCCGGGTCGCGTACGCGCGGACGTACAAGCTCGCGAACCGGATCTTCTTCGGGCTGCGGGTCCGGGACGTCGACTGCGCGTGCAAGCTCTTCCGGCGCGAGGCGCTCGAAGGCGTCCGCGTGGAGTCGCGGGGCGCGTTCTTCTCCGCCGAGCTCCTGATCAAGATCGGGGAGCAGCGCCGGTCGATCGCCGAGGTGGGCGTCCCGCACTACGCGCGCACGGCCGGGTCGCCGACGGGCGCGAAGCCGAGCGTCATCTGGCGCGCCGTCAAGGACTTCTGGCTGCTGCGGCTGCGCCTGTGGGCGAACGCCGACCGGGCCCGGAGACGCGGGCGGCCGATCCTCGGCGGGTAGCCGGCGGAGCGTCAGCCGGGCGACGACCCCCCGCCCGTGCCGCCGCCGTGGCGCGGGTCGTCCGGCTCCAGGCTGTTGACGAACTCGCGGAAGATGTCGAGCTTTGTGGGGTCGATCAGCTCGCCCGTCGCCTCGAGCGTCTCGGTCGGGATCCGCCGCCGCCGCGTCTCGCCCGGCTCGCCGCCTTCGGCCGACTCCTCGTCGTCGTCGTCCTCGTCGTCGGGCAGCGCGGCCGCCTGGTCGAGGACGCCCGCGGCGGCGTAGATCGGGCAGTCGAGCCGCACGGCGAGCGCAATCGCGTCCGAGGGCCGCGCGTCCAGCTCGTGCCGGTTGTCGGTGGTGACCAGGACGAGCCGCGCATGGAACGTCTCGTCGGCGAGGGACGAGATGATGACCCGGTCGACCCGGACGCCGAGCTCGCCCAGCGCGGCGGCGAACAGGTCGTGGGTCAGGGGCCGCTCGGAGGTGATCCCCTGGAGCCGCATGGCGATCGCCTGCGCCTCCCATGGCCCGATCCACACCGGAAGGATCCGGCCCGCCCCGACCTCCTTGAGGAGGAGCACGTGGCGCCCGGTCCGCATGTGGACCCGGACGCTCTCGACCACCATCTCGATCTCGGTCGCGCGGTCTCCGGCCATGCGCGGATTATCCCACCTGATCGCCGGCGGGTCCTCCGCCGGACTCGGGAGCCGTCGCGGCGGCATGTCATTCGGCGGTTGCGGCGACGGGGCGGGCGACCGTCCGGGTGCGTCAGCCCCGACGAGGCGCGGGCGGCGGCAGGAGCGTCGGATCGGACGCCGGGACGGGCTCCGGGGCGGCAACGGCATCGACGCTCGGACGCGGCCGGACCCGGTCAGCGACCCGGAACGGCAGGGCGAGCAGCATCCCGCCGAGGAAGCCGCCGATGTGCGCGAACCAGGCGACCCCGCCCCCGACGTCGGTCGTGGCCCCGAGCGAGGCGAACCCGTCGATGAGCTGCAGCACGAACCAGAACCCCAGGACGATGATCGAGGGCACGGCGATCAGCTGGTAGAAGAAGCCGAGGAACACGAGCGACTGGATCCGGGCGCGGGGGAAGAGGATCACGTACGCGCCCATCGCGGCGGAGATCGCCCCCGAGGCGCCGATCGCCGGGACGTCGGACGTGACGTCGACGAGCACGTACGTCAGCCCGGCGACGATCCCGCCCACGAGATAGAAGATCGGGAACAGGATCCGGCCCATGCGGTCCTCGACCCGGTTCGCGAAGATCCACAGGAACAGCATGTTGCCGAGCAGGTGCGGCCACCCGGCGTGCAGGAACATCCCGGTCACGAGCCCGACGACCGCCGGCGACAGGACGTCACCCGCACGCAGCGCGTCGGCGATGTCGCGGGGCACCGCGCCCCAGGTCGTGATCATCGCGTCCAGCGCGTCGACGCCGCCCTGGACCAGCACCCACAGCTCGACGATGAAGGCGGCGCTGCACGCTGCGACGATGGCGTAGGTCACGACGGGCGTCCGGCGCGGCGGCGTCGCGTCGCGGAGCGGCAGCATTCAGGCGGCCGGCGTGGCGGCGGGCCGGGTCGCGCGCGGGATGCGCGCCGGGGTCACGGCTTGGGCGTCTTCGTCGGCTTCGGTCGCGCGGTCGCGGAGGGCGACGCGGCCGGCTGGCTCGCGCCGGGCGACGGCGACGCGCCCTGGCCGTCGGCCTGCTCGAGCACCGCCGTGTGGATCCCGTCGTCGGAGAGCCACCACGCCGTCTTCGGTGCGTCGGCGTCGGCGCCCGGCAGCACCAGGAAGTCCCGGAGCCCCGACCAGCCGTCCTCGCCCGCCTGGAGCTGGTACTGCTCGAGGTAGTCGCCGTTGCTCTTGTTGAACGCGACGATCCGGTGGTTCGTCTCGTCGAACGCGTAGATCGCGCCGATGCCCTTGGTCGAGCCGCCGTCGGGCCGCTCCGGCGCGGCGATCATCGTGTACTTGGGATCGGGCCGGATCTGCGCGTCGTCGGGCGCCTTCGCCGTCCAGCTCGTCGCCGGGATGACGCGCGCGACGGCGCCGTTCTCGGCCACGTAGATGTCGCCGTCGATCAGCAGGTCCGTGATGCCGTCCACCGGCCGGTCGGTCGGCAGCCGGCCGGTCGGCTTCAGCGGGTACCCGGAACCGTCGTTGGCCGGCGACAGCACCATGATGTTCTGCTCCGAGGGGTCGACGAGGTAGAGCTTGTAGAAGGCAGCGTCGAAGTTGGCGACGAACGTCGACATCACGTTGACGTCGCTGCCCCAGGTCGCCGAATCCCGGATGTTGATCCTGACCAGCGTTCCCTTGCCCTTGCTGTCCGCGGGCCGCCAGCGCCACAGGTTGTTCTTGGTGTCGAGCACCAGGACGTCGGGGCCGCCCGTGAGCAGGAGCTTGGGGTCGGCGACCTTCGTCCCCGATGCCCGCTGGCCGGACTTGGCGATCGGCGACGCGGTCTTCTTGCCGACGTCGATCCGCCACACGGTCTTGTTCGCGGTATCGAGCACGTACGGCGCGCCATCCGAGCCGCGGACGAGCGTCGTGAGCTTGACGGCCTTGTCCGCGGGGAACCGGTACGCGTCGTTGGAACGGACGAAGACGACGCCGTACAGCCGGTCGAGGCCCGCCTTGACCTGCTGGCGGAGCGGGGTGATCTCCGACAGCGGGTAGCCCGCCTCCTCCGCCTCGTCCAGCTTCTGGTACGCGACGTTGAGCAGCTCCATCGCGCGCCGGCGGTCGTCCTCGATGAGGTTCACGTCGGGCCCGCTGACGGCGGCCAGCGCGTCCTGCGCGTCCTGGAACGCGCGCTGCGCGATCGTCACCGACCGGATCTCCTCGCCCGGCTGGCGGAGGACCGAGCCACCGACGGCGTAGACGCCGACGACGAGGGCGCTTGCCACGGCGATGAACGCAAGGAGCGCGACGGCGGCCCGGCGCTGCGTCTCGAGCCGGCTCGTCGCCGCCGTGACCTTGCGCTTCGGCGGCCGGCGCCGCGGCAGGAGGTCCTGGAGCTTCCAGATCCAGCGCTGGAACCCGTTGCCCGCCGCGTCCCGCGCGCGAGCGGCGCCTGCCCCGACGGCGGCCGCCGCGCCGACCGTGGCGTCCGCGAGCGGGATCGGGCCGCGATCGGGGGCGCCGGCGAGGGGTTCCGCCGGCCGGACCGCGACGAGCGTCTTCGCCTTGTGCGTCGCACCGACCTCCGTCGCCTCGAAGGCGAATGCGCCGTCGCTGCCGTGTCCGTCCGCGGCCACGAAGCGCGCATGAACGTGCTCGATGGCCGACTGCGGGTGCAGCGTGACCAGCGCGTCCTTGAGCGCGTCCGTGCCGATCTTCGCGACGACGTTCGCGGCGACGAGGCACAGCGAGTCGCCGACGTTCAGCTCGCCCCGCCAGACCTCGGGCTCGAGCTCCGTCGACGGGAGCCCGCGTTCGCCGTTCGGGTCGGGGAGGGTCGACAGGCGCGCCTGGCGGATCAGGTAGGCCTCGGCGGGACCGACGGTCGCGACGTACAGCTCGCGTCCGCGGACCACGGCGACGGCCACGCCGATGGGTCCCGAAGCCTCGTCCTCGTGCCCGACGCCGTACCGGTCGCGCTGGTGCGTCAGACGCTTGTTCGCGATCCCGAGCACCTTGATCAGGCACTGCCGGATGCCCGCCGACTCGTCGTAGTAGTACTCGTTGCGGATCGTGTCGGCGACCATCCGGGTCGCCTCGCGGGCACGGTTCCCCGCGACCCGGGACGTCACGAGGAGGTACAGGTTGCCCTTGGTCCGTCCGACGGAACCGACGGACGGCTCGACCACGACGATCGTGTCGGGCGAGTCCGGGAGTCGGTCGTGGTCGGTGACGGCGCCGAGCTTCAGCTGGAGACGGGCGGCCAAACCGGGAGCCTCATTGGGGGTAGCGACGCGCCGAGCCGGGGGCGCGTGACGCCCCCGGAGGGCGGCGGGACGGGATTATACGCGGGGCCCGGTTCCGCCTCGTCCCGCCGATCCCGAGACGATCCGCAGGTACGGGACGCGCGCACCGCCGGGGGCCGTCGCGAACGCGGACAGCAGCTCCGTCGCCCGCATCCGAAGCTCCGCTGCGACGATCGGCTCGTCGGCGGCAATCACCACCGCGTCGGGATCGAGGCGGACGAGCGCGCACGCGCCCGACGCCGGGGGCACGCGCTCGGCGACGATGGCGTCCCAGGTCGCGATCGCCCGTGCCAGGCGCAGCTCGTCCTCGAGACCAAGGGCACGCGCGGCGTCGGGCAGCAGGTCGCCGAGCCGGTCCGGCCGGCGGCGTCGCGCCGGTGCCTCGGGATCGCGGTCCCGCGCGTGCCGGCTCACCCCGGCTCCCGCCTCGTCATCCGCGCCCGCCATCGAGGGTCGCCGTCCCGTCCTCGGCCTCGGTCACCGCCCACGCGGTGCCGATCGACCGCAGGCCGGGATCGAGGTCGTCGAGCGTCGTCGTCGTCACGAAGGCCTGGGGCAGCGCCGCGATCCGCCGGACGAGGTGCGACCGGCGCTCCGGATCCAGCTCGGAGAACACGTCGTCGAGGAGGAGCAGCGGGGGGCGGCCGTCGAGCGCGGTGAGCAGGTCGAGCTCCGCGAGCTTGAACGCGAGGATCGCCGTCCGCTGCTGGCCACGCGACGCGAACGCGGCCATCGCCCGGCCGCCGAGCTCGAACACGAGGTCGTCACGGTGCGGACCGATGAGCGTCGTCCCGTTCCAGACCTCCTTCTCGGCGGTCTCGGCGAGCCGCCGCGCGAGCGCGTCGCGGACCGACTCGCCGGGCTGCTGCGGGGCGTTCGTGGCATAGCCGAGCCCGATCCGACCGGCAGCCGCCTCGTCCGGCGCGATCTCGGCGTGAGCCGCCGCCAGCGGCTCGGCGAGCGCCGCCAGGAGCCGCAGCCGCTCCTCGCGGACCGCCGTCCCGGCGTCGAGCAGCGTGGTGTCCCAGAACCGAAGGTCCGATCGTGCCGCCTGCTCCTCGCGGATGAGACGGAGCAGCGAGTTCCGCTGCTGGAGGGCCCGGCCGTACGTCGCGAGGTCGGCGAGATACGCCGGTGACCGCTGGCCCGCGAGCCGGTCCAGCGCTTCGCGCCGGAGCGACGGCGACCCGATCACGAGCAGCATCTCCTCGGGCGCGAACAGCACGGTCCGGAACACGCCGGCGAGCGACGCCGCGCGACGGGACACCCCGTTCACCCGGATCCGCTTCCGGGCGCCACCGCTCGCCGTCCGCGTCAGCGCCACCTCGACCGCGTCCCGGTCCTCGACCGGGGTCCCGGTTCGTCCCACGCGCGCATCGACCCTCGCAACCTCCTGCCCCCACCGGACGAGCTCACCGTCCGCGCCGGTCCGATGCGAACGGCCCCACGCGAGGAGCACGATCGCCTCGAGGAGGCTGGTCTTGCCCGCGGCGTTGGGACCCCAGACGAGCTGCGGTCCCGGTGGAAACACCGCGTCGAGCGACGCGTAGCCGCGCAGGTCGCGGAGGGCGAGGCCGAGCAGGATCGGGGTGTCGGCGGTGGCCGGGCGAGGGTCGGCCGTCGCGCTCGTCAGGAGGTCGTCCGGACGGGCATCACCACGTGCACGTACCCGTCGTCGCCCACCGGCCGGAACACGCCCGGCGAGAGGGGCCCGTTGAGCTCGAGGGAGAAGCGGTCCGCGCCGACGTTGCCCAGGACGTCCGCGAGGTAGCGCGCGTTGAACGCGATCGTGGTCGCGTCGCCCTCCACCGCAGCCTCGACATCGCCCGAGTAGTCGCCGACCTCGGCCGTCGCCGTGACCGTGACGCCCGTTCCGTCGCCGCCCACCTGGAGCTTGACGATGTTCGCCGAGGAGCTCGCGATGAGCGCCGCCGGCCTGACGGCACGCAGCAGCTCGTCGCGGTCGAACTGCGCCTTGCTCGCATGGCTTGCCGGCAGGACCTGCTGGTAGTTGGGGAACTGGCCGTCGATCAGCCGAGACACGAGATCGATGCCCTCGAGGTGGAACAGCACCTGGTTGCGCGCCTGCGCGAGCACCAGGTCGACCGGGTCGTCGGTGTCGGCCAGGATCCGGCCGAGCTCCGCCAGGGCGCGCGCCGGGATGACCACCGAGACCGCCTCGACCGGGTCGAGCACGTCGATCGTCCGGACCGCGATCCGATAGTTGTCGGCCGCCGCGAGGGTCAGCTTGTCGCCCTCGAACCTCGCAAGCACGCCGGTCAGGATCGGCCGGGCCTCGTCGCTCGCGGCCGCGAAGATCGTCTCCTCGAGGGCCTTCTTGAGGACCTTCTGCGCGATGCGCGTGGTCGGGCGCTCGCCGGACGTCTGGATCGTCGGGAACTCGTCCGCATCGATGCCCTTCACGTGGGTCGCGAAGCGGCCGCACCGCAGGTGGAGCGTGTCGGTGCCCTGGAGCTCGAGATCGACCTTCTCGGAGCCCGGGAGACTGCTCACGAGGTCGGTCAGCAGCCGGGCCGGGACGGTGGTCGCGCCATCGCTCTCGATCTTGCCCGGCACCCAGTACGTGATGCCGATCTCGAGATTCGTCGCCGTCAGCTTCAGGCCGGCGTCCTCGGTCCGGAGCAGGACATTGGCCAGCACCGGCAGGGTGCTGCGACTGGAGACCGCCCTCGACACGACCGACAGGCCGCGGGCGAGGTTCTCCTGCATGACCGAGAGCTTCACGTCGGGTTGTCTCCAGGGCGGGGGTGCGCCGCGCGGGCGGGCCGGTGGATCTCTGGTGGAGTGAGGGATCTAGTTTGACATTCCATCATCACCGTAGTCATGCCGTGGAAACGGGGGACGAGCGTGCACGGGCGTGCGGCGATCGCCGGTGGACGAGCGGCTGTGGGCCGTGGACGGTGACGGGCCCATCGCGGACGGCGTCGCGGGCCGGCGGTGGAGCGATCCGCTTTCGTCGTGGCCGGACGTGAGGCGGCGGTGGGTGAGGAGTGATTCGTACACGATGCGGTCCCCGCTCGGGGCGTTGCTGCCCACGCTGCCGAGCGGTTGTCCACCGATTCGGCGGGTGGTGTCCACCGGCGACTCGCCTGCTGGCCGAGCCGGCCCGCGAGCCGGCCGCCACCCCGCGGTCCCCCGGTCTAGCGCACGTCGTCCGTGCGCGCCGTCGGACCTCCGCCCGGTCTCGCCCAGGTCGCCCCTGCGCCCCGGCCTCGCCCGGCAGCGGGTGCCACGCGCGCGCGCGCCGTGCGCCGGCCGCCGCGATTGCCTTCGGTCCGGCGCAGTCGCTCCATGCCTGGCCGCCGAGCCTACGGACCGACAAGCGCTCGTCGAGGTTCGACGGTGGCGCCCTTCGGCCGGAAGCGATGCGCCGCATGCATCGCTGCAGTTGCAAGGCGCCGCGAGCGGGCCACCAGCGGAGCTTCATCGGTCGCGTTGCGTTCCGGCAAGGAATGCAGCGCATACGGGCGCGAAGAGCGCGGTCGCCGGTCCGGACGTGCCGTCGGGAGGGCTCCGCGAAGCGCCTCGTCGGAGCGTCGACACGGAGATGGGCACGCACCGGCCAGCAAGGGCCGCGAGTCACCAGGGGCGGAGGGCCGCGACCCAAGGCGTCGCGCCGGATCGCTTCACTGCCTCGGCCCGCCCCGAGCCCTCGGCCGCGCGACCTAGTTGTGGTCCCCAGAAACGTTGTTGACAGCGTCGAGGGGTGACCGCCCGCCGAGCGCCGTGTGGGGTCGGCGCCGATTGTAGAAGTCGACGAACTCCGGGAGTGCCTGTTGGCGTTCCCGGTTCGTGGCGTACGGCCGGGCGTAGGCCCACTCGTTGATGAGCGTCTGGATGAACCGCTCGGCCTTGCCGTTGGTCTGAGGTCGCCAGGGCCTCGTGCGCTTGTGCCGGGCATCGAGGCGAGCGAGGACCGCTCGATATGCCGTCGAGTGGGTGTACGCCCAGCCGTTGTCGGTGAGGACGCGTTCGATCCTGATCCCGACCCAGGCGAACTCGGCTGCCGCGACCTCGAGGCCGTGGGCGGCCGATGCGCCCGACTCATCGGGGACTGCGACCACGACCGCCAGCCGGCTGGCGTCGTCGACGATGACCTCAAGGTGGTCGTACCCCACGCGGGCTCGCTGGTGGTCACGCGTGCCGTCCCGACCGAGGACCCGCCAGCCACCGCCGTCGGGGATCCGGCCCTGCTTCTTGTGGTCCTGGTGGACGAGCGCCCCGGGATGGCAGGCCACATAGCGCACCGGCGCCATCGTCACCCGGTCGGCGTCGCGCATGCGGCTCACGCCACGCCGGGCGAGGACCCGGTGCACGGTCGAGGGCGGCAGGCCCAGCAGCGGGCCCAGGCGGTCCGGCCCGTACCGCCACTCCGCCCTTGCGGCAACGATCTGCGCCTCAAGCGATGCCGGAAGCCGGCGCGGCGAGCGATGTGGGCGCGAGCTCCAGTCGAGCAGACCGGCCTCACCCTCTGCGCGGTACCGGCGGACCCACTTGTACGCGGTGGCCCGGCTGATCTCGAGCTGCTCGGCGACGTGGGCTGCCCGCCAGCCCTGCTCGAGCACGCGACCAACGAGCACCTCGCGGCTGAAGACGCTCAGCCTCGGTCTAGGATGTCCCACGAGAGCCCTTTCCCTGTTGGAGCTTCAGACACCCCAACCGGAACAGAGGGCTCTCATTCTGTCAACGACGTGTGTGGGGACCACACCTAGTCGGCGTAGATCAGCTCGCGGACCGCCGCGACCTCGCGGCGCATGTCGTCGTTGACCTGGATCTCGCGGTTGATCTTGTCGCACGCGTGCAGGACCGTGGAATGGTCCCGCCCACCGAGCTCGGCGCCGATCCGCAGCAGCGAGACGTCCGTCTCCTCGCGCATCAGGTACATCGCGATCTGGCGGGGCACGACGATCGACTTCTCGCGCTTCTGGCCCTGCAGCTGCTCCATGCCGACGCCGTAGTAGTCCGAGACCGCCTTGGCGATCCGCTCCGGCGTCACCTGGCGCTTCTTCGGGTTGTACAGGACGTTCGACAGGACGGCCTGCGCGAGCTCGATCGTGATCGGCATCGCGCCCATCGACGCGTACGCGACGATCCGGTTGAGGGCGCCCTCGAGCTCGCGGATGTTGGACACGACCTTGCGCGCGATGAACTCGATCACGTCCGACGTGATCGGCGTGCCCTGCTCCTCGGCCTTCGCCCGGAGGATCGCGATGCGCGTCTCGAGGTCCGGCGCCGTGAGGTCCGCGATCAGCCCCCACTCGAACCGCGACCGCAGCCGTTCCTCGAGGGTCAGGATCGCCTTCGGCGGCCGGTCGGAGGACAGCACGATCTGCTTGCCGTCCTCGTGGATCGCATTGAACGTGTGGAAGAACTCTTCCTGCGTCCGTTCCTTGTCGGCGATGAACTGGATGTCGTCGATCAGCAGCAGGTCGATCCGCCGATAGCGCGCGCGGAACTCGTCGATCTTGCCCTGCTGGATCGAGGTGATGAACTCGTTGGTGAACTTCTCGGACGTCGCGTACGCCACGCGCTTGCGGGGGAACTTCGAGACGACCGCGTTCCCGATCGCGTGCATCAGGTGCGTCTTGCCGAGCCCGACGCCGCCGTACAGGAACAGCGGGTTGTACGCGTGGCCCGGGCGCTCGGCGACCGAAAGCGATGCCGCGTGGGCGAGCCGGTTCGCCGACCCGACGATGAAGTTCGCGAAGGTGTCGCGCTGGTTGAGGTAGGTCGCGCCGCCGGCGGCGCCTTCGGGCGCGCCGACGCGCGTCGGCTCGACGCGGACGGGCTGCGACGCGAGGGTCGTCACCTGCGCCTGCGCCTCGGCGACCGGCGTCACCACGAAGTCGACCTGGACGCTGTACCCCACGACCCGGGCGAGCGTCTGCGAGATCAGGGACCGGTACCGGGTGTCCAGCCAGTCCTTGGCGAAGCCATTGGGAACCGCGATCCGGAAGCGGTTGTCGTCGACGTCCACGAGATGCGTATCCCGGAGCCACGTCTCGAAGTTGGCCGGCGACAGTGAGACCTGGAGCTCACCGAGGGCCGCACGCCACACCTGCTTCGCGTCCATACGGTCGATCGGATACCTGGTGACGGGGGCTGTTGATGGGTAGCGGAAAACGGGGACCAGAGCGAGGAGAGTACGGTGCGACGGACCTGGGACACCCTTCGTGGTAGCGCGTGCGGGTCCCCCTCGGGGAGGCCTCCCGCGGCGTCCCGGCGCCTAGGGCTCGGGAACAATACACCGGCCCGAGGAGGGGTCGCAAGGCGATTCCCGCATACTCCTGGGGAGTATCGTGCGCGAGCCCGGGAGGCGGTCGTCGAGCCTCGCGCGCGCGGCAAATTGGTGCGTCCGCGGCCCCGTCGACGGCCCCCGCGGCGACCCCGCCACGTTTGACACTCCTTCGTGGCGAGCCATATCATCCCGCCGACGAACACGCGCCGTCGCGCTTTCGGGCGCTCGGCGCGTTTGCGTGCCTCTAGGGGACGGAACCTCCGGGTCCCAGGGCAGATGGAGAGGATCACGGACAGTCCCGATGGGCAAGCCGACGTTTCAGCCCAAGAAGCGCCACCGCGCGAAGGAGCACGGCTTCCGCGCCCGCATGAAGACGGCGGGCGGGCGGCGCGTGCTTGCGAGCCGGCGAGCCAAGGGGCGGAAGCAGCTCTCGGCCTGACCGACGGGCGCAGTCACAACCCGCTGCGGCTCGTCATGCTCTCCCGCCCGGGCGAGTTCGCCAGGCTGGCGGAGGGAGGCGTCACCAGGACGCATCCACTGCTGGTCGGGCGCTTCGTCCGGACCGATCTGACCCAGACCCGGTTCGGGCTCGCGACCGGCAAGCGGCTCGGAGGAGCCGTCGTACGGAACCGCGTCCGGCGCCGCATCCGCGAGGTGCTCAGGGTGATGGCGCCCTCGTTCCAGCCCGGCTGGGACGTCCTCATCATCGCCCGGCCCGCGATCGTCGAGGCCGACCACGACGCACTGGTCGGGGCACTGCGACGCATCCTCCGCTCGGGAGGCGTGCTGGGAGGTCAAGCGGAGCCGTGAGAGGGCTGGGGATCGCGATCGGGACGGGGCTGATCCGCCTCTACCGCCTCGTGTTCGCCTGGATGCCCTCGAGCTGTCGCTTCGAACCCTCCTGCTCCCGGTACACGGAGCAGGCGATCCGGAAATACGGCCTGCTGCGCGGCTCCTGGATGGGCGCGCAGCGCATCGGCCGATGCCACCCTTGGAACCCGGGCGGGTACGACCCGGTCCCCTAGACGGATAGAAGATCCCGCGTGACGCGCCTCCAGCCCCAGCTCCGTCGGCTCGCGCCGCTGCTCCTGCTCGTCGTCATCGTGCTCGTCGTCGCGGCGTGCTCGCCGCTCGGCCAGCAGCCTGGCGCGAGCGGCGCCCCGACGCCGTCCCATTCGCAGGCGCCGCTCGTGCCCGCGACCCCGGGCGCCAACCCGGTCGAGCTCCTCGCCTGGCTGTTCACGCCCATCTTCCAGGCCCTGTTCATCACGCTGGTGTTCTTCCACCAGGTGTTCCAGGGCAACGTCGTCATCGCGATCTTCCTGCTCACCGTCGTGCTGCGCGTCCTGGTGATCCCGCTCTACCGCCGGCAGCTGGTGTCGACGCGCCGGATGCAGCTGATCCAGCCCGAGGTGAAGCAGCTCCAGGCGAAGTACAAGGGCGACCGCGTGAAGCAGCAGGCGGCGGTGCAGGAGTACTACCGCCAGCGCGGCATCAACCCCGCCGGTGGCTGCCTCCCGATCCTGCTCCAGTTCGGCTTGCTGATCCCGATGTACTCGGTCATCAGCCAGGGCCTCACGAACCACGACCCGAGCGCGATGTGGCACGTGTTCGGGATCAACCTGTTCCCCGGCATCACCTGCCCGACGCAGGCCGTGTTCGACGCCGCGGGCCACGTGACCAACCCCTGCCTCAACGCCACCGTCTGGGGCGTGAACTGGGGCCTCCCGGAGCCGATCACGACCGGCCTGTACATCGCGGGCTTCGGGATCAGCCTCCTCGCGATCACCTCCTCGCTGGTGCAGCTCGTGGCGTCGCGGATGACGCTGCCGGTCGCCGACCCCAAGAACGACGACCCCAACGCGCGCGTCCAGCGCCAGATGGCCTACTTCCTCCCGCTCATCTCGATCCTGTACGGCGGGATCCTGCCGGCGGGCCTGTTCATCTACTGGATCACGGCGACGCTGATCCAGATCCTCCAGCAGTACCTCATCCTGGGCTGGGGCGGGATGTTCCCGCTGTTCGGGTGGTTTCCGGGGTTCGCGCGCAACCACACGCCGCGCTTCCCCGTGAAGATCCCGGAGCCCAAGCCCGTCGAACGCGGTCAATCATCGGGCGCGGCGGAGCGCTCGGCAGCAGCCGTCGATCGGGGCATCGCGGCCCAATCGACGATCCGGCCCAACCGCCAGCGGAGCGGCCGACGAGGGAGACGACGCTGACATGAGCGAGTACCAGGAGTTCACCGGCAAGTCGGTCGAGGAGGCCATCAAGGCGGCCTGCGACGCGTTCGGCGTCGGTCTCGGGGACCTCGACTTCGAGATCCTGACCCCGGGCAGCCGCGGCGTCCTCGGGATGGGCGCCGAGCCCGCCCGGATCGTGGCGGCGCCGCGGAGCGCGCTCGGCGGCGCGGCCCCCAAGCGCGAGGCCGCCGAGGCGAAGCCGCTGCCGACGCCGCCGGTCCGCGACGATCACGGCCCGCGCCGCGACTACGGCGACCGGCCGCAGGGCGGCGACCGCGGTCCCCGACGCGACGATCGCCCCGGCGGTCCGCGCTACGGCGACCGGCCGCAGGGTGACCGCGGACCGCGCCGCGACGACCGCCATGCGGGTGGCCAGCGGTACGGCGATCGGCGGCCGGGCGGCGACCGCGGTCCCCGGCGCGACGATCATCCCGGCGGCGCACCGCGCCGCGACGACCGCCCCGCGCGCGGCGGCTCCGAGCTGAGCGCCGCCGAGGTCGCCGCCGTGACCACCGCGCGCGGCTCGCTCGCGATGGAGCGTGCCGAGCTCGAGGCGGCGGAGGCCACCCCCGAGGCGCTCGCCGCGGGGAAGGAGATCCTCGAGACGCTCATGGGCCACCTCGGGTTCGAGGGCGTCACCGTCGAGATCCGCGAGGGCGAGACCAGCCGGCTCAACGTCGTCGGCGACGGGGCGGACCGCGAGGCCCTCGGGTCGCTCATCGGTCGCAAGGGCGAGCGGCTGTCCGCTCTCCAGCACCTCGTGAACCTGATGCTCTCGCGCCGCACGGGCCAGTGGACCCGCGTGCTCGTCGACGTCGAGGACTACCGGGGGCGCCGCGAGCGGCAGCTCGTCGACCTCGCGACGCGCGCCGCGGACCGGGTCGCCGAGACCGGGAAGATGCTGCAGCTCGAGCCGATGCCCGCCCTCGAACGGCGCTGGATCCACCTCGCGCTCCGGGACAACGCCTCGGTCGCGACCCAGTCCATCGGCGAGGAGCCGAACCGGCGCGTCGTCGTCCTGCCCAGGAGTTGACCGCGCCGGGTGCGTCCCGGCCGGATCCCGGCGCCGGACCGCTCTGGTGGCAGCGCGGGGTCGTGTACCAGGTCTACCCGCGCTCGTTCGCCGACGCGTCGGGTGACGGCATCGGGGACCTCGCCGGGATCGTCGACCGGCTCGATCACCTCGCCTGGCTGGGCGTCGATGCCGTCTGGCTGTCGCCCGTCTTCCGGTCGCCGATGCGCGACTACGGGTACGACGTCGCGGACTACCGGGACATCGACCCGGTCTTCGGCTCGCTCGCCGACGTCGACCGCCTGGTCGCCGAGGCGCACGGGCGCGGCCTGCGGGTGCTGCTCGACTTCGTCCCCAACCACACCTCGTCGGATCATGCGTGGTTCGTGGATGCGCGCTCCTCCCGGGACTCGGCGCACCGCGAGTGGTACATCTGGCGCGACCCGGCGCCCGGGGGCGGGCCGCCCAACGACCTCGAATCGCAGTTCGGGGGCCCGGCGTGGACCTTCGACGAGCCGACGGGCCAGTACTGGTATCACTCGTTCCTGCCCGAGCAGCCGGAGCTCGACTGGCGCAACCCAGCGGTGCGGGAGGCGATGCTCGGCCACGTGCGCTTCTGGTTCGAGCGCGGGATCGACGGCTTCCGTATCGACGTGCTGTGGATGATCGCGAAGGACGACGCCCCGTGGCGTGATGGCCCGATCACCGAGGCACCGGAGGCGCTCCCGGGCCTCGGCCTCGAGGCCCGCGGCGCCCTCCAGCACGGCGACGGGCCGGACATGGAGGCGCGGCTCGCCGAGCTCCGCGACGCCGCGGACGCCTACCCGGAACGGGTGCTCATCGGCGAGGTCTACATGGAGCCACGGCGCCTCGTCCGCTACTACGGCCGGGACGGCCGCGGTGCGCACCTGCCGTTCAACTTCGCGCTCGTGACGCTTCCCTGGGAGGCCGGCGCGATCCGGACCGCGGTCGCCGCCTACGAGGACGCCCTGCCCGTCGGCGCGTGGCCGAACTGGGTGCTGGGCAACCACGACCAGCCGAGGGTCGCGAGCCGGGTCGGCGCCGCGCAGGCGCGCGTCGCCGCGATGCTGCTGCTGACCCTGCGCGGAACGCCGACGCTGTACTACGGCGACGAGCTGGGGCTGCCGGACGTTCCCGTGCCGTCGGAGCGGAGCGTCGACGTCGCGGGTCGTGACCCGGAGCGATCGCCGATGCCGTGGACGCGGGACGGCATCAACGCCGGGTTCTCCGTTGCCGAACCGTGGCTGCCGATGATCGACGACGCCGGGGCGTGGAGCGTCGAGGCGCAGCGGGACGACCCGCGATCGATGCTGTCGCTGCATCGCCGGTTGCTCGCCCTGCGGCGCTCGGAGCCGGCCCTGGAGGCCGGCGACTGGGCGGACGTCGATGCGCCGGACGGCGTCGTGGCGTTCGAGCGCGTCGCCGGCGGCCGACGGTTCCTGATCGCGCTCAACCTGCGACCCGAGCCGGTGTCGATGCCGGTCGCCGGAGACTGGACGGTCGAGCTCTCGACGCACCTGGATCGCGATGGTGAGCCTGTCGCCGATGTCGTGGCGCTTCGCGCCGACGAGGGACTCGTCCTCCGCGCCGGTTGAATGGTGGGCCTCACGCTGACCAACCCGGCCACGATCCTGTCGTTCGGGGCGCTGTTCGCGAGCATCGGCGCCGGGACCGGCGGGCCAGGCGGAGCGGCGGCCGTCGTCGCCGGCGTGTTCCTCGGGTCCGTCGCCTGGTGGGCGATCCTCACCGCGGCGGTCTCGGCGCTGCGGACGCGGCTGACGCCGCGCGTCGTGGGCGGGATCAACGTGCTGGCGGCGATCGTCATCGGCGCCTTCGGCGTCGGCGCGATCGCCCTGGGCGTCACGGGCTAGGTAGATTCCGGCCGTGGCACCGGAGCCGACGCTGCCCGCCGCCGCCGTGTTCGACTGGGATGGAACCCTCGTCGACACGCTCGGGATGATCTACCGCGCGAACGTCGCCGCCCTCGCGCCGCATGGGATCACGATGACCCGCGCCTGGTTCCGGACCGGCTACACCCCCGACTGGCGGCGGTCGTACCGCGAGCTCGGCGTGCCCGAGCACCTCTGGGCGGACGTCTCGGAACGGTGGGCGCGCGAGATGTCGACGATGCGGCCCCGCGCGATGCCGTGGGCGCGTGGCGCGCTCCGCCGGCTCCGCGGGAAGGGCGTGCGGCTCGGGCTCGTGACGGCGTCGACCCGCGGCGTCGTCGTGCCGAACCTCGCCCGGCTAGGCCTCGACGGGACGTTCGACGTCGCGATCTACGCGGACGACGTCGACCATGGCAAGCCGCACCCGGAGGCGTTGCTGCGTGCGCTCGAGGAGCTCGGCGTCGCGGCGGCGCAGTCGGTCTACGTCGGCGATACCACGGTCGACCTCGAGATGGCCCGGGCCGCCGGCGCACCGTTCGCCGCGGTCGGGACGACGACGAGCGCCGAAACGTTCCGCGAGGTGGGCGTCGCGCACGTGTGGCCTGGGGTCGGCGCGTGGGCCGACGAGCTGCTCGGCCCCGGCGGTGCGCCGCGGGGCTCCACCGCCCGGGACGCGTCGGAGTGACCGCCCGGTCGCACGCGCCTACCATCCGGTCGTGGACACCGTCTTCGACCGGCTGCTGACCCCGCGGCTCGTGATCCGGCGCTTCCGCGCCGGTGACGCGGCCGCCTTCGCACGCTACCGATCGATGCCGGAGGTCGCGCGCTATCAGAGCTGGTCCGCGCCATATCCGCTGGACCAGGCGCGCGCGTTCATCGGGTGGCTCGGCGACGCGCATCCCGACGAGCCGGGCCAGTGGTTCCAGCTCGCGATCGCGCCACGCGACGAGCCCGACCGGATCCTCGGCGATTGCGGGTTCCGCGCCCGGGGCGACGAGCCGGCGATCGCCGACATCGGGTTCACCCTCCATCCCGAGGCACAGGGCCACGGCGTCGGGACCGAGGCGGTCGGCGAGGTGCTCCGCTACCTGTTCGAGGATCGTGGGAAGCACAAGGTTGCGGCCGACTGCGACACCCGGAACGAGCGCTCCTGGCGGCTCCTCGAACGCCTCGGGTTCGCCCGCGAGGGCGAGCTGCGGGACAGCTTCCGCGACGGCGACGGGTGGGCCGGCGAATACCTGTACGGCCTGCTTGCCGCCGATTGGCGAGCGGCCCCGCAGCGCAACACGGCCGCGCCGGACGCCGTCCTCAGGCAGCGATGAGCGATCCCCGAGCCGATCTCCCGGTGCCCGACCCGCGCGACGGGCCACCGCCGGCGCCTGCACCGGATGGGGCACGTCGCGCGCCGGAACCCGGGCCCATCTACGAACCGCCGCCGCCACGCCGCCGGCGAGTCGACCGCGGGATGCGCAGCGATCTCGGGCTGGTGGCGTTCCTCGTGCTCGCCGTCGTCGTCGGCGTCGTCGCGTGGAACGTCGCCGGGGCGGTGACCCACGAAGTCCTGCACCCGCGCTCGTCGGCGAAGGTCGCGGCCGCGGGACCCTCGGTCGTGCCCATCTCATCGGCGGTGTCGTCCGGCGGCCCGGTCGCATCGACGGACCCCACCCCGGGCACCAGCCCCCTCCCCGATCCCAGCGTCGGGCCGACGCCGTCACCCACGCCGAAGCCCGCCCGCACGGCGATCACCTACCACGTCGCCACGCGGCCGGCGCGCGTCTTCGTGAGCGAGCTCGAGAACACGTGGTGCGCGGCGGCCGCCGTCCAGATCGCGCTCAACATCACGGGCGACCGCGTCGACACCAGCCGCGCGCGCCAGGTCCGGATCCTGGGAGCGCTCCACGACGCGACGACGCGGGCGGACAGCCGCAACGGCGGCACCGGGCCGCTCGGGATGGTCGCGACCCTCGAAGGCCTCGGCGACGTCGACTACCGGCTGCGGATCTACGACACGCGCGCCGCGGCGCTGCGAGGGGCCGCCAAGGCCATCGCGTCAACCGGCCACCCCGCGATCCTGATGGCATGGCGGGGCGCGCACGCGTGGGTGATGAACGGGTTCAAGGCCGACGCGGATCCGCGGCTGTTCCACGACGCGCGCGTCACCGGCGCCTACGTGATCGACCCCTGGTACCCGCGGGTGTCGCGGATCTGGGGTCCGAGCGACGGCCCGGGCGTGTTCCAGGATGCGGCCGAGATGCGGCGCAACTACCTGCCCTGGCGGCGCCCGGAGGGCCACTACCCGGGCCGCGACGGCAGGTTCCTCGTCATCATCCCGACGAGCTGACGCGCGGCCGCGCGTGGCCGCAGGCGGCGCTCAGCCCGGGCCGTTGACCGGGATCCCGAGCTCGCGGCCGGCGCTCACCTTTCGCTCCTGCATCCGCCGGCCGAGGTCGTCGAGCTCCGCCCGGTCGAAGGCCTGGCGAGCCTGCTTGAACATCTCGCCCTCCTCCTCCTCGATGTGGTGCTCGACGTTCTCTTTCATGACCGTCGCCTTCGCGCCCCAGGTCTCGTCCTCGACCGGCAGCTGCTCCAGCTCGCCCATCAGCAGGTCGACGACGTGATGCTCCTCGAACCCCTCGAGGACGGTCGCCTCGGCCTTGGGATGCGCCTTCAGCTCGGGATAGAAGATCTCCTCCTCGACGATCTCGTGCAGCGTCAGCTCGCCCTTGATCGTCGCGAACAGCTCCTGGCGCGTCTTGACGCCGCGCTCCGTCGTCTTCTCGAGCTGCGCGAGCAGGTCCTTGACCTTGTCGTGGTCGGCCTTGAGCAGGGCGATCGCGTCCATCGAATCCTCCATCGGGTCCCCTTCGGCGGCCCGAGCGTGCCGCCGCGGCAAGCAGGATCGCGAGCGCGGCCCATCGCCGGGGTTCGACGGCCGCCTCGCGGCCGTCACACGGCCGTGTCAGTTCGCCCCGGCGGCGGCGGATCGAGCTCGACGAGCACCGAGCCCGTCGCGTTGACGAGCGTGGTCGGCCCGCGGCGGTCGGTCCACCCGGCTTGCGCGGCGAGGTTCGTGTGGCCGTGCAGCCAGAGGGGCACCCGCAGCCGGTCCGCGAGGAACCGGTACGCGGCGAAGCCACGGTGATACGGGTCCGTCGGCGTGTCGCCCGCGCCCTGCGGCGGGACGTGGCTCACGATCAGCGCCGGCGGGCGCGGGCTGCGGACGGCGTCGATGCCGAGCCGTCCGACCTGCGTCCACGCGCTCCACTCGTCGCGGCGGGCGCCATCGCGCGTGAACCGCGGCCACGACAGGGCGACGATCGGGAGGCCCGGCAGCGTCCGACGGTCGACGCCGGTCGCGGGCGCGGGCACGCCCGGCGGCGCCGGCCATGGCCCTCGGTCGTCGTGGTTCCCGCGCACGTACACGAGCGGCGCGACGAAGGCGTCGGCGACGAACGAGAGCCACTCCGGCGACAGGTCCCCGCAGCCCGCGACGAGGTCGATCGGGCCGAGCGGCTCGCGATTCCGCGCATCGTCGAGCGTCCGGTCGGGATCGTCGGAGATCGCGAGGATCCGAATCGGCCGGCCATCGCGGGCCTCGAACGGCGCGGGATCGGGCCAGTCGAGGCGCAGCCTCCGGGTCACGTGGCTCCCGCTTCGGGCGCGTTGCCTTTCGACGCGTCGCCTTCCGGCGCGTCCTGCGCCGTCGGGTCGGCCGCGTCGTCCGGCGGCGCTTCCGGCGCGTGCCGCGCCGTCGGCTCCGCGGACTCCCTGGCCGCCTCGGGTTTCGGGCGCCGCCGCCGGGGCGGGCGTCGGGTGGCCGTCAGCCCCGCGGAGTCGACGAGCACGGGCGCGAGCGGGCCGGCGGGCCGCACCGGACCCTGGCCCGGCAGGATCACCGCCTTGACGTCGGCGTCGATGTCGATCTGCCCGTTCGCCTTGGCGACCGCGACGCGATTGTGGCCGTCGACGACCCAGTAGCCCTCCGGCGTCTTGAGCACATCGATGGGCGGCAGCGAGGCGAGGCGATCGCTCGCCTTCTTCAGCCGCTGCCAGCGCGCTTCCCAGTTCGTCGACCGGAACGCCCCGAGCGGCTTGAAGTCCTGGCCTCGCTGGTCGATGCCCTCGACGGCCGTCCCGACGATCTCATCGACGGGGATCGTGCTGAGCCCGAGCTCCCGGACAGGCGCGAGGCGCGCCTCGGGATGGACGCGGTACAGGTTGGGCAGCGGCTGCAGCTCCGGGTGGCGCCGGAGCCGGTACCGGCGCTGGCGCGTGACGACGCGCTGGGCGAGCGCCTCCGCCTTCGGGACGAGCGTGTCCGTGATCGCATCGCCGGCGGTCCCGACGACGGCGTCGCCGAGGGCACCGGCGAGGTCCTCCGCGCTGTCGACGAGCTGGCGTGTCGCGGCCCGCACCCGCCGCGCGACCCTGCGCCGACGGAGGCCGGCGTCGGCAGCCCCATCGCGCGCGGCGTCCGGTGCAGGCGCCGCGTCGGCAGCGGGGTTCGCACGTGCGTGGGCGGGATCGGGCATGGCGTCATCCATCGTACGAGAGCGGCCGGCCGGGCCGGCTCGCAGCGCAGGCCCGTCGCTCAGCCGCCCTCACCCGGCTCCTCCACCACGAGCACGGCCGTCACGGCCTCGAGGGCGATCGTCCGGTAGCCCACCTCGTCGAAGGCCACCGTCACCCGGTCGGGCTCGATGCCCGTCACGGTTCCCGCGCCGAAGGTCGCATGCCGGACGCGGTTCCCTGCTGCGAATGGCGCAGGGTCGGCCGGGGCCACGGCTCGCGCATCGTCCGGGCTCAGCGCCCGGCAGCGGTCGCAGCGGCCGCACGGCGGTTCGAACGGCTCGCCGAAGTAGCCGAGGAGCGCGGCACGCCGGCAGCCGACGGCCTCGGCGTAGGCGCGCACCATCTCGACACGCGACCGCTCGACGACCCGGCGACGCTCCTGCCCCGCGACCACCGTCGCCGCGATGGAGTCCGCCGACGGCACGGCGCCCTCGTCCATCGCCGGAACGATCGTCCCGTCGGCCCGGATCTCGATCGCGGCTTCGTCCTCGAGCCGGGCAAGGACGGCATCGGTGCGCCGTCGCGAGCGTCGTGCGGACGTCGCGACGTCCGCTGGCGTCGCGGCGCCACCGGCACGCCGGAGCGCGCGGAGGACGGCACGCACGTCCGCCTCGTCGATCCGCGCGGGCGCCGACTGGAAGCGCCGGAGCCCGAGGTCCTCCGGCCGGTAGAACAGCCGCGCCTCGGCGGGCTCGCCGTCGCGACCGGCGCGGCCGATCTCCTGGTGGTACGCGTCGAGGCTCTCGGAGACGTCGAGGTGGTACACGAACCGGACGTCGGGCTTGTCGATGCCCATGCCGAACGCGATCGTCGCGACGATCACGCCGTCCCGGCCGTCCATGAACGCCGCCTGGACGTCGCGCCGGCGGGCGGCGCCGAGCCCGGCGTGGTACGCCACCGCGTCGACGCCGGCCGACTGGAGCCGCGACGCGAGCTCGTCGGCGGCCCGGCGCGTCGCGACGTAGACGATCCCGGGCCGTTCGGCCTTCGCCACCGCCTCCACGAGCGCCTGGCGCTTCGCCTCAGCGTCCGCGTGCGTCTCCACATGACGACAGGGACATCCCCGCATAGATCTCGGCGGACGGCCCAGAGAGCTTCTTCTTGCGAACGCAACTTCGATGGTCTCGCCGCTCACGTCGCCCGGAGTTTCACCAATAGCTGGCCGAAACTGACTTTCACCAATA
>JAICUI010000006.1 GCA_025935925.1 Chloroflexota bacterium
CGGGCGACCGGTCGGCCTGAGGAAAGTCCGAGCTCCCCAGCGCAGGGTGGCGGGTAACGCCCGTCCGCCGTGAGGCGAGGACCAGTGCCACAGTGACGATGCCGGCCCCTCGGGGCCGGAGTGAAACGCGGCAAACTCCACCCGGAGCAAGGCCAAATAGGAGGGCGCAACCCGGTTCGCCGGGGGAGAGGCGCGCTGCCCAGCCCTCGGGTCGGCTGCACGAGCCGTCGGGCAACCGGCGGCCCCAGATGGATGACCGTCCCCGTGGCGCGAGCCGCGGGACAGAACTCGGCTTACAGGCCGCCCTCGCTGGCCACATCGACGACGGCCCGGTCGTGCGCGAAGTGCACCCGGATGGCGGCCGTCGCATGCAGCCGGCGCAGCGACGCCTCGTACCGCGCGGGGTCCCGGACGCCGGAACGCCCTTCCCGGCCCGGCCGGTCCAGCCATTCCTCGCGCGAGTACACCGCCTGGCCGGCGAGCAGCACGGGCCCGCGGCGCGTCGTCACCAGCAGCGATTGGTGTCCGGGCGAGTGCCCGGGCGTCGACAGGATCCGGATTCCCGGCAGCACGTCGGTGTCGCCGTCGATCGCCGCGTAGGTGACCCCCGGCCCGTCGATCCACGCCGGCACGGTGTAGCCGGGTGTCGACGCGATCTCGCGCTCCGCGCGCTGCACGTAGATCGGGATGCCGGGGATGTGGTGGTTCTGGCCCGCGTGATCGGCGTGGAGGTGGCAGTTGGTGGCCGCGACGACCTGTTCGATCCCGTGCCCGAGCTCGCCCAGCGCGTCCGGGAGCGGCCGCTCGACGGGGTCGTAGCGGGCGTCGAGGGCGGGATGCCCCTCGCCGATGCCGGTGTCGAACAGGAACAGCCGGCCGTCGCCCGCTCGCAGGAGATGCGCGACGACGACGCCCTGCTCACCGGGCCACGGCTCGTCGTCCGGAAACGTGAACGTGCCGGCGTCGAATGGGAGGACCTCCCACGCGTCGGCGTCGCCCAAGCGGGGGCGCTAGTCCTCGTCCGCGCGGAAGATGTGCGCGGCCGTGCAGGCGTTGCAGATCGGCAGGCTGGTGTCCAGGTCGCCCAGCGGGATCGGCACGAGGCGGTCCGGGTAGAGGCATTCGACCTCGTACAGGCGCTCGGCGGGGCGGTCGATCGAGATCAGCCGGCGGTACGTGCAGCGGCGGATGCGATGCGGCGCGAGGTGCGACACATCGGATTCGCGCGGGTGCAGCGGTGTCGGTTCCGCCAGGGGAAGCGCCATTGGGCTCCGGGGCTGACTGGGGCGTCGGGGCGGCTGGACCCAACTGTAACGCGCCCGCAAGCGGGTGCATCGAGATGGACGCGCAGACTAGCACCCGCGAATCCACCGCGGCAAGCCAGCGGAAGGTACTAGACTCGCCCCCGGGGGCCACGAGGCATCGCTGGGAGGAGCGAAGCTGAGCGACGAGCCGGAGGGGATCGGCGTGGGGGCGCCCGAACCCGACGAACCCGAGCCCAGGACCGAACCGGCGCCGGACACCGAACCCGCGTCAGCCGCGGCCCTGTCGGGCGGCTCGGTGCCGAGCGCGCCCGAGGGCCGGTTCGACCACGGATCGACCGAGCCGCGACCGGTGCTGCCGGTGCTCCTCGCGTCCGACGATCCGCGATCCGCGGACCCCGCGGTGTGCCCGTACCTGCGCCTCGACCTCGGCGATGGCGGCCTCGTCTCGCCCTACCACTCGCCCGCGGACGAGCACACGTGCGTGGCGTACGGCAGGCCGAAGTCACAGTCCATCCGCCAGCAGGAGGTGACGTGCCTGCGGGCCGAGCACGTCGACTGCCCGCGCTACGTCCGAGGCCGGGCGGTCGCCGGGACCGCGGGCGAGGAGCCGCGCCTGTCGTCGATCCCGCGTGCGACCGTCGCGGCGATCCTCATCCTCATCCTGAGCGCCGGCGTCTCGTTCGGCTTCGTCATCCAGCGCGGCGGCATCGACCTGCCGGTGGTCAGCGGCGGCGCCGCGTCCTCGGATGCGGTCGCGATCGCGGCGACGCCAGCACCGACGGCCGCCTCGACGCCCGCACCGACGCCCGCCCCGACCGACCCGCCGGGGACGGCGTCGACCCCGCCAATCGACCCACCGTCGGCAACCCCGGCCCCGACGCCGCTGCCCACGCCCACGCCGACGCCGCTGCCGACGCCCACGCCGACCGCCGCACCGACGCCGAAGCCGACGCCCAAGCCGACCCCGCGGCCCACGCAACGGACCGGCAGCGCGTCGCGATACGCCGTCCTCACGCCCTGTCCGGATCGCCGGAACTGCTACATCTACACGATCCGCGCGGGCGACAACCTGTTCTCGATCGCGCACTGGTTCGGCGTCCCGATCTCGACGATCTACGCCTGGAACCCGCAGTACGCCAGCGGCGCGCACCTCCGCGCCGGCGCCCAGATCCGCATGCCGCCGCCGACCCGCTGAGCCCGACGGAGGAGGGTGCCGGCCGCGCGTTGGACGCGGCCGGAGCGCAACAGGACCCCCGCCACCGGGATGACGGGGGTCCTGGGACAGCCGAGCCGAGGTGGACCCGGGGGGAGCCGGTCCCGCCGCCACGGCCACCGCCGGTGGCACGGCGGGCGGCGTTGCCTCGTTCGACGCCTTCCATGATCGAATCGGTGGACCGCGCTGCGAGCGGCCCGTTCGTGGGCACCGGCCATCCCGGTCGTGGGGGCCGCGCTACGTCGTTCGCGCGACCCGTTCCGTGCGCGACGGTCAGCCGACGCCGCGCGTGTCGAGCACGCGACCGAAGTTCAGGATCCGGACGGCGATCAGCACGCCGAACGCGGCCAGGACGAGGATCGCGGCCGCCGCGATCGACGCGTCGAGGTCGCCGCCCTGGAACTCGCTGTACACCACGAGCGGCAGCGTCTGCGTCTTTCCGGCGACGTTCCCGGCGAACATGATCGTCGCGCCGAACTCGCCGAGCGATCGCGCCCAGCTCATGACGAGCCCGGCGGCGAGCGCCGCCGACGCGAGCGGCACCGTGATCGAGCGGAACAGCTGCCGCTCGGTCGCCCCATCGACGCGCGCGGCGTCCTCCAGGTCGTGGTCGACGGACGCGAACCCGGTGCGCGCCGAGCGGATGAAGAACGGCGCGGACACGAACGTCTGCGCCACGATCACGGCGAGGGTCGTGAACGGGATCTCGATCCCCAGCAGCGTCAGCGAATCGCCGAGGACCCCGCGTCGCCCGAGCACGAGCAGCAACGCCAGCCCCGCGACCGACGGCGGCAGGACGATCGGGAGGTCGATGACCGTCTCGAGGAGGTTCGACCCGCGGAACTGCCGACGCGCGAGGAGCAACGCGAGCGGCGTACCGAGCGCGACCGTGACCGCGAGGCTGATCGCCGTGGTGCCGAGGCTCAGCGCGAGCGCCGTGAGGACAGAGCGGACGGCGAGCGACTCGACGAGCGGCCCGTCGACGATCGCCCGGGCCACGAGGACGACGACCGGCAGGGCCAGCGTGAGGCCGGCAACGAGCGCGAGCCCCTGCACCGGCCAGCCCAGGCCCCCCCGCGTCCGTCGTGCGCCGCGGGGCACCCGCAGCGCGCCGGCGGTCATGTGGCCGGCGGCAGGAAGCCGAACCCGGCGAGCACGGCCTGGCCATGGGGCCCGGCGAGCCAGTCGAGGAACGCCTTGGCGGCATCCTGCTGCATCGACGCCTTGACGACGACCCCCGCGTACACCGCCGGGACGTTTGCGGCGTCGGGGACGGCGACGGTGTCGACGCGGTCCGATCCCCTGGCGTCGGTGAGGTACACGATCCCGGCGTCGCCCTCGCCGAGCGCCACCTTGCCCACGACGCCCGCGACGTTGTCCTCCTGCGAGACCACGTTCGCCGCGTAAGCCGTCGCGAAGTCCGCGGGATAGCCGGGCTGCGTTCCGAGGTTCGCCACGAGCTGCGTGGCGTACTTCGTGATCGGCACCTTGTCGCCGGCGGCGATGATCTTCAGGCCGCGCCGGGCGAGGTCCTTGGGCGACTGGATCCCGGCGGGGTTCCCCTTCGGCACGATCACGACGAGGCGATTTCCGGCGAACGCGACGCTCGCGCCCGCGGCGAAGCCGCCGTCGACGAGCTTCATCGGGTTCGAGGTGTCCGCGGACAGGAACACGTCCGCCGGCGCCCCCTGCTCGATCTTCGTCTCGAGGGCCGACGACGAGTCGCTGGACACCGTGAGCGTCGATCCCGGGTTTGCGGCGTGCCATGCGTCCGCGGCGCTGGCGAGGGCCGTCTTGAGCGACGCCGCCGCGTACACCTGGAGCTCGCCGGACAGCGAGTCGCCGCCGGCGCCCGTCGAAGCGGACGAAGCGCTCGCGGGCGATGCCGGCTCGCCCGTCGCGCCGCTCCCCGCCGAGCATGCCGCGAGCAGCGCGGCGAGGACGGCGGCCACCGGGAGGAGGCGCGGCGCACGGCGCCCGGGGGTTGCGGTCATTGCGGGATCTCGACGATCACGTTCGTCGCCTTGACCACGCAGACCGCTTCCGTACCGACCTCGAGCCCCAGGTCGTCGACGGCCTCGGCCGTCATGAGGCTGACGAGACGGTGCGGGCCGGCCATCACCTCGACGACCGCCGCGACCCGGTCCTTCTCGATCCGGGTCACGATGCCGTGGAACCGGTTGCGTGCCGACTGGGCGACGATCGGCCGCGTCGCGGCCGCTCGGCGCTTCTCGGCGAGCAGCCGCGTGACCTCGGCGACCTCGATCACCCGCTGGTTTCCCTCGGACCGCTCCATCCGCACCCGGCCCTCGGCTTCCCAGCGCCGCAGCGTCTCCACGGACACGCCGAGCATCTCCGCGGCCTGTCCCACGCGGAGCCAGCTGGTCTGGGGCTCGATCGGCGCCATGTCCAGCAGTATGCGCGACGGAACGCCGAAATGCACAGGTTTGCGGCGTCCCATGCCGAGGTTTCGGTCGAGGTGCAACAGCGGGGCGCAGGCCCACGCGCCGGCCAGCTGGCGACGGCTCCCGTCGAGCGCCCGCAGCCGCCCGACGTGGAGCCGATCGATGGCGTGGGCGCGACGGCCGCGCCCGCGATCTCCTACGGCGCGACGGCGTCCCCGTCGACGAAGCTGTCGAGCAGCAGCCACGACGCGCCGATCGCCGTGTTGGTGCCGGTCGCGAACGTCGCCCGGGACGAGTCCAGGGCAACCACGGCGCTGTCACCCACGACGGTCGGGGCGTTGGCGCCGGTGAGGCGGACCGCCGTGCCGACGTCGATCCCGAGCGCGATGTCGGAGGGCTCGGCGCGCGCGAGCTGGAACAGGAGCGGCCAGTGCTGGTCGGGCAGCAGCCGCGGCTGCACGGTCACGTTGGACGCGAGCGCCTCGCCGGCGGCGAGTGGCGGCGTGCCGAGCGCGTCCTCGGGCGCGAGCTCGACGTCCGTGGGGACTGGCGTCGCGGCGTACCGGGTGCCCATCGCGGCCGCCGCGGCGTCGTCGGCGAGGAGCGTGAGGCCGCCGGCGAGGAACCGGCTGCGGACGGCGGCCCACTCCGGGCTCGCCGCCAGCGACGCCCCGATCCGCGACCGGTCCTGGCCCGTGAGGATCACGCCCGTCGCGCCCGCGATCGAGGCCGCCTCGGTCGTGTCGAGCGTGCCGTCGGCGACGATCCAGGTGGCCGACGCGACCGAGCCCGAGATGGACGCGACGAGCGCCTTCGCGTCGGCACGGGCCTCTGCGGCCTTGGCGTAGCCGGCGGCGACGACCACGATCCTGGCCGCCGAGCCGCCCGCGTCGCCGAGGAACGCCTGGGTCACGGCGCCCGCGGGGTCGCCGAGGATGCCACCGGCGAGGTACAGGGGTCGCGTCGAGGTGGTCACGATCGAGGGATAGGCGCGCCCGGCGATCGACGGCTTGGCCTGCGCCGTGCCGCCTTGGGACGGCGTCATCGTCGAGAAGTCGAAGCCGGCGCCGGCGGGCAGCAGGTGGACCGCGACGTCTCCCGTGCGCAGCGTGTGGTTCGGGCCGCCGAACGAGGCGGTCGACGCGAAGGCCGTCGGATCGATCACGTAGCCGAGCGTGTCGCCGGTCACGTCGCGCAGCGTCCGCTGGTCGACGACGACGGCCGCGGTGGCGGCGTCCATGCCGAGCACGGGCTTGTCCTCCGTCACGGCGACGTTCAGCGAGCGGCCCGTCCTGCCGAGCTCGAACACGTGCTGGTCCGTGATCAGGTTGGAGAAGCCGAACGGCATCCCGCCCTGGCACGTGGTCGGGCCGCTGTCGTGGCACACCTCGACCGCGCCCTGGCGCATCGACTCCGCCGGGCCGTTGCTGCCGGTGTAGCCGTTGATCATGTCGCGCGACTGGACCGCGAGCCCGGCGCTGTTGCCGGCGAACACGGCGCCGTGGTCGAACGCGTCGGTCATGTCCGCCTCGAGCGGCGTGTCGTGGACGGTGTTCATGGCCACCGTCTGGTCGCCGCCGAGGACGTACATGCCGTCGAGGTCGGGCTCGAACCAGCTGCCGGTGTCGGTGAAGGCGACGGCGTCCGACCGCACGAGCACGGGCACGAGGTCGACGTCGCACGCCTGGCTCGCGGCCTTGACCGCGTTGCAGGCCGTCTCGATCTGCCCGCGCCGGTTGTCGGCGAGCGTGAGGTTCTTCTTGCGCTCCGACTTGGTCGTGCCGTCCGCGCTGAGCGAGTACGTGATCGGCAGCACCAGCAGGTGGACGGTGCCGTTCGTGTCGCGCTCGGCCGCCTCTCGGGCGAACAGCTGAAGCGTGTCGGCCTGGTAGTCGGACCCGATGGTGACGAACACCGTCGAGGTGTCGGCAACGGCCGTTCCGGCCTGGCCGGCAACGAGCGCCGTCGCGGCGACGATCAGGGCAAGGCGTCGGGGCAGGCGGCTCGAACGCATGGCGGCCTCCGGGGCTTCGGCGGGCGGTTCCGCGTGGGCTGCCCATCGTAGGCGCGTCGGCGGTGCACCGCGACACCGTTCCGCGCCCGTCGGGCAGCCCCGGCCGAGCGCCGTTCGAGCGACCGAGCGTCGCTGCTGGACGTGGGCGCGACGACCGCCCGCGGCGATGTGCGAAATGCGCCTTGACGACCCCCCGCGGGGGGCTATGATGCGCCGAAGTGGCGCGAAGTGGTGGGAAGTGGGGAATGAGCCGGGCGAGCCACGCTCGTCGGCAGCCCGGACCCCTGGTTGATCGGCCCGCCGGGCGCCACCCGACGTCAGGGAGCGACGGGACGCGGTGTTCACCGGCGAGTACCGGCATGCGGTCGACGAGAAGGGGCGGATCGCCGTCCCGGCTCGGTTCCGCCCGCAGCTGGCCGGGACCTGCGTGGTCGCGCGGTGGCTCGACGCCTGCCTCGCGATCTTTCCGATGCCGGCCTGGGAGGAGCTCGCGACGAAGGTCGGGAGCCTTCCGATGACGGATCCCAACGCGCGCCTGCTCCAGCGGCAGCTGTTCGCGGGGGCCTTCGAGACGGAGCTCGACCGCCAGGGTCGCGTCCTCGTCCCGCAGAACCTGCGCGCGTTCGCGGCACTCGACGGCGAGGCGCTCGTGCTGGGCAACCGGGAGCACGCCGAGATCTGGGCGCCCGCGAAGTGGGACGAGTACAGCCAGGCGCTCGACGACCCGACTGCCTTCGCCCAGGCGATCGCCGGTCTGGGGATCTGACGTCGCACCACATGCGCTTCCAGGGTCCGCTCGGGATCCGCAACCGATCCGTGGAGGAGTGATGCAGGTAGGGCACTCGCCGGTGATGCCGGACCAGGTGATGCAGAGCCTGGCGCCGGCCCCCGGCAGCCTGCAGATCGACACGACGGTCGGCGGCGGTGGGCACACCGAGCGGATCCTGGAGGCCGCCAGCCCCGACGGGCGCGTCCTGGGCCTCGATGCCGATCCCGCCGCGATCGCGCGGGTCGCCGAGCGCCTGGGCCGGTTCGGCGACCGGCTGGTGCTCCGGCAGGCGAACTTCCGCGAGCTCGCGGAGGTCGCCCCGGCGGCCGGTTTCGGCGCCGTGGACGGCGCCCTGTTCGATCTCGGCCTGTCGTCGTTCCAGCTCGTGGACCGCGACCGAGGGTTCGGGTTCCGGGCCGGGGGCCCCCTGGACATGCGCTTCGACACGAGCCGCGGCGTCCCGGCCTCGGACCTGCTCGCGACGCTCGACGCCGACGAGCTCGCCGCGCTGTTCCGCCGCTACGGCGAGGAGCCCGCCGCGTGGCGGATCGCGAAGGCCATCGTCGAGGCCCGCCGTGCCGCGCCCGTCGACAGCGCCGAAGCGCTCGCGGAGCTGGTCGAGCGCGTCGTCCCGGGCAACCCGCGGCACAAGCGCCGGATCCACCCGGCGACCCGCGTCTTCCAGGCGCTGCGCATCGCCGTCAACGAGGAGCTCGATGCGCTCGAGCAGGGCCTCGCGGCGGCCGTCGACCTGCTGCGGCCGGGCGGCCGCCTCGTCGTGCTGTCCTACCACTCGCTGGAGGACCGCATCGTCAAGCGCTTCCTGCAGGCCGAGCGGCGCGGCTGCACGTGCCCGCCCGAGGCGCCCGTGTGCGTCTGCGGCAAGCAGCCAAGGCTGCGGCTCGTGACACGGCCATCGCTCACGCCGACGCCCGAGGAGATCGAAGCCAACCCCCGCGCGCGCAGCGCGCGGCTCCGTGCCGCCGAGCGGCTCGCGGCGTAGGAGGAGGAGCCCCCGGACAGCAGCGCGCCCGACCCCATCCCGCGCACCGCGTTCATCCGGCGCATCGCCGGCCCCCGCTTACGGAGGAGGAGTCCCGTGAGCAAGCGTCACCAGTCGAACCGCCGCAAGTCGTACGGCAAGCGGCAGCACGAGCTGCACGAGCGCCACCAGCGCGACCATCACCCGGCCGACTTCGAGGCCGGGCTGGACGACGTCGGCGCGCCCGGCATCGTCGACCGCCTGGCCTTCCTCGACCCGCGCACCCCGCGCCTGCGCTTCGTCGCCGGCGACTGACGGTGGCGGTCTACCAGGGAGCGCGCCAGCGCACCAGCATCGTCCTCCCGCGCGCCCCGCGCATCGGGCAGCGCACGGGCACCGCCGGCAGCCAGCCCGTCGCCGGGACGCTGCCGCGCCGTCGCACGCGGTCCGCCGTCCGGGCGCGCCGCGGCGCCTCGCGCGTCTCGCTGCTCCTCGGCGCGATCGTCGTCGCGTTCGCGGGGGCGTTCTTCTCGCTGTCCCAGGACATCCGCGTGTCGGCGACGGGCTACGAGCTCGACCGCCTCGCGACCCAGCAGCGCCTGCTCGACGACCACGCCGACGACCTGCACAACGAGCTCAACCGCCTGGGCAAGGCGCCCGCGATCCGGAAGCTCGCGATCGACGCCGGCCTCGGCCCGCTCCGCGAACCGATCGTCATCCCCGCCCGCTAGCCGGAGCCCGTATCGATGCTGGGCCGGTCCGACTCACGCACGCGCGCGCTGCTCCTGCTCGTCGCCTTCGTGATCGTCGCGGGCAGCCTCGGCATCCGCCTGGCGTACTGGCAGGTCGTCCGTCGCGACGAGCTCGCGGCGATGGCCGTCAGACAGTCGTCGATGCGCTACGAGATCCCCTCGAAGCGCGGCTCGATCTACGACCGCAGCGGGACCGTCGTGCTCGCGACGAGCGTCTCGCGCGATCGTCTCGCCGCGAACCCCAAGCTGCTGACGCCGGATCGCCGGGCGCAGGTCGCCGCGCGGCTCGTGCAGCTGCTCAACCTCACCGGCGACGATGCGGCGAACCTCACGGCGCGGATGACGTCCGACCGCGAGTACGTCGTCCTCGCGCGCGAGCTCGACCCGTCCGCGTCCGACGAGATCCGGCGGCTGTCCGAGGGCGACAACCCGGAGCTCGCGGGCCTCATCCTCGAGCCGCAGTCCGTGCGCCTCTACCCGCAGGCCGGCGGCGGTCCTCGGACGACGCTCGCGGCGCACCTGCTCGGGTTCGTCAACCGCGACGGCGTCGGGCAGTACGGCGTCGAGCAGTACTACCAGGACGACCTCGCCGGGCTTGCGACGGTGGTCGCGGCACAGCGCGACGCGTCGGGCAACGCCGTCCCGGAGTCGTCGACGGTGATCGAGCCGGGCTATCCCGGCCAGAACCTGACCCTCACGGTGGACGCGTCGCTCCAGGTCGCGGTGGAGCAGGAGCTCCTGTCGGCGTGGATCGCCGACCGCGCGAAGCGGGTCTCGGCGGTCGTGATGGACCCGTACACGGGCGAAGTGGTCGCGTATGCGAGCTACCCCTCGTACGACGCGAACCAGTACCAGGCGCTCGCGGCGACCGATCCGGGCGTGTTCGTCGACCCGATCGTGTCGACGGTCTACGAGCCGGGCTCCGTGTTCAAGATGCTGACCGCGACGGCGGCCCTCGGCGCCGGCACCGTGACGACGAAGACGAAGCTGCGCGACACCGGGACGCTCCAGGTCGACGGCGGACGGGCGCATGTGGACGACGCCGACCACAAGCCGATGGGCGTCATGTCGTTCGAGGACGCCGTCGCGTACTCGCGCAACGTCGTCGCGGCGAAGGTCGCGCTCAAGCTCGCGCCCACCACGAAGGCGGCGAGCACCAAGCTCTACGACACGTGGCGGACGATGGGCTTCGGGGCGCCGACCGGCATCGACGTCGCGAACGAGGTCGGGGGCATCGTCCGCGACCCGGCCACCTCGCCGTGGCGCCAGATCGACCTCGCCAACGGCGCCTTCGGCCAGGGGATCGCCGTGACCCCGATCCAGCTGGCGCAGGCCTACGGCGCGATGCTCAACGGCGGGATGCTCGTCCAGCCGCGGGTCGTGAAGGCGATCGGCGACCGGGACACGAACCCGGTCGTGAAGGGCCGCGTGATGCCCGACACGCTCTCGACGACCCTGACGTCGATGATGCACCACGTCGTGCACGAGGTGGACTTCTACCGGAGCCGGACGCTGATCCCGGGCTACGACGTCGGCGGCAAGACCGGCACGGCGCAGATCTGGGACGCCGAGCGTCACGCGTGGAAGGTCAACCTGTTCAACTACTCGTTCGTCGGCTACGTCGCGCGGAACCCGGGCCGCCCGGACCTCGTGATCGCCGTGCGGATCGAGGAGGGCCGCCCGACCGTGATCCGCCTCGGCCATCTCGAGATGCCCGTGATGTCGTTCGAGCTGTTCCGGCGGATCGCCCACACCGCGATCACGACGCCCGACCTCGTCCCCGACTCGCACGTCGCGCCCGGGATCGGGCCGCGGCCGTGACCTGTGCGACACTCGGCGCCGTGACGGACCGGATCGGCGCGCCGCTCGACGCCGCGTCCGCGATCTCCGCGGCCGACGTCGTGGCGGCGACCGGCGGGACGCTCCTCCGCGAGGGGTCGCGGGTTGCCCGCGGCGGCGCCGTCGACTCGCGCCAGGTCCGTCCCGACAATCTCTTCGTGGCCCTGCCCGGCGAGCACACCGACGGCCACCGGTTCCTGCGCGAGGCCATCGACGCCGGCGCCGCCGCGCTGCTCGTCTCGCGCGCCCCCGAGCCGGGGGAGCCGGCCCACGACGCGTTGGGCGACGTCACGATCGTCCACGTTCCGGACACGCTGCTCGCCCTGCACGCCGTCGCGGCGGCCTGGCGCCGGCGCTTCGACCCCCTCGTGGTCGGGATCACGGGGAGCATCGCGAAGACGTCGACCAAGGAGGCGGTCGCGGGCGTCCTGGAGGGACGGTTCGTCACGCTCCGTTCGGAGGGCAACCGCAACAACGAGGTCGGCCTGCCGCTCACGGTCCTCGACCTCGGCCCGGAGCACGACGCCGCGGTCCTCGAGATGGGGATGTACGCGGGCGGCGAGATCCGCGAGCTCGCGGCGATCGGGCTGCCGTCGATCGGCATCGTCACGGCCGTCCAGCCCGTGCACCTCTCCCGGCTCGGGTCCATCGAGGCCATCGAGGACGCCAAGGCCGAGCTGGTCGAGGCGCTGCCCGCGGCGGCCGACGGCGGTGTGGCGATCCTGAACGCGGACGACTCGCGGGTGGCGCGGATGGCGTCGCGGACGCGCGCGCGGGTCGTGAGCTACGGCTTCGACGCGCGCGCCGACGTGCGCGCCGACCGCGTCGAATCGGCCGGGTTCGACGGGATGCGCTTCCGGTTGTGCACGCCCGGCGGCGAGACCGAGGCCGCGCTCCCCGGGCTCGGCCGCCTGGCGGTCCACAACGCGCTGGCGGCGACGGCGGCCGGACTCGCGGCGGGGATGGATCTCGCGTCGATCGTCCCGGGGCTCGCCGCGCCGTCCCGCGCCGAGCACCGCTCGACCGTGCATCGAGCCGGCGGCGTGACGATCGTCGACGACGCGTACAACGCCTCGCCGGGCTCGATGCGCGCGGCGCTCGACCTGCTGCGCGGCCTGCCCGGGCGCCGTCTCGCGGTGCTGGGCGAGATGCTCGAGCTCGGCGACGCGACGGCCGCGGGCCACGTCGAGGTCGGCCGGGCCGCCGCAGACCTCGACCTGGTCGTGGTCGTCGACGGGGATCCCGGCGGCGCCGCGGAGGGCATCGTCGCCGGGGCGCGCGAGGCCGCGGGCGGCGCCCGGATCGTCCCCGCCGCCGACGCCGACGCCGCGGTCGCGCTCCTCGCCGGCGAGCTCCGGCCGGGCGACGTGGTGCTCGTGAAGGCGTCCCGCGGCGTCGAGCTGGAGCGGGTCGTGGACGGGTTGCTCGGCGCTCTCGGCGCGCAGCCCGGATGACGCTCGAGCTGATCCAGGGACTGCTGCTGGCGTTCGCCCTCGTCGTGATCCTGATGCCGCCCTACATCCGGCTCATGCGCTATGCCGGGTTCGCGAAGCAGATCCGCGAGGAGGGCCCGCAGAGCCACATGGTCAAGTGGGGCACGCCGACGCTCGGCGGCCTGCTGATCATCGGCGTCGTCCTGGCGATGTACCTGCTGCTCAAGCCGGTCCAGGGCGGCGTCATCGCGCCGCTCGCGACGCTCGCGGGCGTCGGGCTGCTGGGCGCGGTCGACGACTACCTGAACGCGCGGACGGGGGAGGGGATCCGGGCGCGCCAGAAGCTGCTGTGGCAGACGGTCGTCGCGATCGCCGTCGCCTGGCAGATCCAGAGCACGTACCAGATCACCGGGATCCGCGTCCCGTTCGTCGGGGACGTCGCGATCGCGCCGTACATCTACGTCCCGTTCGCGGCGTTCGCGATCGTCGCGGCCTCGAACGGGGTCAACATCACCGATGGCCTCGACGGCCTGTCCGGCGGGACGCTCGCGTTCGCGTTCGTGTCGTTCCTGATCATCGCGCTGCTCAACGTCCCGGCCCAGCCGAACATCGCCTTCCTGTGCGCGATCATCGTGGGCGCGCTGCTCGGGTTCCTGTGGTTCAACGTCCACCCGGCCCAGATCTTCATGGGCGACGCGGGGTCGCTGTCGTTAGGGGCGACCCTTGCCGTCATCGCGTTGATCACGGGCCAGATCCTCGTGCTGCCCATCATCGGGCTCGTGTTCGTGCTCGAGACGATGTCCGACATCATCCAGATCGGCTACTTCAAGCTGTCCCACGGCAAGCGGATCTTCCGGATGGCGCCGCTCCACCACCACTTCGAGCAGGGCGGCTGGGACGAGGAGAAGATCACGCTCCGGTTCTGGATCGTGGGGATCCTCGCCGGGCTCATGGGCGTCACCCTCTTCCTGGCGTCGATCAATGCGCTCGTCTGACATGACACGGGCCGTCGACGTCGATGCGTTGACGCTGGACGGTGTCAAGGACGGCGCGCTCGCGGGACGTCCGGTGACGGTCCTCGGGCTCGCGCGGAGCGGCGTGGCGCTGGCCCGATTCCTGCACGACGCCGGCGCCCGGGTCACGGTCTACGACGGGCGGCCGGCCGCCGAGCTCGAGCGCTCGATCGCCCAGCTGGACGGCCGGCAGGTCGAGCTGCGGCTCGGACCCGACGTCGATCCGGCGGCGACCTGGAGCGATGCCGCGCTGGTGACGACGTCGCCGTCGATCAACCCGGACTACCCGACGACCGAGCCGCGCCTCCGGGATGCCCTGCGGACCCTCGTCGAGGCGGGGGCCGCGGGCGATCGCGACGTGCCGGCGCTCGTCTCCGAGCCCGACCTGTTCCTGCGCCTGTGCCCGTCGCCGACGATCGGCGTGACGGGGACGAAGGGGAAGACGACCACCTCGAGCCTCGCCCACGCGATCCTCGCCGCCGACCCGGTCCATCCGGCGGTCCTCGGCGGGAACATCGGCACGCCGCTGATCGAGCGGCTGCCGGAGCTGACGCCCGACCACCGCGTCGTCATCGAGCTCTCGGAGCTGCAGCTGCCGACGCTGTCGCGGGGCACGACCGTCGCCGCGTACACGAACGTCACGTCGGACCACCTCGACCGCCACGGGTCCGTGGAGGCCTACCGGCGCGTCAAGCGGCGGCTCGCGGAGCTCGTCGACCCGGACGGCGCGCTGGTGCTCAACCTCGAGGACCCGGTGGTCGGCGGGTACGCCGGGCTCGGCACGGCGCCCGTGGTCCTGTACCGGAACGATCGGCCCGTGCCCGGCGGCCTCGGCGTCCTCGACGGCTGGATCGTGTCGGCCTCGGTCGAGCGGCTGCCGATCGCCGGCGGTGGCGTGGCCGCCACGGGTCCAGGCGGCGGGATCATGCCGGTGGACGAGCTGGGCATCCCGGGCGCGCACAACGTCTCGAACGCCCTCGCGGCGATCGCCGTCGGGCTGCTGTTCGGCGTCGCGCCGGACGCGATCCGGCGTGCGGCGACCTCCTTCGAGGGCGTCGAGCACCGGCTCCAGAGCGTGGCGCTGATCGACGGCGTGCGCTTCGTCAACGACTCCCAGGGAACCCAGCCCGATGCCGTCATCGCCGCGCTGCGCGCCTTTCCCGCGCCGGTGGTCCTCATCGCCGGCGGGCGGGACAAGGGCGTCGACCTCGGTGAGCTCGCGCGCGTCGCCGCCAGCACCGCGAGCGCGGCGGTGCTGATCGGCGAGAGCGGTCCCGCGATCGAGCGGCTGCTCCGCGATGCGGGGCTGGAGCGGACGGCCCGGGCGGCCACGCTCGACGAGGCGGTCGACGCCGCCGACGCGTTCGCCCACCTCGCCCTCGGCAGCGCGCCCGAGGGCGCCGTCGCCACCGTGCTGCTCAGCCCCGCCGCGGCGTCCTTCGACATGTTCGAGGACTACGCCGCCCGGGGTCACGCCTTCACAGACGCCGTCGGCCGCCTGGCGGCGACCCGCCGCGCACCGGGAGGAGCCGCATGATCACGCCGCTCACCGCCGTCCGCGCCCTCGGCCGCGATCGGGCGCCGGGGCGGGACGCTCCCGCCGTGCGCGAGCGGACGCCCGCGCGCGACCGCGCCCATGCCAACACGCTCCAGCGCCAGCGTCACGAGCCCGAGTACGGGATCCTCGTCGCGATCGTCGCGCTCGCGGCGATCGGGATCCTGATGGTGTACTCGTCGTCGGCCATCAAGTCGTTCCTGCAGCGCGACGACCCGTTCGCGATCGTGGGGCCGCAGATCTTCTGGGCCGCGCTGGGTCTCGTCGCGATGGTCGTGATGATGCGCGTCGACTACCGCTGGCTGCGCGTCGTGTCCGTGCCGATGTTCATCGTCGGCGTGGCGGCGCTGCTGCTGGTGTTCGTGCCGGCGCTCAACAAGGTCGTCGGCGGCTCCGCGCGCTGGCTCACGATCGGCCCCCTGCCGGCGGTCCACCCGGCGGAGTTCATGAAGCTCGCCCTCGTGGTCTACCTCGCGCACTGGTTCGCGAAGCGCGGCACGGCGGTCCACGGCCTGCGCTCGGGCACGCTGCCGTTCCTCGTCATCGCCGGCCCGGTGATCGTGCTGGTCCTGCTCGAGCCCGACCTCGGCACGGCGTCGGTGCTCGCGTTCACCGCGTTCACGATGTTCTTCCTTGCCGGCGCGAATTTGATCCACCTCGCCGCGCTCGTCGCGGCCGCGATCCCGGCCGTCTGCCTGATGTTCATGAAGGGCTACCAGATGGACCGCATCACCGCCTGGCTGAACCCGTGGGACTCGGCGAGCAGCCTCGGGTTCCACAGCGTCCAGGGGTTCCTCGCCCTGGCGCTCGGCGGCGTCGTCGGCGCGGGCCTCGGCGAGAGCCGGCTCGCGGGCGGGCTGTTCCTGCCCAATGCGTTCAACGACTTCATCTTCGCGATCATCGGCGAGGAGTTCGGGCTGCTCGGCGCGGGCCTCGTGATCGTGCTGTTCCTCGCGTTCGGGTATCTCGGGATCCGGACCAGCCTCGGAGCGCCGGACACGTTCGGCGCGCTGCTCGCGGCCGGAATCACCGCCTGGATCTGCCTCCAGGCGTTCATCAACATCGCGGTCGTGGTGGGGCTCATCCCGGTCACGGGCATCCCGCTGCCGTTCGTGTCGGCCGGCGGGTCGAGCCTGGTCATCAGCTTCGCGGCGGTCGGCATCCTGCTGTCCGTGTCGCGCGAGACGGTCGAGAGAGGGACGTGGAACGATGCGCCTGCTGATCGCGGGCGGCGGGACGGGCGGGCACATCTACCCGGCCCTCGCCGTGGCCCGGTCGCTCCGCGCGCGACCCGGCGCGCCTGAGCTCGCCTGGGTCGGCGGGCACCGCGGCCTCGAGCGGGACCTCGTCCCGAAGGCCGGCGTCCCGCTGCGCCTGCTGTGGGTGCGCTCCCTGCGCTCGGCTGGCCGTGACGTCCACCTCGTGCTGGACCCGCTCCGGCTGGCGGCATCCGTCCCGCAGGCGCTCGCGCTGCTCCTCGCCCGCCGGCCGGCCGCGATCTTCACGACCGGCGGCTACGTCGCGATCCCCGTCCTGCTGGCCGCCGCGCTGCTGCGGATCCCCAGCGTCCTGTGGGAGGGCAACGTGGTTCCCGGCCGCAGCGTCCGGCTCGTGGCGCGGCTCGCGACGGTGCTCGCGGTGAGCCACGGGGCGACCGGGACCGCGCTCGGCCGCCCCGCCACGTACGTCACCGGCACGCCGATCCGGTCGCTCGCCGGGATCGACGTCGACGAGGCGAGGGCTCGCTTCGGCGGCCGGCCGGGCGAGCGGATCCTGCTCGTCTTCGGCGGGTCGCAGGCCGTGCGCCGGATCAACGAGGCGGTGCTGGGCGCGCTGCCACGGCTCGTCGAGCGGGTGCGCGTGGTCCACGTGACCGGCGACGATGGGTACGCGGCGGCGCTCGCCGCGCGGGAGGCGCTGCCGAGCGAGCTCCGGGACCGCTACCGCCCCGCCCCGTTCCTCCACGACGACATGACGGCGGCCCTCGCGGCCGCGGACCTGGCCGTGGGCCGCGCGGGCGCGTCGACGCTCGCCGAGGCCGCCGCGTTCGCGCTGCCGACGGCGATCGTCCCGTATCCCCACGCCGCCGGCCACCAGCGGCTCAACGCGGAGGCCTTCGCCGACGCCGGCGCGGCGGTGCTCGTGGAGGACGAGGCGCTCGACGCCGACCGCCTCGTCGAGGTCGCGAGCCTCCTCGCGGACCCCGCCCGCCATGCCGCGATGTCGGCTGCGGCGCGCGACCTCGCCCGGCCCGGCGCCGCGGACGCCGTGGCGGACCTCGTGCTCGCGGTCGCGCACCGGGAGTCGCTGCCGCCGGCCTCCGAGATCGACGCCGTCGCCCGGCGGAGCCGCCCGTGATGGGGAGCCGCCGGTGACCGGGAGCCCCGCCGCCTTCGACGCCATCGCGACCGGCACCGAGATCCAGCGCCGGCTCGGCGTCAAGACCGTGCGCGACGAGCTCCTCGCGCGCCACACCACGATGCGCGTCGGCGGGCCCGCGGACCTGTTCGCGGTCGCGCACAACGCCTTCGAGCTGCGCGGGCTCGTCCGGTTCGCGCGCGGGCGCGCGATCCCGTTCCTCGTCCTCGGCCGCGGCAGCAACCTGGTCGTCGCGGACGCCGGGGTTCGCGGCCTCGTCATCCAGGCCCGCGCCGAGGCGTCGCGCGTGGACGGCGACCGCTACCACGCCGACGCCGGCGTCCCGATGGCGCGCGCCGCCACGGAGACCCAGGCGGCCGGGCTGACGGGCCTCGAGTTCGGCCTCGCGATCCCCGGCACGGTCGGCGGCGCGGTGTGGGCGAACGCGGGGGCGCACGGCGCCGACACCGGCGCGGTGCTCGAGTCCGCGACGCTCCTGCTGGGCGACACCTCGGAGGTCGTGGCGCCGGCCGCCGACCTCGGCCTCGCGTACCGCCACAGCCGGCTCAAGGCAGCCAACCCGCCGGGCTCGACGAACCCCGTCGAGATCGTCCTGTCGGCGGTGTTCCGGCTGACGCCCGCGGACCCGGCCGAGATCAAGGCGCGGCTGGACGACATCCGGGGCTGGCGCCGCGAGCACCAGCCGCTCGGGCTGCCCTCCGCGGGCTCGGTGTTCCGCAACCCCGACGGCGACTCCGCGGGGCGGCTGGTCGACGAGCTCGGCCTCAAGGGCTACCGTCGAGGCGGCGCGGCCGTGTCCGAGAAGCACGCCAACTTCATCGTCAACGACCGGAAGGGCACCGCCGCCGACGTGCGCCGCGTCGCCGAGCACGTCCGCGACGAGGTGCGCCGCCGGGCCGGCGTCGACCTCGTGTTCGAGATCGAGTTCGCCGGCGACTGGTCCGGCTGGACGCAGGAGGACGCCGCCTGATGCCGCCCGCCCTCCGCCACGAGCCCGGCGCCACGCCCATCGCGGTCGTCCTGGGCGGCCCGTCGGCCGAGCACGACGTGTCGATCGTGTCCGGGTCGGCGATCGCCGATGCGCTGGCGGCGTCGGGCTATCCCGTCGAGACGTGGCTGATCGACCTCGACGGCGGCTGGTCGCGGCTGCCCGACGCGTTCCGCCGCGACGGGCGACCCCAGGCGGCCTACGACGACCCGCGATCGCTCGGCGCCGATCCTCCGCTCGATGCCGCGACGGCGCTCGCATCGCTCGCCGCCCGCGAGGGCCGGCCGGTCGTGTTCCTGGCGCTCCACGGGCCGTTCGGCGAGGACGGCACCGCCCAGGCGCTGTGCGAGGCGGCGGGGCTCGCGTACACGGGCGCCGGCGTGGCGGCGAGCGCGGTCGGGATGGACAAGGCGCTGTTCAAGCGGCTGATCCGGGGCCTCGGGCTGCCGGTGACGGACTGGGTAGAGGTCCGGGCTGCCGAGTGGGCACGCGACAGCGAGGCGGTCCTCGCGCGGCTCGAGGCGTTCGCCGCGGGCACCGGCGACCCGCGGCTGATGGTCAAGCCCGCCCGGCTCGGCTCGTCGGTGGGCATGACCCTCGCGCACAGCGCGGCCGAGCGGCCGGCGGCCCTCGACGAGGCGTTCCGGTTCGACGACCTCGCGCTCGCGGAGCGGTACGTGGTCGGCGGGCGCGACATCGAGGTGTCGGTCCTGGGCAACGACCCGGCGGCGATCGAGGTGTACGGACCCGGCGAGATCATGTCCGGCCACGAGTTCTACGACTACCAGGCGAAGTACACGCCCGGGCTGTCCCAGACGACGACCACGGCCGAGGTGACCCCGTCCCAGAAGGCCGCGCTGCGCAAGCTCGCGCGCGACACGTACCGCGCAGTCGGCGCGGAGGGCTTCGCCCGGATCGACTTCCTGATCGGCGGCGACGAGCTGTTCATCTCGGAGATCAACACGATCCCCGGGTTCACGCCGATCAGCTTGTTTCCCGTGCTGTGCGCCGAGGGCGGCTACGACTTCGCGGCGGTCTGCCGCCGGGTCGTCGACCTCGCGCTCGAGCGCGACCGCGGGCGCGTGCGCCACCGCCTCACGACCGCGGACCTGCCCCGATGATCCGGCGCTCGTCCGGCCGCGCCACGCCCCTCGCGCGCCCGGGCCGGCCCTCGGCGCTGCGGCCCGGCGCTCGGCCCGGCGGCGGGGTGCGGCGCACGAAGCCCGTCCGCCGGGCATCGGCGGGCCTGACGCCGGTCCGTGCGGGCGCGCTGCTGGCGATCCTCGTCGCCGTCGCCGGGCTCTACGGGCTCGCGTCGTCGAACGCATTCGCGCTCCGCAGGACGACGATCACGGGCGCCACCTGGACGCCGCCGTCGGCGATCCTCGCCGCGCTCGCCCTGCCCGAAGGCACCAACCTGTTCACCGTCCATGCCGGCGACCTCGAGCGGCTCGTGCGCGCGATCCCGTCGCTCCGCGGCGCGAGCGTCGACGTGTCACTGCCCGACGAGGTCCGGGTCGCCGTCGCCGAGCGCGAGCCGCTCCTCGTGTGGCGCACCGATCGCGGGTCGTACCTCGTGGACCGGGAGGGGAGCCTGTTCTCCGCGGTCGGGCCCGAGATCGCGGGCGCGGCCGCGACCCTGCCGCAGATCGACGACGCGCGTGCCGTCGCGAGCCAGCTCGACGTCGGCAGCGTGCTCGACGGCGTGACGCTCGACGCGGCGCTCCGCCTCGCGTCGCTCCGGCCGGCCGACGTCGGCAGCGCGGCGCGCTCGCTCGTGCTCCGGCTGGACGACGACAACGGGTTCACGATGCGCACGCAGCCCGCCTCGTGGGCCGCGGTGTTCGGGTTCTACACGCCGACGCTGCGGACGACCGACCTCGTCCCCGGCCAGGTGCGCCTGCTGCGCAGCATCCTCGCCGGACAGGAGGCGACCATCCGGCGCGTGATCCTCGCCGACGACCGGAGCGGCACCATCCTGCCCCGCGACACGCCCGCTCCGACGGCCACGCCGGGCCCCGGCAAGACGCCCAAGCCGGCGAGGACGCCCAAGCCCGCGAGGAGTCCCACCCCCGCGACGAGCCCCGGGCCGTCGCCGACCCCGTCGCCGTGAGGCCGTCTGGTAGCCTCTGCGGGACGAACGCCAGGACGGAGGCTGCCCGCCGGTGCCCGTGCTCGTGCCCCTCGCGGGTCTCATCATCGGCGTCTTCGCGGGCTTCCTGCTCAACGTCAACGTCGGGTTCGAGCTCCAGCGCTATTCGGCGGTCGCCATCCTGGCGGCGCTCGACTCCGTCCTCGGGGCCGTCCGCGCGGAGCTCGATGGCGTCTACGACAATCGGATCTTCATCAGCGGCTTCATCGTCAACGCGCTGGTCGCCGTGCTGCTCACGTTCATGGGCGACCGGCTGAGCCTGGACCTGTACCTCGTCGCGCTCATCAGCTTCGGCTTCCGGATCTTCAACAACGTCGCGCTGATCCGGCGGCACTTCATCTAGCCAGTCGGGAGGAGCACGCCGCACGTGGAACGGGAAGCGGTCCTCGTCGCCATCGACGTCGGGACGTCCAAGGTCTGCGCCCTGATCGGCGAGGTCAGCCGTGACGGACGCCTGACGATCATGGGCCACGGGACGGTGGAGACCAGCGGGCTGCGCAAGGGCGTCGTGGTCAACATCGACCAGACCGTCCGGTCCATCGCGGACGCCGTCGAGCGCGCCGAGCGGCTCTCGGGCTGGAAGATCGACCGCGCGTTCGTCGGCGTCGGCGGCCAGCACGTCGAGAGCCTCAACTCCACGGGCCAGGTGGCCGTGACCGCGCACCACCGCGAGGTCATGCGCGAGGACATCAGCCGCGCGATCGAGGTCGCGCGCGCCGTGTCCATCCCGTCCAACCGCGACGTGCTCCACGTCGAGCGGCGCGGGTTCACCGTCGACGGCCAGGAGGGCGTCAAGGACCCGCTCGGGATGAGCGCGCTGCGGCTCGAGGTCGAGGCGCACATCGTGTCCGCGTCGGCGACCGCGGTGCAGAACCTGACCAAGTGCGTCCAGCTCGCCGGCGTGAAGATCGACGAGCTCGTCGTCAACGGGCTCGCATCCTCCGAAGCCGTGCTCACCGAGACCGAGAAGGAGCTGGGCGTCGCCGTGGCCGACGTCGGCGCCGGGACGATCGACCTCACGCTGTTCTCGGAGGGCTCGCCGTTCCACACCGCCGTGCTGCCGGTGGGCGGCAACAACGTGACCAACGACGTGGCGATCGGGGTCAAGACGACGCTCCAGGTCGCCGAGCAGCTGAAGGTCAAGCACGGGACGTGCGACCTGCGCGACCTCCAGGACGAGGAGATCTCGGTCGCCGTGCTCGGCGAGGATGCCGGGCGGACGGTCAGCCGCGAGGAGCTGTGCCAGATCATCGAGAGCCGGATGCGCGAGACGTTCGAGCTGCTGCGGACCGAGATGTCGCGCAGCGGCCACGGGATGCTGCCGGCCGGGATCATCCTGACGGGCGGCGCCGCGCAGCTGGCGGGCACGGCCGAGCTCGGCCGCGACGTCCTCCAGATGCCGGTGCGGGTCAGCGGGCCCACGGGCATCAGCGGCCTCATCGACACCATCCAGGACCCGTCCTACGCGACCGCGGTCGGGCTGCTGCGCTGGGGCGCGAACTCGGTCGCGATGGGCGACCCCTCGCACTACGAGGCAGCCCCCGCCGGCGGTCTCGGCCGGATCCGGAGCGCCTTCCGCTCGATCTTCCCGTAGGGCGGGCGCCGTGCGATCCACCGAGATCGAGGTCCGGACCGGTCGCGACCGGGGGTTCTTCGACCTCACGCCGGCGTGCCGGCAGTTCCTCGCGGAGGCCGCGGGCGGCGACGACGGCCTGCTGTCCGTGTTCGTGCCTCATGCCACGGCCGGAGTGGTGATCCTGGAGCTGGGCGCCGGGTCGGACGACGACGCGCTCGCGACGCTCGACCGGTTGCTGCCCCGGGACGATCGCTGGGTCCATCGCCACGGCTCGCCGGGCCACGGGGCGGACCACGTCCTGCCGCTCGTCGCGGCGCCGTCGGTCACGGTGCCGGTCATCGGCGGCGAGCCGGTGCTCGGGACGTGGCAGTCCATCGCGCTCCTCGACCCGAACCAGGACAACGCCGTGCGCACGGTGCGCCTCTCCTTCCTCGCCGGGTAACTGCGCTCGGATCGCGCGCTCGGCACCGCGCGCGCCGGTGTCCGGCGCCGCGTCGCGCGGTCGCCACGTCGTCGGGCTCGGCCGCCGGTGCGACCCCGCACCGGCCCGAAAACGTCGGGGCGGCGGCGGTGGACGCGTGGGTATACTCCACGTCTCCGAGGCGGCCGCCCATCCCCGTTACGGCACCGCCCCGCCCGAGCGACCCGTCCCTGCCCGTCCAGCGAACGCCGCCGAGGAGCGTGCCCGATGCCGTTGCGATCCGACTCCGAGAACTTCGCCCTGATCCGCGTCATCGGCGTCGGCGGCGGCGGCTCGAATGCCGTCAACCGGATGATCCGGGCCGAGATGATGGGCGTGGAGTTCATCGCCTGCAACACGGACGCCCAGGCGCTCCTGCAGTCCGATGCCCCGCACAAGATCCGCATCGGCGACAAGATCACCCGCGGCCTGGGCGCCGGCGGCGACTCGACGATCGGGGCGCGCTCGGCCGAGGAGGACCGCGACAAGATCGCCGACGCGCTCGCCGATTCCGACATGGTGTTCATCACCGCGGGCCTCGGCGGCGGGACCGGCTCGGGCGCCGCGCCGATCGTCGCGGAGATCGCCAAGGAGCAGGGCGCGCTGACGATCGGCGTCGTGACGAAGCCGTTCAGCTTCGAGGGGTCGCGCCGGAAGCTCGTCGCCGAGAAGGCGGCCGAGGAGCTCAAGGCGAAGGTCGACACCCTGATCACCATCCCCAACGACCGGCTGCGCGACGTCGTCCAGAAGAACACGTCGATCGTGGACGCGTTCCGGGTCGTCGACGACGTCCTGCGCCAGGGCGTCGCCGGGATCAGCGACATCATCACCGTCCCCGGGCTGATCAACCTCGACTTCGCGGACGTGCGGACGATCATGAAGGACGCCGGTTCGGCGCTGATGGGCATCGGCCGCGCCTCGGGCGAGAACCGCGCCCTCGAGGCCGCGCGCCAGGCCGTCGCGAGCCCGCTCCTCGAGATCAACATCTCGGGCGCGCAGGGGATCCTGTTCAACATCACGGGCTCGGCGAACCTGACCCTGTGGGAGGTCACCGAGGCCGCGGAGGAGATCCGCGCCGCCGCGGATCCCGAGGCGAACATCATCTTCGGCACGAGCTTCAACGAGCGACTGGGCGAGGACGTGATGATCACCGTCATCGCCACGGGCTTCGACTCGCGCCGCAAGACCGACGCCTCGCGCGCCGCCGCGGGCGACCGGCAGACGGTCGCCGCCGGAGCCCGGCCCGCCGCGGCGCTCCAGGGTGGCCAGCAGCCGATCCCGGCCCGCGACTTCCTCGAGGAGCTCGAGCGGCAGCGGACGGAGAGCGACCAGGACACGCCGCGCGTGCCCGATGCCGTCGCGATCCCGGTCAAGCCGGAGACGCGCTCGGTCAGCGAGCCCCAGCCGCGGAAGACCGCCTCGTACGACGCGGACGACCTCGAGATCCCGAGCTTCCTCCGCCGCCGCTGACGTCGTGCCCGGGGCCGCCGGGCCGTCGCCCATGGGCCAGTCCGTCGACCGCGACGAGGTCGAGCGGTTCCGTGACGCGCGCGACGCGGTCCTGTCGCGCATCGAAGCCGCCGCCCGCCGTGCGGGGCGTGACCCGGGTCGCGTGACGCTGGTCGCCGTCTCCAAGACGGTCCCGGCGGCGCGGATCCGGGCCGCCGTCGAGGCGGGCCTCGACGTCCTGGGCGAGAACCGCGTCCAGGAGGCCGAGGCGAAGTCGCCGGACGTCGCGGGCGCCGCGTGGCACCTCGTCGGCCCGCTCCAGTCGAACAAGGCGCGCCGGGCGCTCGGCCTGTTCGCGATGATCCAGTCGGTCCACGACCTCGACCTCGCGCGACGGCTCGACCGCCTCGTCCGCGACGAGCCCGGCGGCGCCCCGTTCCCGGTCCTCGTGCAGGTCAACGTGGACCGCGACCCCGCGAAGGCCGGGTTCGACCCCGACGCGCTCGCCGCGGCGCTCCCGGAGCTCGACGCCTGCGGCGCGCTCGACGTCCGCGGCCTGATGACGATCGGCCGCGCGGTCGCGGACCCGGACGACGCGCGCCCGACGTTCGCGGCGCTGCGGGAGCTGTCGGGCCGCCTCCGGCGGCAGTGGCCGCGGCTCGGCCCCGAGCTCTCCATGGGCATGTCCGACGACTTCGAGGTCGCGGTCGAGGAGGGCGCGACGATCGTGCGCGTCGGCCGGGCCCTGTTCGGGGAGCGTCCGCCGACCCGCTGATAGACTCGGCCCGTGGGGACGTACACCACGCACCTCCTCGGCGCGCTCCGGCGGGCGCCGGTGCGCTGAGGCCGCCCGGCACGCGCTTCGCCGTCCGACTCGTCCCCCGTGGTGGCGCCGACCAGGTCGAGGGCGTCGTCGACGGGGTCCTCCGGGCCCGCGTCAGCGCGCCGCCCGTCGCGGGCGCCGCGAACCACGCCCTGCTCCGCCTCATCGCCGAGGAGCTCGGCATCCCGCAGCGCGACGTCCGGCTCGTCGCGGGCGCTGGCGGGCGGACGAAGGTGGTGATGGTCGACAACCTCGACCCCGGGGTGATCGCGGAGCGGTGGCCGGGCCTGAAGCTGTGAGCCGGCCGGCGCGCTCGTCGTGGCCCTGCCCGCACGGGGTGCGCTAGACTGCTGGTCCCTTCGGGGATCCCGGGCGATTAGCTCAGTCGGTCAGAGCGCACGGTTCACATCCGTGAGGTCACTGGTTCGAGCCCAGTATCGCCCACCACGCTCGACGCATCGACGGCGGAGCCGGGCCGGCTCCGCCGTTTCGCATCCCAGCGGAGCCACGTGAGCCAGCCGACCCCGCCGATCGCCGCCACCGCCGTGCGCCGGGACGTGACCTGGACCGGCCTCGCGAGCTTCTTCCTCCTCGGCTGGTCCGTGCTCCTCGTCCCGTCCGCGATCCGCGAGATCGAGGGGACGTTCGCCCAGACCGACGCCGGGATGGGCCTCGCGTACCTGCTCAACAACCTGCTGTACGTCACCGGCACGCTGTCGGTCGGCTGGATCGCCGCGCGGCTGCTCCGTGCGCCGGTGCTCGGCGCGGGACCCGGGCTGATCGCCGCCGGGCTCGGCATCGTCGTCGTGGCGCCCGGCTGGCCGGCGTTCCTCGCCGGCTTCCTCGTGCTCGCCCTCGGCGCGGGGCTCATCGACTCGGGCGTGAACGCGCTGTTCATGGACCTGTACGAGGGCAGGAACGCGGGCGCGCTCAACCGCCTCCACCTGTTCTTCGCGCTCGGCGCGCTGGCGAGCCCGCTCGCGATGGGCGCGACGATCGCGAGCGGCGCGCCGTGGCAGTCGCTGCCGGCCGCGACGGCGCTCGCGGCGGTGCCGATCGCGCTCGCGCTCGCGACGCGCCGGGTGCCGCCGGTCCACGCCGAGGCGGCGGATGGGCGCCCGGCGGACGTGGCCGAGCCGGGCGGCCGGCGGCGGCGCATCCCGCTGCCGCTGCTCGGCCTCGCGGTCGCGATCGCGATGTACGTCGCGTCCGAGATCGGGGTGTCGAACTGGCTCGTCCGGTACCTCGACGCGGCGCCGGTCGAGCAGGCGACCCTGGCCCTGTCGCTGTTCTGGGCCGGGATCGCCCTCGGCCGCTTCGTGTCGTCGCTGATCGCGGACCGGGTCGGGGCCGTCCGCTACGCCGCGGCGTGGACGACCGCGGCCGGGATCGCCATCGTCGCGTCGCTGCTCGCGCCGACGGTGCCCCTCGCCATCGCCTGCTTCGGGATCGCCGGCTTCGCCGCGGGACCGACGTACCCGATGATCGTCGCCATCGGCGGCCAGCTGTTCCCGGGCCGTTCGAGCCTCGTGAGCGGCGTTCTCGTGTCGGCGGCGATGGTCGGGTCGATCGTCTATCCGCCGCTGATGGGCGTCCTGTCCGACGCGGTCGGGCTCCGGGTCGGGATGCTCGGAGCGGGGCTCGCGATGCTGGTGTCCGCCGTCGCGATCCTCGTCGCCGCGCGTCTCGCGCGCCGGGACGGGATCGGCCTGCGCCTCGAGGACGCGCCCGTCCTGACCGCGATTCGCTGACGGCCCGGTGCGGCGTCACACCGCCGGCGGGCGCGGCGTCGGACGGGTGCACGAGCCTCCTCGTTGCGCGGACTCTCCTCCCCGCGCCGCGAGGCCGTCGAATCACGAGGCCCCCTGACTGGCAGGGGGCCTCGCGATGTTTGCGGGGACGGGTTCAGCTCGTGGCGAGGCGTCGCAGCACGGCGGCCAGGATCCCGCCCTGGCGCAGGTAGTCGACCTCGATCGGGCCGTCCAGCCGGGCGATCGCCCGGAACGTCCGCTCCGACCCGTCCGTGGCGCGGGCCACGACCGCGACGGTCTGTCGCGGGCCGAGCGACGCGAGGCCCTGGATCGTGAAGCTCTCCGTCCCGCTGAGCCCGAGCGACGTGGCGGACTCACCGGGCAGGAACTGCAGCGGCAGCACCCCCATGCCGACGAGGTTCGAGCGGTGGATCCGCTCGTAGCTCTCGGCGACGACGGCCCGGATCCCGAGCAGCGTCGTGCCCTTGGCCGCCCAGTCCCGGGATGAGCCCGAGCCGTACTCTCGGCCCGCGAGGACGATGAGCGGCACGCCCTCGTCGCGGTAGCGCATCGCCGCATCGTAGATGAACGTTCGCTCGCCATCGGGCAGGTGCAGCGTGTACGGCCCCTCGGTGCCGTCGACCAGCCGGTTGCGCAGCCGGATGTTGCCGAACGTGCCGCGCATCATCACCTCGTGGTGACCGCGCCGCGCCCCGTACTGGTTGAACTCGACCGGCGTCACGCCGTGCTCCTGGAGCCACGTGCCGGCGGGCGACCAGGCCGGGATCGACCCGGCGGGGCTGATGTGGTCGGTCGTCACGGAGTCGCCGAGCACGAGCAGCGCGCGCGCGTCGACGATGTCGGTGAGCGGCGCGGGCGTCGGGGTCAGCCCGGCGAAGAACGGCGGGCTCGCGATGTACGTGGACGCCTCGTCCCAGGCGTACCGGTCCCCGTCGGGGATGGGCAGCGACCTCCACCGCTCGTCGCCCTCGAAGACCACGGCGTAGGTGTCGCGGAACAGCTGCGGGTCGATCGAGCCGTCGATGACCTCCTTGACCTCCTCGGGCGACGGCCAGATGTCGGCGAGCATGACCGGCGTCCCGTCGGACGCCGTGCCCAGCGGCTCGGTCGTGAGGTCGACGTCCATCCGCCCGGCCAGCGCGTACGCGACGACGAGCGGCGGCGAGGCGAGGTACGCGGCACGCGCGAGCGGGTGCACGCGGCCCTCGAAGTTGCGGTTCCCGGACAGCACGGCGGCCACGACGAGCTCGTCGGCCTCGATCTCCCGCGCGATGGCGTCGTCGAGGGGGCCGCTGTTGCCGATGCACGTCGTGCAGCCGTACCCGGCGAGCGCGAAGCCGAGCTCCGCGAGCGGCGCCATCAGCCCGGCCCGCTCCAGGTAGCCGGTGACCGCCTTGGAGCCGGGTGCGAGCGACGTCTTCGCGATCGGCGACGGCCGGAGGCCGCGGGCGACGGCGTTGCGGGCGAGCAGCCCGGCGCCGACCATGACCGCCGGGTTCGACGTGTTGGTGCACGAGGTGATCGCCGCGATGACCACGGACCCGTGCCCGAGCTCCGCGGTCGCGCCGCCGACGTCGACCGGCTTGGGTGGGACGCCGACGGTCTGCGGGTACGCCTGCCGGAAGTTGGCGGCGACGCCGCCGAGCGCGACCCGGTCCTGGGGGCGGCGAGGGCCGGCAAGCGACGGCTCGACGGTGCCGAGATCGAGCTCGAGGAGGGCGTCGAACTCGGGGCCGTCGCCCGGCTCGCGCCACAGGCCCTGCTCCTTGGCGTAGCGCTCGACGAGGTCGACGCGCTCGGGCGCGCGGCCGGTGAGGCGCAGGTACGCGATCGTCTCCTCGTCGATCGGGAAGAGCGTCGTGGTCGCCCCGAACTCGGGGCTCATGTTCGAGATCGTCGCGCGGTCCGCGAGCGTCAGGCCCGCGAGGCCGTCGCCGGCGAACTCCACGAATGCGCCGACGACCCCGAACGCGCGCAGCATCTCGGTGATGACGAGCACGAGATCCGTCGCGGTCGTCGCCGACGGCAGCTCGCCGCTCAGGCGGACCCCGACGACGCGCGGCATCGGCTGGTACAGCGGCTGGCCGAGGAGGACCGCCTCGGCCTCGATGCCGCCGACGCCGTAGCCCAGGACGCCGAGGCCGTTGACCATCGTCGTGTGCGAGTCCGTCCCGACGAGCGTGTCGGGAAAGGCGACGCGGCCGCCGTCGTCGGGGCGGTCCGCCACGACCGTCGAGAGGTACTCGAGGTTGACCTGGTGGACGATCCCGGTGCCCGGGGGCACGACGCGCAGGTCACGGAACGCCGTCTGCGCCCAGCGAAGAAGCTGGTAGCGCTCGCCGTTGCGGTCGTACTCGCGGCCGACGTTGAACGCGAAGGCCCCCGAGCCGCCCCAGGCGTCGACCTGGACCGAGTGGTCGATCACGAGGTCCGCCGGCACGAGCGGGTTGACCTTCGCCGGGTCGCCGCCGAGGTCCGCCATCGCGTCGCGCATCGCGGCGAGGTCGACGACCGCGGGGACGCCGGTGAAGTCCTGGAGCACGACTCGGCCGGGCATGAACGGGACCTCGGCCTCGCCGGCGCCGCCGGGCCGCCACGCGGCGAGCGTCGTGACGTCGGCCTCGCTCACCACGCCGCCGCCGGCGTGGCGGAGCGCGTTCTCGAGCAGGATCTTGAGGGTGACCGGCGCGCGGCCGAGGTCGATGCCGAGCTCGACGCCAGCGTCGCGCAACGCGGACAGCCGGTACAGGTCGGGAAGGCCGGGCCCGAGGGAGGCCCGGGAGCCGAACGCGTTCGTAGGCACGTCAGATCTCCACTGCTGGGTGGGATCGGGCGATGAGGGTGCGCCCTCGAACCGCTCGTTACACTCGTTGGGTGGAAGCGTACCTCGCCCGTCGCGCACCGGTCGCGCGGATCGTTTCCGGCCTGCATCGATGAGGGCGTGGGACCGCGGCGACGAGGTCCTCGCCGAGCGGGCCCGCCAGCGCGAGGAGGCGGACGCCGAGACGCTCGAAGAGCTCGAGCGGGAGGGCATCGAGCTCGACCCGGTGACGCCGGGCACCCACCGCCACGGCGACCTCGAACATCCGAGCGACCACGCGCACCCGCATGCGCACAGCGAGCCCGGCGAGCGTCCCGTGACCGGGATCATCGGCGCGGGCGCGGTCGGCCTGGCGCTCGGGATCGCCCTCGACCGCGCGGGCTGGCCCGTGCAGGCGGTGGCGTCGCGCGATGCCGCCCGGCGCGACCGGTTCCGCGATGCGCTCGGCGCGCGCGTGCGCGCCTTCGCCGAGCCGACGGCCCTCGTGGACGACGTCGAGCTCGTGATCCTGGCCGTGCCCGACGACGTCGTCGCGCCGCTGGCGGCGACGCTCCGGCTGTACGCCGGCCAGGCGATCGTCCACACCAGCGGCGTGCTCGGCGCGGACGCACTGGCGCCGGCGCTCGGTGCCGGGAGCCAGGCGGGCGGGTTCCACCCGCTCGTGGCGTTCGCGGATCTCGAGCGCGCGCTCGCGTCGCTGCCCGGAGCGACGGTCGCGATCGAGGGCGATGACGACCTGGTCGCGCACCTCGCCGACATGGCGGAGGCCATCGGCGCCGTGCCGGTTCGCCTTGTGGCCGGATCGAAGGCGGCCTACCACGCCGCCGCCGTGATGGCCGCGGGCGGCGTCGTGGCGCTGCTTGACGTCATCCGCGAGATCGCCGCCGCCACGGGCCTGGACGAGGCGGGCGCGCTGCGGATCTACCTGCCGCTGGTCGAGCAGACGATCGCGAACGCGCGAGCGCTGGGCGTGGCGGGATCGCTGACGGGTCCCGCGCCGCGCGGGGACGCCGGCACGATCGGGCTGCACCTCGCGGCGCTCGACACGGACGCGGCCGCCGCGAAAGCCGTCTACCGGGCGCTGCTGGAGCGCGACGTCGTGATCGCGGAGGGCCGTGGCTCGCTCGCACCGGATGCCGCAAAGCGCCTCCGCACCGCACTTGCAGGCGACCGGTGACGCGGTAGGATGCGGACATGCAGCACAGCATCGTGACCCGCCACGCGGCGTGGCCGGCCCGGTACGTCCACCCGGGTCCCAGGGTTCGCGAGCGGCACCTCGGCCTGCACGGCCGGCACGGCTTCACCGCCGCTCCAACGCAGTCCACGGTGCTGCGCCACACGCCAGTCGGGCCGCTCACGGCCCTGCGCGCCCCGTGGCGCTCCCTCGTCATCGCGCCCGTCCGTCCGGCGACGCAGGGCCGGCCGCGACCGGCAGCCGCGATGTCCTGGACGAGCTCCGACCGCGGCGGGGGGCCGCGGCGCGAGTCGCTGGCGCCGGCGTGGCGCGCCTGAGGGAGGCCACCGCCACCTCCGCGGGTGGGATCGTCATCCGGTTCGTCGACGGGGCGCCGCAGCTCGTGGTCGGCAAGCGTCGTCGCGAGCGCGACGGGGTGACGTGGACGCTGCCCAAGGGCACGCCCCACAAGGTCGAGACCACCGAGGAGACGGCGGTCCGCGAGGTGCGCGAGGAGACGGGGCTCGACGTCCGCATCGTCCGCCGCTTCGACAGCATCGAGTACGTGTTCGCCCAGGGTCGCACGCGGATCCACAAGACGGTGCACTACTTCCTGATGATCCCGGTCGGCGGCGACCTCGAGCGCCACGACCACGAGTTCGACGAGGTGCGCTGGATCGGGTTCGACGACGCGGCGACGATGCTCACGTTCGAGACGGAGCGGGCGCTCGTCGCGCGCGCGGGGGCCGCTGCCACGGCGGGCGGCTTCCCGGGCGCCGAGCCCCTGGCGTCATGACGCAATCGCCGCTCCCGGTCGCGACGCCGACCCCGCTGCTCGACCGCCACGAGGCGCTCGGCGCGCGCGTGATCGAGTTCGCGGGCTGGCAGATGCCCGTGTCGTATGCCGGCATCATCGAGGAGCACCGCGCCGTCCGGCAGGCCGCCGGGCTGTTCGACCTGTCGCACATGGGCGAGCTGGTGGTCGAGGGACCGGAGGCCGGCGCCGGCCTCGCCGCCGCGCTCGTCTCGGACCCGCCGTCGCTCGCGGTCGGGCGAGCCCAGTACTCGATGATCTGCGCCACGGACGGGGGGATCCTCGACGATCTCATCGTGTACCGCGTCGCGCCGGAGCGGTTCATGGTCGTCGCCAACGCCGGCAACGCCCGCGTCGTGTCCGACACGCTGGCGGAGCGGCTCGCGGGCAAGGCGGCGGTGCTCGACGACCGGAGCCTGGCCACGGGTCTCGTCGCGATCCAGGGCCCGCGCTCGGTGGCGATCCTCCAGCCGCTGACGGACGTCGACCTCGGGTCGATCCGCTACTACGGGATCGCCGACGGCACCGTCGCCGGGATCCCGGCATCGATCGCGCGAACCGGGTACACCGGCGAGGACGGCTTCGAGCTGTTCGTCGACGTCCACCGCACCGGGGACGCGTGGGACGCGGTCCTCGAGGCGGGCCGCCCGGCTGGCCTCGTCCCCGTGGGCCTCGGCGCCCGGGACACGCTCCGCCTCGAGGCCGGCATGCCGCTCTACGGCAACGAGCTGGACCGGTCGACGAACCCCTACGAGGCGGGCCTCGGCCGCGTCGTCAAGCTCGACAAGCAGGGCGACTTCGCCGGGCGTGCGGCGCTCGAGAAGGTCGCGCGCGAGGGACCCGGGCGCCGGCTCGCCGGCCTCGTGGTGCGCGGGCGCGGGATCGCGCGCCACGGCTACCCGGTGCTCGACGCCGACGGCCGGACCGGCGAGGTGACGTCCGGCACGATGTCGCCGACGCTCGGCGACGCGATCGCGATGGCGTACGTCGCGCCCGACCAGGTCGAACCCGGTACGATGCTGGACGTGGAGATCCGGGAGGCCCGTGTGCCGGCCGAGGTCGTGTCGCTCCCGTTCTACCGCCGGCCTGCGTGAAGGCCCGCCGGCGGGTTGCCGGCCGTCGAACCAGCGCGCGTCGCGGCCGCCGCGGCCGGGCGCACCACGGAGGAACCGCCTGCGATGGTCCCCGGCGACCTGCGCTACACCAAGGACCACGAGTGGATCCGGGTCGAGGGCGACGAGGCCCTCGTGGGGATCACCGAGTACGCCGCCGACCAGCTCGGCGACATCGTGTTCGTGGAGCTCCCGGACGTCGGCCGCGCCCTCGATGCGCACGCCACGTTCGGGGTCGTCGAGTCGGTGAAGGCCGTGAGCGACCTCTACGCGCCGATCGGCGGCGAGGTGGTGGCGACCAACGACGCGCTGTCGGGGAGGCCGGAGCTCGTCAACGACGACCCGTACGGCGAGGGGTGGATGCTGCGCGTCAGGCTCGCCGACGCGGCGCAGGCGGAGGGCCTCCTCGACGCCGCGGCGTACGAGCAGCTGATCGCCGAGGGCTGACGAGGTGCCCTACGGCCCGCACACGGCCGACGACCGGGCGCGGATGCTGGCCCGGATCGGGATCGACGCGGTCGACCGGCTGTTCGACGACATTCCGGCCGACCTGCGGTCCGGACCGCTCCGCCTCGACCCGCCCGAGCCGGAGCTCGAGCTCACGGCGCGCCTCGTCGCCCTGGCCGGGCGCAACCGCGTCGACCTCGCCTCGTTCCTGGGCGCTGGCGCGTACCGGCACTGGACGCCGCCCGTCGTCGACCAGCTGCTGCTGCGCGGCGAGTGGTACACGGCCTACACGCCGTACCAGCCCGAGGTGAGCCAGGGGACGCTGCAGTCGATCTACGAGTACCAGTCGCTGCTCGCCGAGCTCACCGGGCTCGACGTCGTGTCCGCGTCGCACTACGACGGCGGCGCCGCGACGGCCGAAGCGGCGCTGATGACGTGCCGCGCGACGCGCCGCGAGCGGCTGCTCGTCTCGCGCGCCGTCCACCCGCACTACCGCGAGACGCTCGCGACCTACGCGCGCGGCGCGGGCCTCACGGTCGAGGAGATCCCGCTGGTTCCCGACGGCGACGCCGCCGGAACGACCGACCTCGACGCGCTCGGCCGCCTCCTGGGCGACGCCGAACGGCCGGTGGCCGGGGTGGTGGCGGCCCAGCCCAACGTGCTCGGGCTGCTGGAGGAGATGCCGGCGATCGGCGCAGCCGCGCATGCGGCCGGCGCGCTGTTCGTCGCGGTCGTCGAGCCCGTGTCCCTCGCGGTGCTCGCGCCGCCCGGCGAGTACGGCGCCGACATCGCGGCGGGGGAGGGCCAGCCGCTCGGCATCCCGCTCCAGTACGGCGGCCCGTATCTCGGGATCGTGGCCTGCACCGAGCCGCTGATCCGCCAGATCCCGGGCCGGCTCGTGGGGATGACGACGGATCTCGACGGCAAGCGCGCGTTCGTGATGACGATGCGGGCGCGCGAGCAGGACATCCGTCGCGAGAAGGCCGCGAGCAACATCTGCACCAACCAGGCCCTGCTCGCGCTCGCGGCGTCGATCTACCTCGCCGCGATCGGTCCGCACGGGCTGCGCGACGTCGCCGCGTCGGGCGCGGCCCGTGCCACGGAGCTCGAGGCGGCCCTCGCCGCCGCGGGCGCCCCCCGGATCCACGCGGGCGCGTACCTCAACGAGCTCGTCGTGCGGGTCCCGGACGCCGGCGCGGTCCATGCGCGGCTCCTCGAGCGCGGCGTCCTCGCCGGAATCCCCACGGCGCACCTCCTGCCGGGTGAGCCCGGTCTCGAGGATGGCCTGCTCGTGTGCGCGACGGAGGTCACGACGACGGCCGACATCGAGCGGTTCGCGGGTGCGCTGCGCGACGAGCTCGGTGCATCGTCCACGAACGGCACCGCCCAGTCGCCTGTCGCGGGCGCCGCCTGATGGGCGTAGTCGGCGAGCGCCTCCAGCCGACCCTCTTCGAGCGGAGCCATCCGGGCCGCGGCGGCGGCAAGATCCCGCACCCGCCGGCCGATGCGCTCGCGCGCATCCCCGAGGCGGCCCGTCGCGCGACCCCGCCGGCCCTGCCGGAGCTCAACGAGCCCGAGGTCGTGCGCCACTACGTCAACCTCTCGCAGCTCAACTACGCGGTCGACACCGGGTTCTACCCCCTCGGCTCGTGCACGATGAAGTACAACCCCAAGATCGACGAGTGGGCCGCGCGGCTGCCCGGGTTCGCCGGCCTCCATCCGATGGCGCCCGACGCCGTCGCCCAGGGCACGCTCGAGCTGCTGTTCGAGCTCGAGGCCATTCTCGCCGAGATCAGCGGGATGGACGCCGTCACGCTGCAGCCGGCCGCCGGCGCGCACGGCGAGCTGACCGGGATCCTGATGGTCCGCGCCTACCACCGAGACCGGGGCGACACCGAGCGCACCGAGGTCCTCGTGCCGGACTCGAGCCACGGGACCAACCCGGCGACGGCGACGATGGCCGGCTTCCGCACGATCACGATCCCGTCCGCCGCCGACGGCGGGGTGGATGTCGACGCCTTCCGAGCCGCGCTGGGCCCGCGGACCGCCGCCATCATGATCACCAACCCCTCGACGCTCGGGCTGTTCGAGTCGCGGATCGGCGAGCTGCTGGAAGCGACCCACGTGGCGGGCGCGCTCGCCTACATGGACGGCGCGAACCTGAACGCGATCCTCGGCCGGTTCCGTCCGGGCCAGGCCGGCTTCGACGTGATGCACATCAACACCCACAAGACGTTCAGCACGCCGCACGGCGGCGGGGGACCCGGCGCCGGTCCGGTCGGCGTCCGGGCGCACCTCGTCCCGTACCTCCCGTCGCCCCGGGTCGTGCGCGAGGACGACGGCACGTTCCGGCTCGAGCGCGACGGGGAGCGGCCGGCGTCGATCGGCCGGGTGCGCTCGTTCACGGGCAGCATCGGCGTCCTCGTGCGCGCGTATGCCTATCTCCGCGCGCACGGTGCGTCCGGGCTCGCGGAGGTGTCGGACGACGCCGTGCTCGCCGCGAACTACCTGCGCGCGCGCCTGCGCGACGCCTACCGGATCCCCTTCGACCGCGCGTGCAAGCACGAGTTCGTGGCGTCGGCGTCGGAGATCCGGCAGCGGACGGGCGTGCGTACCCTCGACATCGCCAAGCGGCTGATCGACAAGGGCTTCCACCCGCCGACGATCTACTTCCCGCTGACGGTGGAGGAGGGCATGCTGATCGAGCCCACCGAGACCGAGTCGCTCGAGACGCTGGACGCGTTCGCCGACGCGCTGATCGAGATTGCCGGCGAGGCCGCGAGCGACCCGGCGGTCGTGACGTCGGCCCCGCACGAGGCGCCCGTCCGCCGGCTCGACGAGGCGACGGCGGCCCGGCAGCCGAACCTTCGCTGGCGGGGGATGACCGGCGCCCAGACGCCCTGCCCGGACTGAGCGGCCGAGCACGAAATGAACCCGGTCCCGCGTGCGGCGGTATGGAAGGTCCCAGGGAACCCCGACGCGCACGGAGTGCCCACCATCATCGGCGAGACTGTTCCCGCGCCCGGATCGGCCGCGCCCGACACCGACCTTATCCGCCGGATGGCGGACGAGGATGACGTCGATGCCTTCGCGATCCTGTTCGAACGCCACCGAGTGTCCGTGTACCGCGCCGCCCTCGCCCTGACCGGCGACCACGGCGCCTCGGAAGAGGTCGTCATGGATACCTTCCGGCGGGCGTACATCCACCGCCATCGCCTGCGCACCGACGTGTCGCCGCTGCCGTGGCTGCACCGCGTGGCGCTGAACCTGTGCTACTCGCGGCTCGGGCGCCGGCGGCTGCCGAGCGAACCCGTCACGGACCTCGTCGCGGAGCGGCTCGCCGACGCCGCGGCCGGGCCGGCCGCGAACGCCGAGTGGGCGGAGCTGCGCGAGATCGTGCGCGAGGGGATCAAGGGCCTCAGCGACAAGCACCGCGCCGTCGTGGTGCTGTACTACCTCGAGGGGCGTTCGCTCCAGGAGACCGCCGACACGCTCGGCCTGCCGCTGGGCACGGTCAAGAGCCGTCTCCACCACGCGCTCCGCGACCTGCGCGGCCGTCTCAGCGCCGATCGCCGGTTCGGTGGCGCCTGGGGCGACCCGGCGCCGGCCCCGCCGGGCAGCGAGCCGGCCGAGGCCGGCTCGTGATCGTCCGGCTGCCCGCGATCCTGCCCGGTGGCGCCTGCCGCCGCTATCGCCCCGTGCTCGTGGACCTCGTCGACCACGGCGAACGCGGCCCGGCGACCACCGACGCGCTCGACCACCTGGCGCGCTGCGCCGCGTGCGAACGCGAGGTCACGGAGGTCGCGCTGACGGTGGCCGCGCTGCGCCGCGCCGGCGCGACGTGGAGGTCGATCCCCGTCCCCGCCATGAGCCGGCCGGTGGTGCCGAGGCGCCGCTCGCCGTGGGCCTGGCGCGCCCAGCTGGGCGGCCTCATCTCGAGCGCGGCCATCGCCGCGCTGATCGTCGCGCCACAGGTCGGGCTGCTGCCCGCCGCGTCGAGCGCGACCCCTGACATCATCACGGCACGTCCGCCCGCCGCGGCGTGGCAGTCGGCGGAGCAGCGCATCGCTGCGACGCCCGACGTCGCGTCGCAGGCGGCGATCGGAACGGTGCCGCCACGCTACCCCGACGGCCGCTTCCGGCCGTGGAAGGAGGTGAACTCGTCCGACGCCACCGCCCGCGGGCTCGATCCCCAGTAAGCCGAGCCGGGACCCTCGTGGCCCGGCCGATGTCGGGGATTTGACACCCGCAGCACGGTAAGCGATCCTCGCCCGAGCGCAGCCCAGTGGCCGCCGTTCGTGCGTGCCTGCGCCAATCCCGATGAACCGGCGTCAACCGCCCCAGCGTGCGACCCCGGGCCCGGGTGGCGGCCATCGAACTGCCAGGGAGCAGTCCTGGACCCCTACGCACTTGGAGGAGCCTTGATGCGGAAACTGGTGGGCCTGTTCGCGGGAGCGGCGATTCTCGTCGCGGCCTGCGGCGGTACAAGCCCCACGACGGCGCCATCGTCGGCGCCGACCACCGCGCCGACCACGGCGCCCTCGACCGAGGCCAGCCCGGCCGGGTCGGAGCAGCCGTCGGGCGGCGGCTCGGAGCAGCCGTCGGGGAGCACCGGCGGCGTCGACCTGTTCAACACGACGTACAAGCCGGAGACCCCGACCGGCACGGGTGGCACGATCATCATCGGTGACTGGCAGGAAGCCACCCAGTTCAACCCGTACTACCTCTCGCAGGTGACCGAGGCCAACGTCGCCTCGCTCGTGTGGCACAGCCTGCTCACGATCACCAGCGACTTCCGCTACCGCCCGCAGCTCGCCGCCGAGCCGATCCCGACCACCGAGAACGGTGGCGTGAAGGTTCCCGGCGACAACGGTGACGCGATGACGGTCACCTGGAAGCTGCGCGACGGCCTCAAGTGGTCCGACGGCCAGCCCCTCACGTGCGACGACTTCAAGTACGCGTGGGAGTGGGTCCTCGACAAGAACAACACCGGCGTCGTGACCGCGGGCTGGGAGGACATCTCCAAGTTCGACTGCCCGTCGGACACCGACATGGTGTGGCACTTCTCGAAGGTCTACGAGGGCTACCTGACCCTCGCGGTCGCGCCGCTGCCCCGCCACTACCTGAAGGACATCCCGATCGCGGACCAGGTCAAGGGCAAGGGCTTCAGCGTCAACGACATCGCGAAGATGCCGGTCCCGGGCCCGTTCAAGTTCGAGTCGGTCACGCCGCAGTCCGAGATCCGGCTCGTCCGGAACGACAACTACAAGGCGTTCGGCACGGACAAGCCGGCCAACCTCGACTCGGTCGTGTTCAAGTGGTACGGCGATCCGGACGCGATGATCGCGGGCTTCCGCGCCGGTGAGATCGACCTCGCGTTCGACCTCCAGGATTCGGACATCCCGAAGGTCCAGGACCTCGGCGACCAGGTCGCGGCCATCCCGGCCCTCCTGTACGAGTTCCTGCGCCCGAACTGGTCGCCCAACACGGACTACGACCAGTCGATCAAGAACGGCGGCTGCTCGCGCAACCCGGCCGTCCAGGATCGCGGTCCGGGCTGCCCGGCGTCCGACCCGGCGATCCGCCAGGCGATCGCCTACGCGATCGACAAGAACGAGATCAACACGCGGCTCCTCGGCGGCAACGCCCAGGTCGCGAACACGAACATCAGCCCGGCCGCCTGGTTCTACGCGGACCAGCAGCCGGCGAGCTTCGACCCGGAGCAGGCCAAGAAGATCCTGGCCGACGGCGGCTGGACGGACACCAACAACGACGGCTTCGTCGAGAAGGACGGCACGACCGCCAAGATCGAGCTGTGCACGACGACCCGCCAGGTCCGCCAGGACACGCTGGCGCTCATCAGCTCGTGGCTGAAGGCCGTCGGCATCGACAGCGTCATCAACCCGGTGGCGTCGTCGGACATCTTCGCCGACTACAACGAGGCGACGCTCGACACCCCGTGCGCCCTCTCGACCAGCAACTTCGACGTCGCTGAGCACGCGTTCAGCTCGTCGATCGACCCGCTGGGCAACTACTTCAGCTACCACAGCAGCCAGTTCCACCCGACCGGCGCCAACGACGCCCGGGTGAGCGACCCTGATCTTGACAAGGCGCTCGACGACGTGAAGAACAACGTCGACTTCAACAAGATCAAGGACGCGATGGCGACCTTCCAGAAGATCTACGTCGAGAAGACCGTCGAGATCCCGCTCTACTACCGGAAGAACGTGGAGCTCGCCGGCCCGCGGCTCGGCAACTACTTCGCCAACGGCACCCAGGTCGGCTCGACCTGGAACGGCGAGGACTGGTACGCCAAGCAGTAGGCCCGCGTAACGCGCGAGTCCGTCGACGGGGCGCCCCTCACCGGGCGCCCCGTCGCATATCTGCAGCGGCGTGCGCCCATCAGGTGTACGGTCCGCGCAACCTAACGGGCGTGCCGCCGGTATCGTCCCGTGTCCACTCCGCGCCATCCTTCTGGGTTGAGGCCAGTCGCCGATGACCAAGTTCGTGATCCGACGCGCAATCCAGGCGATCCCCGTCCTGTTCGGGATCACCATCGTCGTCTACGGGATCCTGCTCGCCGCGCCGGGCGGCCCCGAGGCGAAGTTCGCCAACAACCCGCGCATGACGCAGGAGGCGAAGGACAAGTTCATCAAGGCCTGGGGCCTCGACCAGCCCATCCCGATCCAGTACTGCCGATGGATGGGCCTGTGCAATCCCGAGACCGAGGGCACGATGCTCGGCTCGCTGCCGACGCCCGCGGCGTTCATCGGGCCGTCGGGCCTGCCGAACTTCCTGCCGACCGTCATGTCGGGCGCGACGAACGGCCTCCTGCACGGTGACCTCGGCCGGTCCATCAACTCCGGCGAACCCGTCGTCGACCGCATCGCCCGCGCCGCCCTGCCGACCTTCATCCTGGCGGGCATCGCGCTGGTCGTGTGGCTGTCGATCGCGATCACGATGGGCGTCTACGCCGCGATCCACCGCTACTCGCTGTTCGACAACGCGGCGACGGTCTTCAGCTACGTGGGCTTCGCGATGCCGACGTTCTGGCTCGGCATCATGCTGATCTTCATCTTCAGCGGACCGGGCCTCAACATCCTGCCGGCGGGCGGCATGACCGAGACGCGCCTGTCGCCGCCGTTCGGCTCGGACCAGTACTGGGCGTACTTCGGCCAGCACCCGGTCCAGGCGCTCACCGACATCGGCAAGCACCTGATCCTGCCGGTCATCACCCTCGTCGTCGTGAACATCGCCGGCGACAGCCGCTTCGTCCGGGCGAGCATGCTCGAGGCGCTCGGCCAGGACTTCGTCCGGACCGCCAAGGCGAAGGGCCTGCCGGCGCGGGTCGTGAACTTCAAGCACGCGCTGCGCAACGCCCTGCTGCCGGTCATCACGAACATCGGCCTCGAGATCCCGTTCCTGTTCACGGGCGCGATCGTGACCGAGACGATCTTCTCGTGGCCGGGCATCGGCAAGCTGACCATCGACGCCACCCGCGAGTTCGACTACCCGATCCTGATGGGCGTGCTGCTCGTGACGTCCGTGCTCGTGGTGTTCGCGAACCTCCTCGCCGACATCGCGTACGGGTACGTCGACCCGCGCATCAAGTACTGAGGTCACCATGGCCCAGAACATCGAGTCGCAGGCCGGCGTCGTCGCGACCCCCGAGATCATCGATCCCGACCCGACCAAGGCCGAGGACTACGAGGTCGGCCTCAAGTCCCTCAACCAGTGGCAGCTGGCCTGGCGCAAGTTCCGCAAGCACCGCCTGGCGCTCATCGGGCTCGGCATCATCACCGTCCTGATCCTGGTCGCCATCATCGGGCCGGTCCTGATGCCGTTCAGCTTCACCGACATCCCGACGCCCGACCAGATCGTCCAGATGGGCCGGTCGCCGTTCTGCGCCGTGTACGACGCCGCGGCGCGCAACTGCACCTCGTTCGCCCTCGTCCACCCGATGGGCGAGACGGGCGGCCTCCAGCGCGACGTGCTGCTGCTCGTCGTCAACGGCGCCCGCACGTCGCTGCTGATCGGCTTCTCGAGCATGGCGATCGGCGTGTTCATCGGCACGATCGTCGGCGCGATCGCCGGGTTCGTGGGCGGGATCGTCGACAACGCGCTGATGCGCCTCGTCGACATCATGCTCAGCCTGCCGATCCTGTTCGTGATCCTCGTCGCGTCCAAGTTCCTGGGCAACGGCACGGTGTCGATGGTGATCGTCATCTTCGGCCTGCTGTCCTGGATGGGCGTGAGCCGCCTCGTGCGCAGCCTGTTCCTGTCGATCCGCGAGCGCGAGTTCGTCGAAGCCGCGACGGCGGTGGGCGTCAGCGACCGGCGGATCATCTTCCGGCACATCCTGCCCAACGCCTTCAGCCCGATCGTGGTCGCGGCGTCGCTGATCATCGCCGCGAACATCATCAGCGAGGCGTTCGTGAGCTTCCTCGGGTTCGGCGTCGACCCGACCTCGCCGACGTGGGGGAACATCCTCTCGGGCGGCCTCCAGTTCATCGCCCTCGGCAACTGGTGGTGGCCGCTGTTCCCGGGCCTGGCGATCATCATCACGGTGCTCGCGGTGAACTTCGTCGGTGACGGCCTGCGTGACGCCTTCGACCCGAGGTCGCGCGCGTGACGGAGACATCGACCGAGCGCCCCGTCGCCGGGGCGCCCCCTCGCGACGACATCCTGCTCGACGTCCGGAACCTGAAGACCTACTTCCGCGTGATGGACGGCGTCGTGCCGGCCGTCGACGGCGTCAACTTCTCGCTGGGCAAGGGCCACACGCTCGGCATCGTGGGCGAGTCGGGTTCCGGCAAGAGCGTCACGGCGCTGACGGTGATGCGCCTGCTCGACATCCCGCCGGCCGAGATCGGCGAGGACAGCGAGGCGTGGTTCGACGGCCGCGACCTGCTCAAGCTCCCCGAGAGCGACATGCGCCGCATCCGCGGCAACGACATCGCGATGATCTTCCAGGAGCCGCTCACCAGCCTGAACCCCGTGTTCACGGTCGGCGACCAGATCGCCGAGCAGGTCGAGCTCCACATGAAGGTCAAGGCGCGGGAGGCGCGGGACCGCGCGGTGGAGATGCTCCGGCTGGTCGGCATCCCGAGCCCCGAGCGACGCGCGAAGCAGTACCCGCACGAGCTGTCGGGCGGCATGCGCCAGCGCGTGATGATCGGCATGGCGCTCTCGTGCGAGCCCAAGCTGCTCATCGCCGACGAGCCCACGACGGCGCTCGACGTGACCGTCCAGGCGCAGATCCTGGAGCTGCTCAAGGCGATCCAGGAGCGCACGGGCGCCGCGCTGATCCTGATCACCCATGACCTCGGCGTGGTCGCCGAGATGGTCGACAACGTGATCGTGATGTACGCCGGGCAGGTCGTGGAGCAGGGCACCGTGGACCAGGTCCTCCTCGAGCCGCGGATGCCCTACACCATGGGCCTCATCGAGTCGATCCCGACCGTCGAGAAGCGCGGTGGCCGGCTGTCCGCGATCAGCGGCGTGGTGCCGTCGCCGTTCCACCTGCCACCGCACTGCCGGTTCGAGCCCCGCTGCCCGTACCGCTGGGAGACCTGCCGCACCGTGACCCCCGAGCTGTACAACGCCGGTGACGGCCGCGTCGCGCGCTGCCACCTGCATCTCGTGGAGGCGACCGCGCGTCGCGAGGCCGCGATCGCCCAGCACCGGCAGAACATGGCGATGGGCCGCCGGTTCACGGGCGCGCCGGACCGGCTCGGCGACCGATGACGGCGGCCGCCACCCCCTCCGTCGCTGAACCGACCGTCAAGCGCAAGCTACGCCGGCGGCCCCCGGCCGCCATCCGGAACGGGCGCGCGCTGATGATCGCGATCGCCGGCTACGTGGCGGCGGGCCTGTTCATCCTGCTGCTCGGCCTGGTGATCGGCGCCCGCGGCGTCTCGGGGATCATCCTGCCCGCGCTCGCCGTCGTCGTGCCGATCGTGGTGCTGTGCATCCTGACGGTGAGGCTGACGCGGACGCGGCAGGTGTGGGCGCTCGCCCTGGTCGTGGGCTGGGCGGCCGTCGTGGCGGTGGCGGTGGGGTTCCTGATCGCGACGATGGCCAGCCGCCAGCCGGACGCGAACGCGACGTTCTTCGCGCAGCTGCTGCTGACGCCGCCGTTCTTCCTCGCCGTCGCGTCGGCGTGGCACTTCCTGCGTGGCGCGCGCTGGTTCAACGGCGAGTGGGAGCACCCGCTGAAGGCCGACGAGTCCGGCGCCCGGCCGATCTCCGCGCCGCTCGTCGTCAGCGCGCCGCCCGCACCTGCGGACTCCGTGCCGTCCGCGGCGCACGCGACGGCGGGCACCGCCCCGCTGGCGGCGGCAGGCGCGCCGGCCGCGCCCGTCGCGCCTGGCATGGACGGCCACGAGCCCGAGATCCGCCCGATCGTCGCGCCCGAGGTGGCGGCGCCCGCTTCGGCCGAGGCCGGCCGGCCGCTCGTCTCGGTTCAGGGGCTCAAGAAGCACTTCCCGATCTACGGCGGCGTCCTGCGGCGCCAGATCGGGACGGTCTACGCCGTCGACGGCGTCGACTTCGACATCATGCCGGGCGAGACGTTCAGCCTGGTGGGCGAGTCGGGCTGCGGCAAGACGACGCTCGGCCGGACCGTCATCCAGCTGACTCCGTCCACCGACGGCCGCGTGGTGTTCGACGGCTACGAGCTCGCCGACGTTGACCCCGAGGACATGCGGCCCCTGCGCCGCCGGATGCAGATCATCTTCCAGGACCCGTTCGGGTCGCTGAATCCTCGGATGCCGATCTCGGACATCATCGGCGAGGGGCTGCTCGCCCAGGGCCTGACCGACCGCCAGGCGCGCGACAAGCGCACCGAGGACGCGCTCGAGCTCGTCGGGCTCCGGCGCGAGTACACGCGTCGCTACCCGCACGAGTTCTCCGGTGGCCAGCGGCAGCGGATCGGCGTCGCCCGGGCGCTCGCGCTGGGTCCGGACTTCATCGTCGCGGACGAGCCCGTGTCGGCCCTCGACGTGTCGATCCAGAGCCAGGTGCTCAACCTGCTGCTGGACCTGAAGCGCGACCTGAAGCTGACGTACCTGTTCATCAGCCACAACCTGTCGGTCGTCCAGTACTTCTCGGACCGCGTCGCCGTCATGTACCTCGGCAAGATCGCCGAGATCGGGACGGTCGACCAGCTGTACGCGGATCCGCGCCACCCGTACACCGTCGCCCTGCTGTCGGCGATTCCGGAGGCGGATCCCCGGCGGCGCCGGAAGCGGCTCGTCCTGAAGGGCGACGTGCCGTCGCCCGCCGCGCCGCCGTCCGGCTGCCGGTTCCACACCCGGTGCTGGCTCCGCGAGCGCCTCGGCAACCCCGAGCGCTGCACGACGGAGGACCCGGCCCTGCGGACGTTCGGGGAAGAGGGCCACCGCGTCGCCTGCCACTTCGCCGAGGACATCAGCCAGACGACCGTCGAACAGGCGACCGCCGAGGCTCCGGCCGTCGTCGCGGCGGCCGTCGAGGGCGAGTGACCGCCCGACCGACGCCGGTCGCTCCGCTCCGCGCGTCGCCGGCCGCCGCGGCCGTCGTCCTGATCCTCGCGCTCGTCTCGGGCGCGTGCGCATCGTCGACCCCCACACCGGTCGCGTCGGCGCCCGGCGGCACCGCCGGCGCCTCGGCGCCCGCCGCCGGCGGCCCCGCACCCAGCGCGACGCCGTGGCCCGGCGACGTGGTCGAGGCGGTCGTCATCCTCGGCAAGGCCGACGCCCAGATCCAGGCGGCGGGCGCGGATCTCGGGGCCGCCGCGGCCTACCAGGATCTCCAGGCGATGTGGGGCGCCGCCGACGGCCTCGCGACGCTGCTCGACCGGCTGCAGACGCAGGTGCCGCGGATCAAGGGCTACGCGGTCACGGCGCCCGCGGCCGCGGCGTACGAGAAGGCGCTGCCCGACATGCTCGCCGGGGCGAAGGCGGTGCGCGACTCGATCAAGTCCGGCGATGCCGCGGGCCTGACTGCGGGCAGCGAGCAGCTCGCGACGGGCCTCGAGGAGTACCAGGACGCGCGGCGCCTCATCGGCCCGCTCGTGGACCAGGCACTCCTGATGCAGAAGCTCCTCCTGAAGTAGCGCGCGGCGTCCGTCAGGGCGTCGCGGGCACCGGCGCCCCGAACAGCCCGTCCCAGGCGGTGAAGGCGTCCGCGGGGAGCGCGGCGCGCAGCGGCGACCCGGCATCGCCGATCGCCCGGAACGACGCGACCACGTCGCCCGCATCGAGCCCGGCGCCGCCGGCGAACCGCGCCGGCCGGAGACGGCAGGTCCAGACGCGGGCGTCGTCGCCCGGCGCGCACGAGGCCACGAGCGCGGGCACGGGCCGCAGCGAGGCACCGTCGAAGCCGTACAGCCCGGGCGTCACGAGCGCGCACAGCCGGAGCGCGTCGAGGGCCGTCGTCGTCCCGCACCATGACGCGCCCGGCGCCGCCACGCCCATCGCGACGACCTGGCTGCGGTCCGCTGGGATGAAGGCGCCCAGCGGGTCCGCGCCGACCGGGGACACGACGGCGCCCGCCACGTCGGCGCGCCACGCGGTCACCGCGCCCGGGTGGGCCAGCGGGACCAGCGGCACCGCGCTCCGGAGCGCGTCGTTGGCCTTGCCCAGCGCCGCCGCGCGCGCGGCGGGATCCGTGACGGGCGCCGCGTCGTGCAGCGCCTTCGTGACCCCGGGGGCGCGCGCCTTGGTGAGCGACGTCGCGCCGTCGCCGAACAGCGGGTCGAGGTATCCCGACGCGTCGGCGAGGGGCGAGGTCACGGACGCGACGTACAGCCCGTCGATCCGCTTCGCGGCGACGGCCGCCGCAAGGTCCGCCGCGGGCATCGGGTCGACCTTGACCTTGATGCCGAGGCTGTCCGCGAGCTGCGCGGCGACCGCGGCGCCGAGGGCTCCGGGATCGTCGAGGCCGGGCACGGCCGCGTCGGGGACGTGGAGCGGGATCGCGGTCTTGCGGTCGAACGCCGCGTCGTCCAGCGCCGCGCTGCCGGCGGGCCCGTTGAAGTCGTACCACGCCGCGCCGCGACACCCCCCGAGGACCTCGCACGGCGCGAGGTAGTCGGCGGCGACCGCACCCGGGGCCAGCGCGTCGCCCGCAAGGGCCGCACGGTCGACGCCCTGCCCGAACGCCCGTCGCACGGACACCTTGCCCAGCTGGAAGCCCGTCCCGAACCCGAGGTACGCCGTCGCGAGCCCGGGACGGGGCAGGATCGCGAGCTCCGGGATCGTGGAGATCGTGTCGAGGTCCGCCGCGGCCGGCGCGTCGATGCCGTCGACATCCGCGCCCTGGAGGGCCGCGGTCCGCGCGGCCGCGTCCGCCACCCAGCGCAGCACGATCGTCGGCACGGGGCCGGCCGCTGCGCCCGATGCCGCCGGCGAGCCGTTCCCGGCCGAAGCGACGGAGGCGGACGAGGACGCCGCACCGGGAGTCGCGGCGGGCGTCGCACCGGCTGTTGCACCGGCTGTCGCGGCCGGCGCCCCGCCGGCCACGCGGGCGAGTTGGACGTTGTCGCCGGACCACGCGTCGATCCGGAACGTCCCGGCACCCTGCGCCCCGTGCGCGGCGGCGGGATCGTGCTCGATCCGCTCGGCCTCGGCGGCGTCGAGGATCCCGAGCGACGGATGGGCAAGCCGGGCCGGAAACGCGCCGTCGAGCTCGCACAGCGTGAAGCGCACGGTTCGCGGTCCCGTCGCCTCGATCCGCCCGAGCAGCCCGCGATACCCCTTGATCGCGCACGCGCTGCCGGATGCCGGCCAGGCGACGAGCGCGAACGGGCGCTCGGTCGGCGCCGGCGTCCCGACCGGGCCCGAGGGCGGCGGGGCGGACGGGCTCGGGGTCGGCCTGGTGTCGCCGCACGCGGCGACGAGCAGCGCGGCGAGGAGCAGGGCCGGCAGCTGCCGGCGCACGAAGGTCACGGGGTGTCGGCGGCTCCGCGTGGCGGTGGGGAAGCGGACGGCGGTGGCGCGTCGAACCTCGTCTGGCGCCGGACCGTAGGGTGAGTATCATGCAGCGGCACATGGCGGATGCGCGGCGCCGGGCCGCCCGCCTGGCGGCCTTCTGGTCGCCCCACCCGGTTGGAGGAGGACCACGCATGTCCCGTACCCGATTCGGGGCGTTGATTGCCGCGGCGACCATCCTGGTCACCGCGTGCGGCGGCACCACCGCCACGCCTGCCCCGACGACGGCCCCGAGCACCGCCCCGGGCAGCTCCGAAGCCGCCCCGTCCGGCTCCGCCGAGGCCCCGAGCCAGGCCGCGGAAGGCACCCCCAAGGACGGCGGCACCCTGATCGCCGCGATCCCCGGCGACATCGCGTCGACCGACACGGCGTTCATCCAGGACAGCAACAGCTCCGCCGTGAGCAACCAGGTCGTCGAGGGCCTGGTCGGCACGAAGCCCGGCACGACCGGCGAGATCATCCCGGTCCTCGCCCAGTCGTGGGACGTCAGCGCCGACGGGCTGACCTACGACTTCAAGCTCCGGACGGGCGTGAAGTTCCACGACGGCACGGACTTCAACGCCGACGCCGTCTGCTACAACTACGACCGCTGGAAGAACTTCACCGGCGCGCTCGCGAGCCCGGACTACTCCTACTACTACGGGGCGGTCTTCGGCGGCTACGGCGCCAACTCGAACATGGTCTCGTGCACCGCGAAGGCGCCCGACGAGGCCGTGATCGTGCTCCAGCACCCGTACAGCTCGTTCCTGCTGAGCCAGACGATCACGTCGTTCGGCATCAACAGCCCGACCGCGCTGAAGGCGCTCGACGCCGACAACGCCGACCCGACGAAGTCCGGCTACAACACCGGCGCGAAGGGCGCGATGGTCGGCACGGGGCCGTTCATGTTCTCGGAGTACGTGGCGAGCGACCACATCACGGTCGTCAAGAACCCGGACTACTGGAACAAGGACGGGATCGCCCATCTCGACTCCGTCATCTTCAAGCCGTACCCCGACCAGACCTCGACGCTCAACGCGCTCCAGGCTGGCGACATCGACTTCGCGTTCAACCTGAACCCGACCGACATCGGCACCCTCAAGAGCGACAGCAAGCTCCAGGCGATCGACCGCGGCGAGTCGTGCAACCTGTTCCATCTCGCGATGAACCAGACGCACAAGCCGTTCGACAACCTGAAGATCCGCGAGGCGGTCGCCGCGGCGATCAACAAGCAGGCGCTGATCGACACCTTCTACGGCGGCCAGGCGACGCCTGCCGTCACGTGGATGCCGAAGGGCGGCCTGTACGCCAAGGACGAGAGCCTGCCGGCGTACGACCCCGAGGCGGCCAAGAAGCTCATCGCCGACTCGGGCGTCCCGGCGTCCGACCTGACGTTCGACTTCTGGTACCCGTCCAACGTGAGCCGGCCGTACATGCCGGACCCGAAGGGCATCTTCCAGGCCATCGCGTCCGATCTCCAGGCCGTGGGCTTCAACCCGACGCCCCAGACCAAGGGCTGGCGCGACGGCTACCTCAAGGAGGAGTCGACCGGGAAGTACCCGATGTGGCTCATCGGCTGGACCTGCGACTGGGCGGGCCCGGACAACTTCCTGGACACCGCGTTCTTCTACTACACCGACGGCAAGCCGAACCCGGAGTTCGCGTACACCAACGACGCGCTTCACGACACGATGAAGCAGGCGGAGGCGGCGACGGACGACGCGACGGCCAAGACGCTGTGGGAGAAGGCGCAGGACATGATCCGCGCCGACATGCCGACCGTCCCGGTCGTCAACTCGACGCCGCCGGCCGGCGCCGCGGCCTACGTCAAGGGCTTCGTGGGCTCCGGCAACCTGACGGAGATCCTCAACTCGGTCTGGCTGGACAAGTGAGCTGAGGGGCCCCGAGGCCATCGGCCTCGGGGCCCCTCCCGTTTCCGCCCCACAGGACGGCCGACCAACCGGATGCTCCAGTACATCGTCCGGCGCCTGCTCAGCGCGGTGCCCGTGATGTTCGGGCTGTCCATCATCCTGTTCGCGTTCATCCACCTCCTGCCCGGTGACCCGGCCGCGACGATCCTCGGCCAGCACGCGAGGCCCGAGCTCGTCGCGGCGATGCGCCAGCGGCTCGGGCTCGACCTGCCGCTGTGGCAGCAGTACGTCAACTACATGGGCGACCTGCTGCGCGGCGATCTCGGCCGCAGCTTCGTCAACAACCGCCCGGTCCTGGACGACTTCCTGATCCGGTTCCCGGGCACGATCGAGCTCACGGTCGCGGCGATGATCTACGCCGCCGGGCTCGGCATCCCGCTCGGCCGGTTCGCCGCCCGGCGACCCCAGAGCACGGGCGACGCGATCGTCACGGTCGTCTCGCTGCTCGGGATCTCGGTCCCGATCTTCGTGCTCGGCCTGACGCTCCAGTACGGCTTCTCGGTGCAGCTCCGCTGGCTGCCCGCGACGGGCCGGATCGACCCCCGCCTCACGATCGAGCAGGTCACCCACTTCATGCTGATCGACACGCTCCTCGCCGGCCGTGTGGACGCCTTCATCGACGCGCTTCGGCACCTGATCCTGCCGGCGATCGCGCTGGGCTCGATTCCGCTCGCGATCATCACGCGCATCACCCGCGCGGCGGTGCTCGACGTGGCCAACGAGGACTACGTGCGGACGGCGCGCGCGAAGGGCCTCCGCGAACAGCGGGTCGACGGCCGGCACATCATGCGCAACGCCTGGCTCCCGGTCGTCACGGTGCTCGGCCTCCAGGTCGGCGGCCTGCTCGCGGGCGCGGTCATCACCGAGACGGTGTTCGCGTGGAGCGGCGTCGGCAAGTGGGTCGTCGAGGCGATCGAGGCGCACGACTACTTCGTGGTGCAGTCGTCGATCCTGATGTTCGCCTTCATCTTCCTCATCGTGAACCTGATCGTCGACGTCGGGTACGCGTTCCTCAACCCCCGGATCCGGTACTCCTAGGTGGCGACCACCGTCCAGGGCGTTCGACCGGGCGTCGCGATCGAGGAGCGGGCGAGCCGCGGCCTGTGGCGTGACGCCCTGTCGCGGCTGCGCCGGAACAAGCCCGCGATCTTCGGGATGATCTGCATCACGATCTTCGTCACGGTGGCGATCCTCGCGCCGGTGCTCGCCCCGTACGATCCCAACAAGGGCGGCCTCGGGCCGAGCTTCGCGCCGCCGTCGTCGGAGCACCTCGCCGGGCTCGACAAGCTCGGACGCGACGAGCTGAGCCGCGTGGTCTGGGGCGCCCGGATCAGCCTGTTCGTCGGGATCGTGTCGGTGACGGTGGGGCTGTGCATCGGCGGGATCGTCGGCGCGCTCTCGGGCGGCATCGGCGGCTGGGTCGACACGGTGCTGATGCGTGCGGTCGACGTCATGCTCTCGATCCCGGGCATCCTGCTCGCGATCGGCATCGTCGCGTGGCTCGGCCAGGGGCTGCCGCAGATCATGCTCGCGGTCGCGTTCACGAACGCGCCGATCTTCGCCCGCATCCTGCGGGGCAGCCTGCTCGCGCTGCGCGAGGCCGAGTTCGTCACCGTCTCGCGCTCGATCGGCTCGGGCAGCGGCCGGATCCTGCTGCGGCACATGCTGCCCAACGCCCTCACGGCGCTGATCGTGGCCGCCACGCTGGCCCTCGCGACCGCGGTCATCGACGTCGCCGGCCTCGGGTTCCTCGGGCTCGGGCCGCCCGACCCGCGCACCGCCGAGTGGGGGACGATGCTGACCGACTCGACCGAGGCCCTGCGCCGGGCCCCGCACCTGATCTTCGCGCCGGGCATCGCGATCATCATCAGCGCGATCGGGTTCAACCTCCTCGGCGACGGCCTGCGCGAGTCGCTCGACCCGCGGCTGAAGCGATGACCGTGACCGCGTCCCGCGCGCCGGCCGACGTCCCCGAGACGCTGCTGGACGTCCGCGACCTGCTCGTGCGGTTCCGCACCCACGACGGCGTGATCTACGCCGTCAACGGCATCAGCTTCGAGCTCGGCCGGGGCGAGCGGCTCGGCCTCGTGGGCGAGTCGGGCTGCGGCAAGAGCGTGACCAACCTCGCGATCATCCGGCTGCTCCCCAAGCCCGCCGGCAGGATCGAGGGCGGCCAGGTCCTGTTCGACGGCGAGGACCTCGCCACGCTGCCCGAGAACGAGGTCCGCCACGTCCGCGGCCGGGACATCGCGATGATCTTCCAGGACCCGATGACCAGCCTGAACCCGGTGATCACCATCGAGGAGCAGATGGTCGAGACGATCGTCGCGCACCGGAAGGTGAGCAAGCGCGACGCCCGGGCCCGGGCGATCGAGCTCCTGGGGATGGTCGGCATCCCGCGGCCGGAGACGCGGCTCAAGAGCTTCCCGCACCAGTTCTCGGGCGGGATGCGCCAGCGCGTGATGATCGCCATGGCGCTCGCGCTCGAGCCCAAGCTGATGATCGCGGACGAGCCGACCACCGCCCTCGACGTGACCATCCAGGCGCAGGTCCTGGAGCTCATCAGCCGCCTCACGACCGAGACCGGGACGTCGCTGATCCTGATCACCCACGACCTCGGCGTGGTGGCCGGGATGACCGACCGGATCAACGTCATGTACGCGGGGTTCATCGTCGAGACCGCGACGACGCAGGCGCTGTTCGAGCGGCCGTCGCACCCGTACACGGTGGGGCTGCTGCACTCGATGCCCCGCGTCGACGCCCACGAGGGCGAGCCGCTGATCCCGATCGAGGGCCGGCCGCCCGACATGCGCAACGCGCCGCGCGGCTGCCCGTTCGCTCCGCGCTGCGCGTGGCGGCTCGACCGCTGCTGGGAGGACAACCCGCCGCTCGAGCCCGTGGAGCGCGGCGTCGCGCTCGTGACCACCGGGCCCGGCGCCACGCACCGGATCGCCTGCCACAACCCGCCGCTGCCCGACGAGGCGGAGCTCGGCCGGCCGACCCGCCCGGGCCACCGGCCGGCGCCGGCCCCGGAGGGGCAGCTCGATGAGCTCGCGACGCTCGCGGCGGTCGTCGACGGCGTCACCGCGGAGCTCCCGCGATGACCGGCACCACCAGCCCGGCGAGCGCCGCGGGCACGGCCGGGTCCGCACCGCACGACGGGACGGACCGCGAGCCGCTCCTGGAGGTCCGCGACCTGCGGATGTACTTCCCGATCTACGAGGGGCTGATCCGGCAGCGGCACATCGGCGACGTCCGCGCGGTCGACGGGATCTCGTTCACGATCCACCGGGGCGAGACGCTCGGCCTCGTCGGCGAATCGGGCTGCGGCAAGAGCACGACGGGCCGCACGGTCGTCCGGCTGTACAAGCCGACCGACGGGCAGATCCTGTTCGACGGCGAGGACATCTCGGGCGTCGAGGGCAAGCCGCTGCGGCAGCTCCGGCGCCGGTTCCAGATGATCTTCCAGGACCCGTACGCGTCGCTCGACCCGCGGATGACGGCGGGCCAGACCGTGGCCGAGCCGCTGGACGTCCACGGGGTCGGGTCGAAGGCGGAGCGGGGGGAACGGGTCCGCGAGCTGCTCGCGACGGTCGGGCTCAACCCCGACTACGGCGTCCGCTACCCGCACGAGTTCTCGGGCGGCCAGCGGCAGCGGATCGGCGTCGCGCGCGCGCTCGCCCTCGACCCGGACCTGATCGTCGCCGACGAGCCGATCTCCGCGCTGGACGTCTCGATCCAGGCGCAGGTGATCAACCTCCTCGAGCGGCTGCAGGGCCGCCTCGGGCTGACGTACCTGTTCATCGCCCATGACCTGTCGGTCGTGCGCCACATCAGCGACCGGATCGCGGTGATGTACCTGGGGCGGATCGTGGAGCTCGCGGCCTCGCGCGAGCTCAACATGCGGCCGCTCCACCCGTACTCGGTCGCGCTGCTGTCCGCCGTCCCGATCCCGGACCCCAAGGTCGAGCGCCGCCGCCGCCGGATCATCCTCCGCGGCGACGTGCCGTCGCCGATCTCGCCGCCGTCGGGCTGCCACTTCCATACCCGGTGCTGGCTCCGCGAGCGGCTGGGCAACCCGGAGCGTTGCTCCGCCGAGGTCCCGCTGCTGCGGGCGCTGTCGACGGGTCACGAGGTCGCGTGCCACTTCGCGGAGGAGGTCGACGGCTCGCGGGAGCAGCTCCAGTCGACCGGGCGTGGCGACGCGCCGACCGGGCCCGCGCCCGTGCCCGAGACCGCGGACCCGTCGCTGCTCGTGCGCTCGCCGTACGTGGCGACGCCCGCCGCGGACAAGGATCCCGGCATGGGCGAGCTCGTCGCCGGCACGGAACCCGGCCTGGGCGTCCCGCCGTCGAAGCCGGAGAGTCCCTAGACTCCGCTCGTGCAGCCCGTCCGCATCGCGCTCGCCCAGGTCGCGCCACGCCTCGGGGACCTCGAGGCGAACCTTGCGCGGCACGCCGAGCTGATCGACGAGGCGCGCGGCTCCGGCGCCGGGCTCGTCGTGTTCCCGGAGCTCGGCCTCACCGGGTACCTGCTGCAGGACCTGGCGGCCGATGTCGCGATGCGGCTCGACGACCCGCGGCTCGCGTCCCTGGCCGAGGCGACGCGCGGGCTCAGCGTGGTCGTGTCGTTCGTCGAGGAGTCCGCGGACCACCGGCTGTTCATCGCCGCGGCGCTGCTCGAGGACGGCGAGCTGCGCCACGTCCACCGGAAGGTCCACCTGCCGACGTACGGGATGTTCGACGAGCGCCGGTTCTTCGCGCCCGGCGACACGCTCCGCGCGGTGCCGTCGCGCCTGGGCGCCGGGCTCGGGCTCGCGGTGTGTGAGGACTTCTGGCATCTCTCGACGCCCCAGGTGCTCGCGCTCGACGGGGCGCAGCTCCTCGTCAACGTGTCGTCCTCGCCGGGACGCGACCTCGCCCGCACGCACGAGGTGGGGCTCGGGACCGCGACGTCGTGGCGCACCCTGATGCGCACGTACGCCCAGCTGACGACGTCGTTCGTCGTGTTCTGCAACCGCGTCGGCGTCGACGAGAGCCTCTCGTTCTGGGGCGGGTCCGAGGTGATCGCGCCGACCGGCGCGGCGGTGTTCAGCGCGCCGATGTTCGACGAGGGGCTGTTCTGCGTCGACATTGACCTCGCCGACGTCCGCCGCGAGCGGATCGCCCTGCCGCTGCTGCGCGACGAGCGGCCCGAGCTTGTCGCCCGCGAGTGGCGGCGCCTGATCGCCGAGCGCGCCGGCCTCGCCGCCGACTCGACCGCGGACGACGGGGCCGCCCCGGGGTTCGACGTGGCGCCGGAGCGCTGACGGCCGCATGACCGGCACCGCGGAGCCGCTGTTCGTCCTGCCCGGCGAGCTCGCGATCGACACGGACGTGGCGCGCCAGGTCATCGGCGCGTTCATCCAGGGCCAGCTGCGCCAGGCCGGGTTCGAGCGGGCGATCCTCGGGCTGTCGGGCGGGATCGACTCGGCGCTCGTCGCGTACCTCGTCGCGGAGGCGATCGGCGCCGAGCGGCTGCTGTGCCTGTCGATGCCCTACCGGACCTCGTCCGCGTCCTCGCGCACCGACGCGGCGTCGGTCGTGGCGGCGCTCGGCTGCGCGTTCGAGACGGTCGACATCAGCCCGATGGTCGACGCGTACTTCGCCTCGGAGCCGGACGCCGCGCCGCTCCGCCGAGGCAACTTCATGGCCCGCCAGCGGATGGCGGTCCTGTACGACCGCTCGGTCACCTGGCGCGGGCTCGTCGTCGGAACGGGCAACAAGACGGAATCCCTGATCGGCTACACGACGCTGTTCGGCGACTCGGCGTGCGCGTTCAACCCGATCGGCGACCTGTACAAGAGCCAGGTGCGCCAGCTGTCGGCCGCGATCGGCGTCCCGGAGGCGATCATCCGCAAGGCGCCGTCGGCCGACCTGTGGCCGGGCCAGACGGACGAGACCGAGGCCGGGTTCTCGTATCCGGAGCTGGACCGGCTGCTGTTCTGGCGGATCGACATGCGGCGCTCCGTCGAGGAGCTGGTGGCAAAGGGCTTCGAGCGGGCGACGGTCGAGCGGGTCGACCGGATGGTCGCGGGCGCGGAGTTCAAGCGCCAGGTCCCGCCGATCGCGAAGCTCGGGCCGCGGACCGCGGGGGTCGACTACCTGTACCCGCGGCGGCGGCCCGGCTCGGCGGCCGGGTCGTAGGCCGGGTCGCAGGGTTGGCGCGGTCGCCGGACGGGCCGGGGGCGGATCGCGGGGCGACGACCGGCGGGACGCTGTACGTCGTCGCGACGCCGATCGGCAACCTCGGGGACGTCACGCTCCGGGCGCTCGAGGTGCTGCGGTCCGTGCCCCTGATCGCCGCGGAGGACACGCGGGTCACGCGCCGGCTCCTCGACCGCTACGAGATCGCGACGCGGACCGTGAGCTACCACGCCCGGAGCGGAACCGGACGGGAGCGCGAGCTGCTCGACCACCTCGCAGCGGGTGCCGACCTCGCCCTGGTGAGCGATGCGGGGACGCCGGTCGTGTCCGACCCCGGCGAGGGGCTCGTCGCGGCGTGGGCGGCGCTCGCCGGTGCGGTCGTGGCGGTCCCGGGCGCGTCGGCCGTGCTCGCCGCCGTCGCCTCCTCGGGCGTCGCGGGGCCGCGCTGGGCGTTCGAGGGCTTCCTGCCGCGGAGCGGCCGAGAGCGCCGGGCGCGCATCGCGGCCATCGCCGCGGACCCGCGCGGGACGGTGCTGTTCGAGGCGCCGGGCCGAACCGCCGCGACGCTGCGCGACCTCGCGGCGGCGAGCGGCCCGGAGCGGCCGGGCGCCGTGTGCCGCGAGCTGACGAAGCTGCACGAGACGGTGACCCGGGGGTCGCTCGGGGAGCTCGCCGCGCTCGCCGCGGACGGGTCGATCCCTGCGCGCGGCGAGGTCGTGGTCGTCGTCGGCTGGCGGGGCGAGGCGTCGGGCGCGAGCGCGGTGACGGCCGCGGCCGACGCGGACGCCGCCCTCGTCGCGGCGCGCGCCGGCGTGGAGGCGCTGGTCGCGGGCGGCGTCGCGCGCGGCGACGCGGCGCGGCGCGTGGCGCACGAGACGGGAATCCCGCGCCGGCGGCTGTACGGCGACCCGTAGGATGACCGGCATGTCCGACCCGCCGACCCCCGCGGCCGCGAACGCGGGGTCGCGACCGCCGTCGCCACCGCCGTCCGGCGGTCTGCCGGTGCTCGGCGTGCTGTCGCCCGTGGCGCGCATCGCGGTCCTGGCGACGGTTGCGCTCGCCATCCTCGCGGCCGTGCTCGACTTCGCGCTCGGCCTCGAGGGCACGGAGACCTTCCTCGTGTCGGCGGCCGCGATCCTCGGCCTGGCGTGGGTCGTGGGCCTCGCGACGGAGCGGCTCGGGGCGCTGACCGGTCCGCAGGTGGGCGGGATCCTCAACGCGACGTTCGGCAACATCGCCGAGCTGATCATCTCGTTCTTCGCCCTCCAGGCCGGCCTGATCACCGTCGTCAAGGCGTCGATCACGGGGTCGATCATCGGCAACCTGCTGCTCGTCCTCGGCGCCGCGGTGCTCGTCGGCGGGCTGCGCAACGGCCTCCAGACGTTCAGCCAGCGGATCGCGGGCTCGAACGCGGCGCTGCTCGCGCTCGCGGCCGTCGGGCTGTTCATCCCGGCGGTCTTCGCGGCGTCCGGCAGCGAGTCCGAGGGGACGCGGGTCGAGGAGAGCGTGCTCGTCGCGCTCGTCCTGATCGTGGGCTACGCGCTGTCGCTCGTGTGGCAGTTCACGAACCCCGACCGGACGCTCGGCGGCCACGGTGACGCGGAGGGCCACGGCGGCCCGGCGTGGTCGCGCGGGATGGCCGTCGGGGTGCTGCTCGTGACGGCGGCGCTGCTCGCCGTCACGTCGGAGATCCTCGTCGGCTCGATCGAGCCGTTCATCGCGCAGTTCGGCCTGTCCGAGCTGTTCGTCGGCGTGATCCTCATCCCGACCATCGGCAACCTCGCCGAGCACCTCGTGTCCGTGCAGCTCGCGTACAAGAACCGGATGGAGTTCTCGATGGCCGTGAGCTACGGCTCGTCGCTCCAGGTCGCGCTGTTCGTCGCGCCCGTGCTCGTCCTGCTCAGCCTCGTCGTCGGGCACCCGATGGATCTCGTGTTCCACCCGCTCGAGATCGCGGCCGTCGCCGTCGCGGTCGGGCTGAGCGCGCTCATCGCGCTCGACGGAGAGTCGAACTGGCTCGAGGGCGCGCTCCTGATGCTCGTCTACCTGGTGCTCGCGATCTCGTTCTTCGAGCTCCACGCGCCGCTGCCGATCGCGTAGCGGGCACCGGGGCGGCCGCGCGCCGGCGCCGCTCCCTTCAGGGTACCGCGCACCCCGGGGCTTGCCGCAAGACGGGGGCCGTGCGCTAGAGTGCGCGGCCCTGTCCTTCCGCCACCGACCTGGGGTCCCGAGATGCGTGTCGTGCTGTCCAGCTGGGGGTCCCGCGGCGACCTCGAACCGCTCGCCGCGCTCGCGCTGCGGCTCCGCGAGCTGGGCGCCGAGGTCCGCGTCTGCGCGCCGCCCGACGAGGAGTTCACGGCGCTGTTCGCGCGCGTCGGCGTGACGCCGGTGCCGCTCGGTCCGTCGACGCGGTCGATCGCCGCCGGACTCAAGGCGCCGTCGCCCGATGCCGCGTTCCGGCTCGCCGAGGAGCTCGTGGACGCGCGGTTCGCCACGCTGCCCGCGGTCGCCGAGGGGTGCGACGCGATCGTGGCGACGGGCCTGATGCCGGCCGGCGCGCGTTCCGTCGCCGAGTGGCTGGGCATCCGCTACGTGCTCGCGACGTTCCACGTGTTCGGGCTGCCCTCGCGGCACCTCCGGCCGTCGGCGCGGCCCGGGACGCCGTCGCCCGAGGACGAGACCGACAACCGCGCGCTGTGGCGACAGGACGCCGAGCGCGTCGACGCGCTGTACGCGGCGCCGCTCAACCGGGGCCGCGCCGCGCTCGGCCTGCCGGCGGTCGAGAACGTGCGGGACCACGTGCTCGGCGACGAGGTGTGGCTCGCGGCAGACCCGGTGCTCGCGCCCTGGCAGGACCTGCCGGACATGGACATCGTGCAGACCGGCGCGTGGATCCTGCCCGACGAGCGGCCCGTGCCCGACGAGCTGCTGGCGTTCCTCGATGCCGGCGCGCCGCCGGTGTACGTCGGCTTCGGCAGCATGGCGATGCGAACGGCGCCCGACCTCGCCCGGGTGGCGATCGAGGCGGCGCGTGCCAACGGCCGCCGGCTCGTCCTCGGCCGTGGCTGGGCCGACCTCGCGCCGGACGATGGCGGCGAGACGCTCGTCGTCGGCGACGTGAACCACCAGGCGCTGTTCCGCCGCGTGGCCGCGGTCGTCCACCACGGCGGCGCCGGCACGACGACGACGGCGGCGCTCGCCGGCGTGCCGCAGGTCGTGGTCCCGCAGCTCGTCGACCAGCCGCATTGGGCCCGGCGCGTGGCAGAGCTCGGCATCGGGGCTGCGCACGACGGGCCCGTTCCGACGGCATCGTCCCTCGCCGCGGCGCTCGGCGTCGCCCTCGCGCCCGGGACGCGCGAACGCGCCGCGCTCGTCGCGGGGCAGATCCGGACGGACGGCGCGATGGTGGCCGCGCGGCGACTGCTCGGAGGTTAAGCCGCGACGCGACGGCAGGGCGTGCGCCGGCGGCGGCGCGGGAGGGGGCCGCGCCGCCGCCGGACGTGGGGGAGGAGCGGAGGGTCAGGCGGCCGCGGCCTCCTCGAGGAGCTCGTCCTCCTCGTCGTCCTCGTCCTCGCCCGCGGCGACGCTGAAGCCGCTGTCGTCGGCGATGGGTTCCGAGGCGTCGGCCTCGACGCCGTTCGCCTGCGCCTGCGCCTCGAGCGCCTGGGCGGCCGTCTCGGCGCGGTAGTCCTTGCGCCGGCGGCCGGACAGCATTTCGACGCTCGCCGCGACGATCTCCGTCTTCCAGTGCCGCTTGCCGGCCTCGTCGTCCCAGGTCCGGGTCTGGAGCCGGCCCTCGATCGCGACCTGCTGGCCCTTGCCGAGATAGCGGCCACACGTCTCCGCCAGGCGGTCCCAGGCGACGACGTTGTGGAACTCCGGCTTCTCCTTTCCGCCGACGTACTCGTGCGACGCCACGGAGAACTGGGCCACCGCCTTGCCGCCGGCGGTGGTGCGGAGCTCGGGGTCGCGCGTGAGGCGACCCGTCAGGAGGACCCTGTTCATCGGTCCGTGTCTCCTTCCGACCGGCCGGCACGCGATTCCTTCGCGTGCGCAACGTGGCCGGTCCTGTGTGCGGCGGGCATCGACGTCCGGCGGGCGGGGAGGGTGCCGGCCCCTTCGATCGGGGGCCTCGGCGGGCCGACGGGTCGGCGGGGCCGGCGATCTCGACGGGCACCACGAACCGTAGCGGTCGCCGCTTCGCTGCCCCTTATCCGGCACTCATCCGCCGCTTGCCAGCGGGTATACTCGCCCGGTCCTCGAACGCCGGCCCGACCGGCGCGCGACACGGAGGAGAGGCCGTTGCTCGAGGAAGGCGTGGAGTCCGCCCCGTGAGACGGGCCCCCACCTTCGGTTCCCCGGTCCGTCGAACCAGCGGCGGGCAGACGCGGGAGACGTGTATCCCTGACGACCCCGGACGATCCCGGGGTCTTTGTACGTCCGGGACGTCGTCCCACGCCGGCGTCTCCCGGGACGCGCGCTGATGCCGGCCTCGGTGATCGTCGGTCTCCAGTGGGGCGACGAGGGGAAGGGCAAGACGACCGACTTCCTGGCCGAGCAGACGACGCTCGTCGTGCGCTACCAGGGCGGCGACAACGCGGGCCACACGGTGGTCGTCGGCGACGAGACCGTGAAGCTGCAGCTGTGCCCGTCGGGCGTGCTGTACCCCCACATCACGTCGGTGATCGGCAACGGCGTCGTCGTCAACCCGGCAACGCTCATCCGCGAGCTCGACATGCTCGCCGCCAAGGGCGTCGACACCACGCGCGTCCGCGTCAGCCGCAGCGCGCACGTGATCATGCCCTACCACGTCGCGCTCGATCGCGGGAACGAGACCCGCCTCGCGGACGAGAAGGTCGGGACGACGGGCCGCGGCATCGGGCCGACGTATGGCGACCGCGCGTGGCGCCTCGGCCTGCGGATGGAGGACCTCACCGACGAGCCCATCCTCCGCGCGCGGATCGGCCGGGCCCTCGTCGACAAGAACCTCATCCTGGCCGCCATGGGCGAACCCGTGTTCGAGATCGAGCCGCTCGTCGAGCAGGCGCTCGCGTGGGGCCGCCGGCTCGCGCCGCACCTCGACGACACGACGTGGCTCGTCCAGGACGCGCTGCGGCGCGGCGAGCACGTCCTGCTCGAGGGCGCCCAGGGCACGCTGCTCGACCTCGACCACGGCAGTTACCCGTTCGTCACCAGCTCGAACCCGGTCGCCGGCGGGGCCTGCACGGGCGGCGGGATCGGCCCGCTCCAGGTCGACGAGGTCATCGGGGTGATGAAGGCGTACTCGACCCGCGTCGGCGCGGGTCCGTTTCCGACCGAGCTGCTGGACGAGACCGGTCGCGGCATCGCGGAGCGCGGCCACGAGTTCGGCACCGTGACCGGCCGCCCGCGGCGCGTCGGCTGGTTCGACACCGTGCCCCTGCGCTACGCGGTCGCGGTGAACTCCAACAGCGCCATCATGCTCAACAAGCTCGACATCCTGTCGGGCATCGAGACGATCCGGATGTGCGTCGCGTACGAGATCGACGGTCGCCGGGTCGACACGTGGCCGTCGTCGGGGGCGGCCCTGTCGCGCGCCATCCCCGTGTACGAGGACTTCGAGGGCTGGCAGGCGCCGATCCACGACGTCCGCGCCCTCGCGGACCTGCCCGAGGCCGCGCGCCGCTACGTCACGGCGCTCGAGGACCACGCGAAGGTGCCGATCGTCCTCGTGAGCGTCGGGCCCGAGCGCACGCAGACCATCGAGCGGGCATTCCGGCCGACCCGTCGCCGGCCCGCGGTGCCGGCCTGAGGCCGCGATGAGCCTGCCCGTCCCGCACCGGATCCTCGTCCTCGGCGGCGGCGGTCGCGAGCACGCGCTCGCGTGGAAGCTGGCCCGCGAGGGGGGGGTCGACGAGGTCGTCGTCGCGCCGGGCAGCGCCGGGATCGCGCGCGAGCCGGGTGTCCGCTGCGTCGATGTCGACCCGCTCGACCCGCCCGCCGTCGCGGCGCTCGCGGTCGCCGAGGCGGTCGACCTCGTCGTGGTCGGGCCGGAGGCCCCGCTCGGTGCCGGCGTGGTCGACGCGCTGGACGCCGCGGGGATCCCGGCGTTCGGCCCGACGCTGGCCGCCGCGCGGATGGAGACGTCGAAGGCGTTCTGCCACGCCGTCGCGGCGCGGGCCGGGGTGGCGATGCCGCGCGCCGCATCGTTCGCCGCCGGCGAGACCGAGGCGGCGCTCGCGTTCGTCCGGGAGCTCGACGGCGCGGGCCGCCGGGCGGTCCTCAAGGCCGACGGCCTGGCGGCCGGCAAGGGCGTCATCGTCAGCGATTCGCTCGAGCAGGCGCTCGGGCTCGTGCCGTCGTTCCTCGCGGGCCGTTCCGCCGACGTGCCCGCGCTGGTCGTCGAGGAACGGCTCGAGGGCCCCGAGGCGAGCGTCATCGCGATCTGCGACGGGACGCGGGCGGTCGCGTTCCCCGCGGCCCGCGACCACAAGCGGCTGTGCGACGGCGACGCGGGTCCGAACACCGGCGGCATGGGTGCCTACTCGCCGCTGCCCGACCTCGACGACGCCGCGGTCGACGCGGTCGTGGACGCGGTCCACCGGCCGATCCTCGCCGAGCTCGCCCGCGCCGGCACCCCGTTCCGGGGGTTCCTCTACGCGGGCCTGATCCTGACCGTCGCGGGCCCGGTGCTCCTCGAGACGAACGTCCGCCTCGGCGACCCGGAGGCCCAGGCGATCCTGCCCCGGCTGGACACCGACCTCGCGCCGCTCGTGCTGGCGGCCGCGACCGGCGCGCTCCCGCCCGACGTCCCCGGGCGGCTCCCGGTGACCGACGAGGCGACGGTCGCGATCGTGCTCGCGGCGCACGGCTATCCGGGGCACCCGCGGCGCGGCGACCCGATCGAGGGCCTGGAGTCGGCCGAGGCCGCCGGCGCCCTCGTCTTCCACGCCGGGACGGTGGCGCGCCGGCGGTCCGAGGGCGGGTTCGCCACGAACGGCGGGCGCGTGCTCGCCGTCGTGGGTCGCGGGCCCGACCTCGCGGGCGCGCGGGATGCCGCGGAACGAGCGGCGGACGCGATCAGCTTCGACGCCGCGCAGCGGCGGCACGACATCGCCGCGGACGCTCCCGCCGCGCCCGCCGCGCTCGCCGCCGGTCCCGCGCGATGATCCCGCGCTACACGCTCCCGGCGATGGGCGCGATCTGGGCCGACGAGGCGCGCTTCGAGCGGATGCTCGAGGTGGAGCTCGCGGTGTGCCGCGCGCAGGCGCGGCGCGGTCTCGTCCCCGTGGGCGCCCTCGCGGCGATCGAGGCCGGCGCCAGGGTCGACGTCGGGCGCATCGCCGAGATCGAGCAGACCACGGACCATGACGTGATCGCCTTCGTGAGCCAGGTCGCCGAGTCGGTGGGTGCCGAGGGCCGCTACCTCCACCTCGGCCTCACGAGCAGCGACGTCGTCGACACGGGCCTCGCGCTCCAGCTGCGGGACGCGGGACGGCTCCTCGCGGCCGACGCCGACGCCTTGGTGGCCGCGCTCATCTCGCGTGCCCGCAGCGAGGCCGGCACCGTGATGATGGGCCGCACGCACTCCGTCCATGCGGAGCCGACGACCTTCGGGATGAAGGCTGCGGGCTGGGCGTTCGAGGTCGACCGGGGCCGGGCGCGGCTCGCCGCCGCCACGGACGACATCGCGACCGGCAAGATCAGCGGCCCCGTCGGGACCTACAGCCACCTCGCGCCGGACCTCGAGGCGGAGGTGCTCGACGACCTCGGCCTCCACGCGGATCCCGTCAGCACCCAGATCGTCCAGCGCGACCGCCACGCGGCGTTCCTCGCCGCGATCGCCGTGCTGGGCGGCACGCTCGAGCGGATCGCGACGGAGATTCGCAACCTCCAGCACACCGAGATCGCCGAGGTCATGGAGCCCTTCAAGGCCGGGCAGAAGGGCAGCTCGGCGATGCCCCACAAGCGCAACCCGATCCTGTCGGAGCGGATCGCCGGCCTGGCCCGCCTCCTCCGCGGCTACGCCCAGACGGCCCTCGAGAACCAGCCGCTGTGGCACGAACGGGACATCAGCCACAGCTCGGCCGAGCGCGTGATCCTGCCGGACGCGACGATCCTGCTCGACTACATGCTCGTGAAGTCCACGGGCCTGATCGACCGGCTCGTCGTCCGGCCCGAGCGGATGCGGGAGAACATCGAGCGCGGCCTCGGGCTCCACGCCTCGTCGCGGGTCCTCGTCGCGCTCGTCGAGCGGGCCGGCCTGTCGCGCGAGGACGCGTACGCGATCGTCCAGCGGGCGGCGCTCCGCGCGGCCGACGAGCGCGTCCCGCTGCGCGACCTGCTCGCGACGGATCCGCAGGTCGCCGCCCGGCTGCCGCTCGCCGCGCTCGACGCCTGCTTCGACGACCAGGCCGGCCTCCGCCACGTGCCCGAGGTGATCGCACGGCTCGAGCTGCTCGAGGCAGGCCTCCGGGGGCGCGCGGACGCCCGAGCCGCCGCCGGGAGGGAGGCCGTGCATGCTGCGCGCTGAGTCGTCGTTCCTCCGCTCGGGCAAGGTCCGCGACCTGTACCGGATCGACGACGACCGGCTGCTGCTCGTGGCGAGCGACCGGATCTCGGCGTTCGACGTCGTGCTGCCCACGCCGATCCCGGACAAGGGCCGCGTCCTCACCGGCCTGTCGCGGTTCTGGTTCGCCGAGACGGCGGACCTCGTCCCCGGCCACCTCGTCGGGACGTCGCCGTCGGAGCTGCCGGCGCGGCTGGTGGACGGCGGCGCGGCCGAGGAGCTGCGGGGCCGGATGATGATCGGCCGGCGGGCCGAGGTCCTGCCGGTCGAGTGCGTGGTCCGCGGCTACCTCGCGGGGTCGGGCTGGACCGAGTACCGGGCGAGCGGCGCCGTGTGCGGCGTGGACCTCCCGGCCGGGCTGCGCGAGAGCGACCGGCTGCCGGAGCCGGTCTTCACGCCCGCCTGGAAGGCGCCCCAGGGGCAGCACGACGTGAACATCCCGTTCGCGCGGGTCGTGTCGCTGATCGGCCGCGACCGCGCGACCCGGGTCCGCGAGGCGAGCCTCGCCCTCTACCGCCGCGGCGCGCTGGTCTGCGAGCGGGCCGGGATCCTGCTTGCCGACACCAAGTTCGAGTTCGGCGTCCTCCCGTCGGGCGAGGTGATCCTGATCGACGAGGTGCTGACGCCCGACTCGTCGCGCTTCTGGGAGGCCGCGGCCTACGAGCCGGGCCGCGCGCAGCCGAGCTACGACAAGCAGTTCGTCCGCGACTGGCTCACGGCGCAGCCGTGGGACCGGACCGCACCGGGTCCTGCGCTCCCGCCCGAGGTCGTCGACGGGACGAGGGACCGGTACGTGACCGCGTTCGAGCGGATCACCGGCGCGAGCTTCGCCCGCTATCTCGAGGAGGACGTGATCGCCGCATGAGCGCCTACCGGTTCGCCGTCAACGTCACCCCGAAGCCCGGGATCCTCGATCCGCAGGGGCGCGCCGTCGAGCGCAGCCTTCCGCACCTCGGGATCGAGGGCGTGTCGGCGGTGCGCGTCGGGCGCCGTGTGGAGCTCACGGTCGACGCCGACGACGAGGCGGCCGCGCGCGCCGTGGTCGAGACGCTGGCCTCCGAGCTGCTGTCGAATCCGCTGATCGAGGCGTACCGGGTCGAGCGGGCGGCCGACGCGGCGGCGGTCGGGTCGTGAGCGTGCGGGTCGGCGTCGTGCTGTTCCCGGGCTCGAACCGCGACATCGACGCGATCAACGGCCTGACGGTCGCCGGCGCGGAGCCCGTGATCCTGTGGCACGAGCAGGCCGACCTCGACGGCGTGAGCGCCATCCTGCTCCCGGGTGGCTTCGCCTACGGCGACTACCTCCGGGCGGGTGTGATCGCGCGGTTCTCGCCGGTGATGCGCTCCGTCGCCGCGTTCGCCGGGCGCGGCGGCCCCGTCCTCGGGATCTGCAACGGGTTCCAGGTCCTCGCGGAGGCTGGGCTCGTCCCCGGCGCGCTGCTCCGGAACCGCGGCCTGCGCTTCGTCTGCCGGCAGGTGTCGCTGCGCGCCGAGCACCTCGACACGCCGTTCACACGCGAGCTCGCGGGCGCCGGCCCGCTGCGGATGCCGGTCGCGCACGGCGAGGGCTGCTACTTCGCCGACGACGCGACGCTCGACGCGCTCGAAGCGGACGGCCGCGTGCTGTGGCGCTACGTCGGCGAGGATGGCGAGGTCGCCGCGCCGGACGAGCGTGCCAACCCGAACGGCTCCCTGCGCGGGATCGCGGGCGTGCGCAACGCGGCCGGCAACGTCGCTGGGCTGATGCCGCACCCCGAGACGGCGGTCGAGTCGATCCTCGGCTCCGACGACGGGCTCGGGATCCTCCGCTCGCTCGTGGTGAGCGCGCGCGAGTACGCGCAGACGGGCGAGCTGTCGGGCGTCCGCGCCGCGGCCGCCGTGGCGGCCTCGTGACGGTCGACGCGCCGCCGCTCCACCGGGCGCTCGGCCTCGCGGACGTCGAGCTCGACGCGATCCGCGACCGGCTCGGCCGCGACCCGAACGACCTCGAGCTCGCGATGTTCAGTGTCATGTGGAGTGAGCACTGCTCGTACAAGTCGAGCCGCCCGCTGCTCAGGACGCTGCCGACGACGGGCGACGACGTCGTCGCCGGGGTGGGGGAGCAGGCGGGGGTCATCGCGATCGGCGATGGCCTCGCCGTCGCGTTCAAGATCGAGAGCCACAACCATCCCTCGGCGGTCGAGCCGTACCAGGGCGCGGCGACGGGGGTCGGCGGGATCCTGCGTGACGTGTTCGCGATGGGCGCCCGCCCGATCGCGGTGCTCGACGCGCTGCGCTTCGGCGACCCGTCGGACGCGCGGACCCGGCATCTCGTGGACGGCGTCGTCCGGGGCGTCGGCGGCTACGGGAACTGCGTCGGCGTCCCGACGGTCGGCGGCGAGCTCGTGTTCGACCCGAGCTACCAGGGCAACCCGCTCGTCAACGTCATGGCGATCGGCCTGCTCGAGGACGGGAAGCTCACACGCGCGTCCGCCGACGGGCCAGGGAACCTCGTCGTCCTGTACGGGTCCGCGACCGGCCGCGACGGGATCGGCGGCGCGTCGGTGCTGGCCTCCGCGACGTTCGGCACGCAGGACCCTTCGAAGCGGCCGGCGGTGCAGGTGGGCGACCCGTTCGCCGAGAAGCTGCTGATCGAGGCGACCCTCGAGCTCATCGCCAAGGGGCTCGTCGTGAGCATCCAGGACCTGGGCGCGGCGGGCGTCACGTGCGCCGTGTCCGAGACGGCGGACCGGGCCGGGACGGGCGTCCTCGTCGACCTCGACGCGATCCCGCGGCGCGAGCCTGGCCTCGAGCCGTTCGAGGTCATGATCAGCGAGTCCCAGGAGCGCATGGTCGCGATCGTCGAGCCCGGCCGCTGGGAGGCCGTCCGGGCGGTGTGCCAGCGGTGGGACCTGCCCGTGGCGGTGATCGGGCGGGTGACCGAGGAGCCCGACATCGTCGTCCTGACCGCCGATGGCGCCGGGGCGCTCGACACGGACGGCCGGCCGGTCGAGGCCGCCCGCGAGCTCGCACGGATCCCGGCGCGCGCCCTCGCGTCCGAGGCGATCGTCTTCGAGCGCGAGTCGCGCCAGCCCGCCCGCCGCCGCGCCGCCCCCGCGCCCGGCGCGCCGCTCGAGCCCGTCGATGCGCTGCCGCTGCGCGGCCAGGACCCGGGCGCGGTCCTGCTGGCCCTGCTCGGGTCGCCGAACCTCAGCTCGCGGCACCCCGTCTACGAGCAGTACGACTCGAACGTCCAGTCCAACACGGTCGCCGCGCCCGGTCGCGGCGCCGCGGTCCTGCGGATCAAGGGCACCACGAAAGCGCTCGTCGCCGCGACGGACGGGAACGCGCCCGTCGGCGCGATCGACCCGTGGCTCGGCGCCGCATGGTCGGTCGCCGAGGCGGCGCGCAACGTCTCGATCACCGGCGCCCGGCCGCTCGGCGTCACGAACTGCCTCAACTACGGCGACCCGACCCGGCCCGAGGCCTTCTGGCAGCTCGCGGAGGGCGTCCGGGGCCTCGGCGACGCGTGCCGGGCGCTCGGGGTGCCGGTCACGGGCGGCAACGTCTCCCTGTACAACGAGGCGCCCGGGTCCGCGATCGACCCCACGCCCGAGATCGGCATCGTCGGCCTGCTCGCGGACGTCGCGACGCTCGTCGGGCCCGCGTTCACGGGTGACGACCACGCGATCGTGCTGGTCGGCGAGGCGGCCGCGGGGCTCGCAGGCTCGGAGTACGAGCGCCTCGCCGGAGCGGCGCCCGAGGACGGCCCGCCGGCCCTCGACCTCGAGCGCGAGCGCCGCCTCCAGGCGTTCATCCGCGAGGCCATCGCGCGCGGCCTCGTCGGGAGCTGCCAGGACGTCTCGGGCGGCGGGCTCGCGGTGGCGGTCGCGGAGATGGCGATCTGGGGCGGGACCGGCGCCCGGCTCCGGCTGCCGGTGGGCGACTCGCCCGCGGTCGCGCTGTTCGGCGAGAGCCCGTCGCGCCTGGTGGTCGAGACGCTGCCCCGCCATGCGCCGGCCCTCGAGCTGCTGGCGCGCCACCACGGGCTCCCGGTCGAGACCGTCGGGACCACCGGCGGCGCCCGCCTGATGATCGAGCTCACCGGCGGTCGCGGCGCGACCGGCGCGGCCGAGGAGCGAGGCGGCTCGATCGCCGACGCGCTCGACGTCCCGGTGGCGGACCTGCGGCACGCGTGGGAGCACGGCCTCAACCGGGCCCTCGGCTGGGACGCGCCGTGGGCCGGCGCCGCCGAGGGCGCGCGCTGATGTGCGGCGTCGTCGGCGTCGTCCTGCCGGGGGGCGGTCACGAGGCGGCGGGCGTCGCCGCGACCGCGCTGTTCGCGCTCCAGCACCGCGGCCAGGAGTCCGCGGGCGTCGGCGTCGCGGACGGGGGCGACCTGATGATCTACAAGGACCTCGGCATGGTCGGGCAGGTGCTCGACGAGCGCCGGATCCCGTCGCTCCGCGGCGAGCTCGCCGTGGCCCACTGCCGCTACTCGACCACCGGCTCGACGGTCTGGGAGAACGCCCAGCCGACGCTCCGGCTCGGGCCGCGCCGCGCCCTCGCCATCGGCCACAACGGGAACCTCGTCAACACGCGCGAGCTCCTCGACCAGCTCCACGGCGGCCGCGGCCGCCTCCCCGCCAGCACCGACACGGAGCTCCTGACGGCGCTCCTCGCCGACGAGCCCGCGGCCGACACGGTCGACGCGCTGGTCAGGGTCCTGCCCCGCGTGCGCGGGGCGTACAGCCTCGTGATCCTGGACGAGCGACGCGTCATCGGCGTCCGCGACCCGCACGGCTTCCGGCCGCTGGTCCTCGGCCGGATCACCGCGTCCGGCGACGCGCCGGGCCTGTGGGGCGACGACACCGCCGGCTGGATCCTCGCGAGCGAGACGGCCGCGCTCGACATCGTGGGTGCCGAGGTCGTCCGGGACGTGGAGCCCGGCGAGATCGTCGTCCTCGAGCCGGGTCGCGAGCCGCGCAGCGTCCGGTACGCCGACGCGACGCCGGCGCTGTGCGTGTTCGAGCTCATCTACTTCGCGCGTCCGGACTCGTACATGGAGGGCCGCAACCTGTACGAGGCGCGGCGCCACATGGGGATGGAGCTCGCGCGCGAGCACCCGGTCGACGCCGACCTGGTCATGCCCGTCCCCGACACCGGCGCGCCGGCCGCGGCGGGCTTCGCGGAGGCGTCGGGGCTCCCGTACCGCGAAGGCCTCGTCCGCAACCGGTACAGCGGACGGACGTTCATCCAGCCCTCGCAGTCGATGCGCCAGCGCGGCGTCAACGTCAAGCTCAGCCCGCTCCGCGAGGTCGTGCGCGACCGCCGGCTGATCGTCGTCGACGACTCGATCGTGCGCGGCACCACGACCAAGCAGATCGTCGGGCTCCTGCGCAAGGCGGGGGCGAAGGAGGTCCATCTCCGGATCAGCGCGCCGCCGATCTTCCACCCCTGCTTCTACGGCATCGACACGGCGATCGAGCGCGAGCTGATCGCGGCGACCCACACCCTCGAGGAGATCCGTGCGTTCGTCGGCGCCGACTCGCTCGGCTACCTGTCGGTCCCCGGGGTGCTCGCCGCGCTCGACCTGCCCTACGACCGGTTCTGCTTCGCGTGCTTCGACGGCCGCTACCCCGAGCCCGTCCCGTACGACGTCGAGGAGCGCAAGCTGATGCTCGAGACGGTCGGCGCGTGACCGCGTCGCGGGCCGCGTACTCGCGCGCCGGCGTCGACGTCGGGGCCGGGGAGCGGGCGGTCGAGCTGCTGCGCGCATCCGTCGCCGCGACCCGACGGCCCGAGGTGCTGGGCGGCCTCGGAGGCTTCGGCTCCGCGGTGGCGATCCCGGAGGGGTACCGGCAGCCCGTGATCGTCTCGTCGACGGACGGGGTCGGGACGAAGACGGCGATCGCCGCGGCGATGGGCCGGCTGGACACGATCGGCATCGACCTCGTCGCGATGTGCGCCGACGACGTCGTGTGCACCGGCGCCGAGCCGCTGGCGTTCCTCGACTACGTCGCGGTCGGCAGGCTCGAGCCGGAGCGGGTCGCGACGCTCGTCGCCGGCATTGCCGAAGGCTGCCGGCTCGCGGGCGCGGCGCTGACCGGCGGGGAGACCGCGGAGCACCCGGGCCTGATGGCGCCGGACGACTTCGACCTCGCCGGGTTCTGCACCGGGATCGTGGAGCGATCGCGGATGCTCGACGGCTCGGCGGCGCGGCCCGGGGACGCGATCGTCGGGCTGGCGTCGTCGGGCCTCCACAGCAACGGGTACTCGCTGGTGCGGGCGGCGATCGCCGAGCACGGGCTGTCCCTGGACCTCCCGTACGGCGACGCGCTGGCGCGCGGGCTCGGCGACGCGGCGGCCGCCGACCTGCTCGCTTCCGAGCCCGCGCGCGACGGCGCGACCCTTGGCGAGGTGCTCCTGACGCCGACGCGGATCTACGCGCGCGACGTGCTCGCGATCCGGCAAGGGCTCGACGCCGCCGGCACGGAGCTCCGGAGCGCCGCGCACGTGACGGGCGGCGGCCTCCCGGGGAACGTGCCGCGGGCGCTGCCGGACGCGCTGGGCGCCCGGCTGGACCCTGCCGTGTGGCCCGTCCCGTCCGAGATGCGGCTCGTGGCCGCGCTCTCGGCGATCGACGACGCCGAGCTGCGCGCGACGTTCAACGCCGGCCTCGGGATGGTGCTCGTCGTCCCTTCCGACGCGGCGGCGGCCGCGGTGGACCTGGCGCGTGCGCGGGGCCTCGACGCGTGGGTCGTCGGCGAGGTCCGGCCCGCGGCGGAGCTCCAAGCGCGCTACGCCGAGCTCGCCGGGTGAGCGCGACCCACGGCGCCCGGATCGCCGTCGGCGTGTCGGGCACGGGGTCCAACCTGCGCGCGCTCCACGCGGCCGCGGTCCGCGGCGAGCTCGGCGGTGTCATCGTGCTCGTGTTCGCCGATCGCCCGTGTCCGGCGCTCGACTGGGCGGCAGACGCGGGCATCCACACGGTCCTCGTCCCCGGCGGCGACGACGCGACGCTGGCGAACACGCTGCGCGCGGTCGCGCCGGACGCCGTCGTCCTCGCGGGCTACCTGCGGCTCGTGGGGCCGGCGGTGCTCGGCGCCTTCGGCGGCCGCATCCTCAACGTCCATCCCAGCCTGCTGCCGGCGTTCCCGGGGCGGCACGCCGCGCGCGACGCGCTCGCCGCGGGCGTCGCGGTCACCGGCGTGACGGTCCACCTCGTCGACGCCACGCTGGACGGCGGCCCGATCGTCGTCCAGGAGGCGGTCGACGTCCTGCCGCGTGACGACGAGGACGCGCTCCTCGCCCGCCTCCATCCGGTCGAGCACCGCCTGCTGCCGCGGGCGGTCGCGGCGCTGCTGGCCGGGGCGATCGCGGCCGCCCCGGGCGAGGCCCGCGCCACCCTCGACGCCGGCGCCGTCGCCGCGCGCGCGCCGACGCCCCGCCGGGCGCTCCTGTCCGTGTCGGACAAGGCGGGGCTCGCGGAGCTTGGCCGGGGACTCGTCGCGCGCGGCTGGGAGCTCGTGAGCACCGGCGGCACGGCCCGGGCGCTCCGCGACGCGGGCCTGCCGGTGACGGACGTCGCGGCGGTCACCGGCTTCCCCGAGATGCTCGACGGCCGCGTGAAGACCCTCCATCCGCGGGTCCACGCCGGGCTGCTCGCCGACCGCCGGCGCACCGACCACCGCGAGGCGCTCGCCGCCGCAGGGATCGCCCCGTTCGACCTCGTCGTGGTGAACCTCTACCCGTTCGCCGCGGCGGCCCGGCGCGAGGGGATCACCTTCGACGAGCTCGTGGAGGAGATCGACATCGGCGGCCCGTCGATGGTGCGCGCCGCGGCGAAGAACCACGCCTCGGTCGCGATCGTCACCTCGCCCGCGCGCTACCCGCAGCTGCTCGCCGCGCTCGACGAGCACGGCGAGATCCCGCTCGGCCTCCGCTCGGCGCTCGCCATCGAGGCGTTCCGCCACACGGCCGCCTACGACGCGCGGATCGCGGCCGAGCTGCCGCGACGCATGTACCTCGCCGGCGTCCCGCTGCCCGACGAGCCGGGCCTCCCGGCGTCGGCGGACCCGTACCCGCCTTCCCTGACCATCCCGCTCGAGAAGGTCGACGCGCTGCGCTACGGCGAGAACCCGCACCAGCCCGCGGCCCGCTACCGGCGCGCGGACCGCGACCCGGGCCCGTTCTCGGGTCCCTTCGCGACCGGCGAGCCGCCGCTCCAGGGCAAGGCGCTGTCGTACAACAACGTCCTCGATGCGTCGGCGGCGGCCGCGCTCGGTCGCCTGCTCCGTGGCCCGGCGGTCGTCATCGTCAAGCACACGAACCCGTGCGGCGCGGCGGAGCGCTCGACGCTCCTCGAGGCGTGGGACGCGGCCCTCGCCGGCGACCCGGTGTCGGCGTTCGGCGGCGTGGTCGCGATCACCGGGCCCGTGGACCGCGCGCTCGCCGAGCGCCTCGTCTCGATCTTCCTCGAGGTCGTCGTCGCGCCGGCGTTCGACGACGGCGCGCGCCAGGTGCTCGCCGCGAAGCCGGGGCTGCGGCTCGTCGCGGATCCGTCGCTCGACGCGGCCGCGGACCGGTCGGGGCTGACGGCCCGCGGCCTGCTGCGCGTGGACTACCTCGGCGGCATCCGGACGGCGGGCGGCGCCGTCCTCGTGTCCGCGCCCGACGACCTGCCGGACGACCCCGGCGAGTGGGCCGTGATGACGAGCCGGCCGCCCACCGAGCGCGAGCGCCGCGACCTCGACCTGGCATGGCGGCTGTGCCGGGGCGTCGTGTCCAACGCGATCGTCCTGGTCCGCGACGGGATGCTCGTCGGGCTCGGCTCGGGCCAGGTCAGCCGGGTCGACGCCTGCCGGAACGCCGTCGAGAAGGCTCGCCAGTTCCAGGGCGAGGCCGCGGCGACCGGCGCGTCGGCGGCGTCCGACGCCTTCTTCCCGTTCCCGGACGGCCCCCAGGTGCTCCTCGACGCGGGCGTGTCCGCGATCGTCCAGCCCGGCGGGTCGGTGCGGGACGCGGAGGTCCTGGCGCGCGTCGAGCGTGCCGGTGCCGCGATGCTCGTCACGGGCCGTCGCCATTTCCGCCACTAGCGCGACGCGCCGCGGGTCGCGACAATCCGGGTCGTGACCAACCAGGACGTCGTCCGCCGGTACTGCCAGTCCTTCGCGGACCGCGACTTCGCCTCGGCCGAGACGCTCCGCGCGCCCGGCTGGGAGGCGCACTGGCCGCAGACGGGCGAGCGCGTCACGTCGAGCGACGCCATGCGCGCGATCATCGAGGCGTACCCGGGCGGGCCGTGGACGGGGGTGGAGCGGCGGCTCATCGGCGCCGAGGACTCGCTGGTCGTCACGCCCCTCGGCCAGGTCGTGCGGATCGCGGGGAACGGCGACACGTGGGTTGCGGAGTGGATCAACCGCTACCCCGACGGCACGGACTGGTTCGTCGTCGACGTCATCCAGCTGCGCGACGGCCGCGTCTATCGCGAGTCGACGTACTGGGCCCAGGTGCTCGACGCGCCGCCGTGGCGCCGCGAGTGGGTGGAGCTCGACGCCCAGACGGGCTGACACCTGCAACGCGACCGCGGCGCGAGCGGTCGTGGCGGACACGCGCGGCCGGACATCCTCGCCCGATGGACGTCCTCCGCGACACCCCGCCCGAGGTGCTTCCGGCGACGGCGCTGACCCTCGCCACCGCGGGCGACACGACGCTCCCGGAAGTCCGCGACGCCGCCGACGGCTGCCGCGCCTGCGATCTGTGGGCGCGCGCGACGCAGACCGTGTTCGGCGCCGGTCCCGTGCCCGCCCGGCTGATGCTCGTCGGCGAGCAGCCCGGCGACCAGGAGGACGTGGTCGGGGAGCCGTTCGTCGGCCCCGCGGGACGTGTGCTCGACGAGGCGCTCGAGGCGGCGGGCATCGACCGCGAGCAGGCGTTCGTGACGAACGTCGTCAAGCACTTCAAGTGGAAGCCGTCGCCGGGCGGCAAGCGCCGGCTGCACGAGACGCCCAACCGCCGCGAGGTCGGCGCGTGCCTGCCGTGGGTGGAGTCGGAGGTGCGGCTCGTGCGGCCGGAGGTCCTCGTGACCATGGGCGCGACGGCGGCAGCCGGGCTCCTCGGGCCGTCGGTGAAGGTGACGCGCGACCATGGGACGCCCGTCGCGTCCGAGCTCGCGCCGCTCGTCGTCCCGACGATCCATCCCTCCGCGATCCTGCGGGCGCGCGACCGGCCCTCGCGGGAGGCGATGCTCGCGGGCTTCGTCGACGACCTGCGCCAGGTGGCCGCGAGGCTCCGCTAAGCGCCCGACGCCGGGGGCCGCGGCGGACGCTTGCTACCATCGCCGGGCCATGCCCGACCGCCCGCGCTTCTACCTCACGACCGCGATCGCGTACGCGAACAACGCGCCCGGCCTGCACACGGTCTACGAGGTCATCGGCGCCGACGTCATCGCGCGCTGGCGGCGGATGATCGGCGACGAGGCGCGGTTCCTCACGGGCACCGACGAGCACAGCGTCAACATCGCGCAGTCCGCCGAGGCGCAGGGGATCACGCCCAAGGCCTTCGTCGACCAGAAGGTCGAGCTGTTCCGGGCCGCCGAGGACGAGCTGCTGATCAGCCCCGACCGCTTCATCCGCACGACCGACCCGGACCACTACCGCGCCGCCCAGGAGATGGTCCGCCGCGCCTACGACAACGGCGACATCTACCCGGGCACGTATGAGGGCTGGTACTGCCCGAACGAGGGCTTCAAGGCGCCGTCCGACCTGCTCGAGACAGCGAGCGGGATGCAGTGCCCCAACCACCCGGGCATCCCGCTCCAGTGGCTCTCCGAGCGGAACTGGTTCTTCCGGCTCTCGGCCTACCAGGACCGGCTGCTCGCCCACTACGACGCCAACCCCGACTGGGTCCAGCCCGAGTACCGGCGCAACGAGATGCTGGGGTTCATCCGCCAGGGGCTCGAGGACTTCTCGATCAGCCGCGCGGGCGCCGCCTGGGGCATCCCGTTCCCGATCGCGGAGAACGGCGAGACGGCGCGGCGCGAGGACGGATCATGGGACCCCGAGGCCGGCACGATCTACGTCTGGTACGACGCGCTGATCAACTACATCACGGGCGCGGGCTTCCCCGACGACATGGCGGCGTTCGAGCGCTGGTGGCCGGCCGACCTCCACGTGATCGGGAAGGACATCGCGCGGTTCCATACGATCGCGTGGCCCGCGATGCTCTGGTCGGCGGGCCTCGAGGCGCCGCGCCACGTCTGGGTCCACGGCTGGCTGCTCGTCCAGGGCGGCGAGCGGATGAGCAAGAGCCGCGGCAACTTCCTGGATCCGCACGCCGTCGTCGCGGCGTTCGGGGCGGACGGCGCGCGCTACGTGACGCTGCGCGAGGTGGCGTTCGACAAGGACACCGAGGTGTCGTGGGACTCGTTCGTGCGCCGCTACAACGCGGACCTCGCGAACGACTTCGGCAACCTCGTCAACCGGACGGTGTCGATGGTCAACCGCTACCTCGACGGCGAACGTCCGGCACCGCGCGTCGCCGAGGAGTCGCCCCTCGCCGAGGGCTGGGCCGACACGCTGCGCGGCTACCGCGAGCGGCTCGACGGGTACCTCCTGCACGACGCGCTCGCCGAGCTCTGGGAGTTCGTGCGGGGCGCGAACCGGACCGTCGACGCCGAACAGCCGTGGACGTTGAACAAGCAGGCGAAGGCCGGCGAGGCCGACGCGGCGCGGCGGCTGCGCGACGTGCTCGGCGACCTCGTGGAGGCGTGCCGGCTCGTGGGCCTCGCCGTCGCCCCGTTCATGCCGGCCGCCGCGCCGCGGATCCTCGGGCAGCTCGGCCACGACTACCCGTACGCGCCCGATGGCAACGGCGGCCCCGACGTCCGCGAGCTGCTCGGGTGGGGCGCCGCGAACGCCGAGGGCCGGGTCACGTCGACGCCGGAGCCGCTGTTCCCGCGCGTCGAGAGCGAGGTGGCGGCGACGCCGGCCTGAGTCGCGCCGCGCCGCCTGCCCGATCGGGCAGCTCCGGGTGCCCGATGGGTTGCCCGCGCACCGGGTAGGCGAGGCCCTGCCGGCCGACCACGCTTGTGGCGCGATGCTGCATGTCGTCGACGCGTCCGCGCCCGCCGCCCGCCCGTGACCGCCAAGCCGGCCAACGCCGAGCGGCAGGCGAAGGGCAAGGCCGAGGTCGCGCACGAGCCGGCACGCGACGCGGGCCCGGGCGCGGGTTCATCGGTCGCCCTCGCGGACGCGCTGCCGGGGTGGACGCCGGCCGACCCGATCCACCACCTGGGTCCGCCGCAGGTGGCGGCCCTCCAGCGATCCGCCGGGAATCACGCCGTCGCCGACCTGCTCCGGCTCCAGGACCCGGGGGTCCAACGGACGCCGGCGAGCGCGCCGCCGAAGCCGGGCACCGGCCCCGCCGCCAAGCTCGCGCCATTCAACTCGTACGCGGACCTGTTGAACGGGTTCCAGGACCTCGCCACGGCGCTGATCAACCGCGGCGGCGCGGGCCTCGACACCGTGCACTTCGGGCCCGACCTCACCCCTGCCCACCGGTCGCTGCTGTGGACCATCCGGACCGCGCTCATCGAAGCGCAGGACACCGACCCGGCGAACCGCCACAAGGCCGCCGGGACCTGGCGCGCCGTCTCCGGTCGCCTGCTGACGGCCGTCGGCGAGGCCGGCAAGCTCGGTGCCCCGACCGACGCGATCGCGTCGGTGAACGACCAGATCGCGATGATCAACAAGCGGCTCGGATCCGCGCGCGGCCGGAAGGACGTGCCCGAAGCGGAGAGCGGCGAGGACTACGTCGACACGATCAAGGCCATCGACCAGCTGTTCATCGAGAGCATGGGTCTGCTCGAGGGCGGCCCGAGCATCATCCGCGAGGAGGCGCCGGGCCGACCCGACATCGAGGTCAACTCGGCGGTCGTCGAGCTCAACGCCGAGCGGCGGGCACTCATCAGCGGGGTCAAGCTCGGCAGCCACGCGACGAGCCGGCATGCACAGCTCGTGGAACGGCTCCGCTCGACCCTGATCCTGATGCGCTCCGAGAAGGCCGGGTCCGCGTATGCGGCGTCCGCCCGTTGGCGGTCGATCGAGGGCGAGCTCCGCTACGTGCTGCAGCGCGGCGCGCACTACGTCGACGGCGATCTGTCGGAGGCCGTCGGCCGGCTCGAGCACACGAAGGAGATGATCGACGCCCACTACGCCGCGGTGCACACGGGGAACCTCGAGGCGGTCCTGTCGAAGAAGCGGGACAAGGGCGAGCTCAAGGAGCGCCGCGAGTTTGCCGAGAAGTGGGGCCCCGGCATGCAGGCGGTCGTCGCGGAGAAGATCGCCGTCGAGGACGTCGGGAACGCGTTCGACATCATCCAGAACCACCTCGTCAAGTCCGACCGCGAGGGCGAGTGGAACATCTCGAACGGCGGCACCTCGATGCGCATCCGCGAGGACCAGGCCGCGAACCTGCACGCCCTCGCCCAGCAGCAGCTCAAGTCGTACATCGCCAGCCTCGTGACGGCGCTCGTCGCCGCCCGCGAGGACTACGACTCCATCAAGCTCGGGAACTCGCGGACGAAGCTGCGGGTCCTCGGGTTCCTCGGCGGCGCGGACGACCCCGGGAGCTTCGAAAAGGAGACCGCCGACCTCATCGTGATGCGCGACCAGACCGTCAAGCCGATGATCGAGCGCGGCGACTACGTCGGCGCCTTCAAGCTGATCATGGACCTGAAGCCGCAGATCGAGAAGCGGGTCAAGGCAGAGGCCGACTACGACGCGGACCTCGACTCCGGGTACCGACGGCTCGCCGTGACGATGTCGATCGTCCAGGTGGCGCTCGTGTCGCTCGTCCCCATCGCCGGCGAGGCGGCGCTGGCGACGGCACCGATGTGGGCGGTCGGGTTGACAGCGACGGCCGCGGGTGGCGGCGGGGCGTTCATCGGCGAGGGGACGCGCCAGCTCGTGACCGGCGACCACGACGCCAGCCGCCTGGGCAAGACCACCCTGTCGGGCGTGGCCATCGGCACCACGGCGTTCACCGGTCCGGCCGCGAAGCAATTCGGGACCTTCATGACGGGCGGCAGCGGCGGGTTCGCCGCTACCGGGTTCGAGGCGGCCGCGTCCGGCACGTTCGGCGGCGTCCAGAGCGTTGCGCAGGGCGGCACGTTCGGTGAGGGCTTCGCCGGAAACTTCCTCGGCACGATGGGCAGCAAGTTCACCGGGCTGTTGCCCGGGAGCCTCCAGACGGGCGTCCCGGGAAAGATCGTCCAGGTCGGCGTCGGCGCCGGGATCGGCGAGCTGACCACCGGAGATCCGCTGGGCGGCGCCGTCGGTGCCCTGGTGCCGTCCGTGGTCTCGAAGGGTCCACATCCGGCAGGCGGCCACGAGGAGGCGGCCCCGGCGACCGGTGGGGCGCCGACGGAGGCGACGGCCGGCCGTGCGCCGGCGACGGCCGGCGGTGCGCCGGCGACGACGGATTCGTCACTGCCGCTGCCGGGTCTCGGCGGTGGCGTTCCCGAGGGGCCGGCCGTTGGCGCGACGACGGTGCCCGGGACCTTCGCGCCTCTCGAATCCGCCGCGCCGGCCGGCCCCGCGGTCGGCGCCGAGACGACGCCGGGCACGTTCCCGCCGCGACCCCCGGCGCCTCCGACGGCTCCCGCTGTCGCCGCCGAGACGATCCCGGGCTCGGGCATCCAGGAGCGCCCTCCCTCCACGCCGGCCGGGGCCGGAACCGCGCCCGATGGCCTGGCCGGACGCCCGGTGCCCGCCGGCGGAGCGACGACGGCCGCGGACGGGCTGGCCAACCGTGCGGCAGCGGCTCCGGCGGATGGCGCGATCCCCGTCGGCGCGGCGACCGGCGATGCCGGCGCGAACAGCGTCGTGCCCGGTGCCCCGGCCGACAAGCGCGTTCCCGTCAGCGCGGCGACCGGCGATGCCGGCGCCGGCAGCGTCGTGCCCGGTGCCCCGGCCGACCGCGCGGCGGCGCCCCAGCCCACCGGCGTCGATCCGGCGCTCGACGCAACGGGAAGGCCCGCGCCGACACCAGGGGAAGCGGCGACCGGCCAGCCGGGCCAGGTCGGCGGCCCGCAGCCCGGCAACCAGCCCGTGATCCGACCCCCGGCCGCCGCCCAGCAGCCCAGGAGCAAGGGGCGGCCGCTCCTGCCCAACGCGCAGGTTCCGGCCGACCTGCCGCAATCGAGCGATCCCGCATATCGCTACGACAAGCTCGTCGCGGGCGGCCAGCAGATCCGCCACGACATCACCGGACGGCCCGATTTCGATGCGAAGGCGGATCTTGCGGCGGGCGGCGCGGTTCCGACGTCCGGGCCGACCGCGACCTACGCCAAGGAGGAGGCGGGCCGGTTCCAGCGGACCGGCGAGAAGCCCGCAGCGGGCCTGTCCAAGGACGAGGCCTACGTCGTCAAGGACACGTTGGACGGCGACAGGAAGTATCTGTTCAAGCCCGTCGAAGCCGAGTACGCCATCCCGCGCGCAGAGGCGCGCGGGATCGACGAGCAGGCGCCCCGCGAGGTGGCGGGTCCGATGGTCGCGGAGCAGCTCGGCATCGACGCCCCCCGCGGGAAGCTCGTGACGATTGGCGACAAGCAAGGCGTCCTCATCGAATGGCGTGAACAGAACTCGCTCTCGGACCTGGCGCTCCAGGATCCCGAGGGCTTCAAGCGGCTCATCGAGTCCGAGGCGTTCCGTGAGGCCCTCCAGACGACCGACGCGCTGGACTACCTCATCAACAACCTCGATCGCGCGACCAACTTCGGGAACTACCTGTACGAGTTCACCCCCGACGGCAAGCTCAAGCTCACACCGATCGACCACGCCCTGACGTTCACCAGCACCAGGGAACGGGCGAGCATCGACGCGTACACGCGCGAGCTTCCGGAGCGGTATCCGCCCGATCTCGTCCAGCGCCTCGAGCAGCTGTCGAAGAACCGCGCGGAGTTCATCGAGAAGATCCGCCCGTTCGTCGGTGACGCCGCCGTGGAGGGGTTCTCCCACCGCCTCGACATCATGATCGAGGACATGCACGTCAAGCAGCGGACCGGGCGCTCGTGAGGACCGTCGTCATCCTGCGCCGGACCCCGGACGCGGAGACGGAGGAGCTCGCCCGGATCAGCGCAAGCGCGCCCGGCACGCCGGTCGATATCGAGGTCCTCGTTCCGGAGTTTCGCGAAGGGCTGGCCGCGCTCGGGATCGGCGGCACGATCCCCGACGGGTCCGGCCGATCGATCGCGCCCGACGACGGCGAGGCGTATCTCGACGCGCTGCTGGTGACGTACCGGGGATCGCGCCTCTGGGCTCGCGAGGTCGTGCCGGATTTGCAGTGATGTCGACAACCCGTGACGCCATTCGTCGATAGGGTGGAGCGACAGCACGAAGGAGGCCACCATGGCCAAGGGCGAGATCACGCACATCGAGTTTCCGGCGGACGACCCCGAGCGCGCCAAGCGGTTCTACGCCGCCGTCGCCGGCTGGGAGTTCAGCGAGACGGACGGCTTTCCCGGCTACTACATGTTCCGCAACGGCGAGGCGTCCGGCGGCGCCGTGGGCCGGCGCGGCGAGTCGACGGGCCAGCAGCTCCGCATCTACATCACGGTCGACTCGCTCGAGGACGCGTGCGCCGCGGCGGAAGCCAACGGCGGCACGGTCGTCGAGCAGCCGAGCGACATCGGCGGCGGGATGGGCCGGTACGCCGTGGTGCGCGACACGGAGGGCTCCGAGGTCGGGCTCTGGCAGAACGCCTGACGCCTCGCCGAGGCGCCGGGCCTGAGGCTCGGCCGCGCCGCGACCGGACCGTCGCGGCGCTGCCGCCGCACGCCCTACGATTCGGGCGTGCGGCTCGTCGACAGTCACGGCCATGTGAACTCCGACCGGTTCGACGCGGACGTCGACGCCGTGCTCGCGGCTGCCCGGGACGCCGGCGTCGAGCGGATGCTGGTCCCGGGCTGGAATCTCCGGTCGTCGCAGCGCGCGCTGGAGCTCGTCGCCGCGCGCGACTGGCTCGATGCCGCCGTGGGCGTCCACCCGCATGACGCGGCGGCGGTCGACGCCGCGGGCTGGACGACGATCGAGTCCTGGGCCCGCGACGAGCGCGTCGTCGCGATCGGGGAGACCGGGCTCGACGCGGACCGGATGTTCTCGCCCTGGGAGGCGCAGCTCGAGAACCTGCGCCGAAACCTCGCGCTCGCGTTCGCGACCGGGAAGCCGGCGATCCTGCACTGCCGGTCCAGGGCCGGGCGGCGCGACGCGCAGGACGCCCTCGTCGCCGAGCTCCGCGCGGCGGGTGCCGGAGGTGCCGCGTCGCGGGTCGCGTTCGGCGACCGTCCGCCCGCGCTGATCCACAGCTTCTCGGGGCCGGTGGACTATGCGCGCGAGGTGCTCGCGTTGGGGCTCGCGATCTCGTTCTCGGGCCTCGTCTTCCGGCGCGGCGAGGAGCCGTCGGCGGAGGTCGCGGCGCTGGTGCCGGTGGGCCGCCTGCTCGTCGAGACGGACTCGCCGTTCCTCGCGCCGCCGGGTGCCCCGCGGGGCCGCAACGAGCCGCGGTACGTGGCCATCACGGCGCGCTGGGTCGGCGAGCGCCGGGGCATCGGAGACGCGGAGCTCGGCGACGCGCTCGTCGCGGCGTACGACGCGACGTTCCGGCGATCCGGCCCGGTACCCGCCGCGTGACGGAGCCCGAGCGCGAGCGTCGCCGCCGGCGTCTCGGCTCGTTCCTCGTCGACCCTGCGCCGCTGCGGCTCGACCGCGACTACCGGCTGCTGTGGTCCGGCCAGGCGATCAGCGTCGCAGGGCGGATGATCACCGCCGTCGTCCTGCCCTACCAGGTGTACGTCCTCACCCGCGACGTGCTGGCCGTCGGCGCGCTGTCCCTGGTCCAGCTCGTGCCGATCCTCGTGTTCACGCTCGGCGGCGGCGCCGTGGCCGACGCGATGGACCGGCGCCGGCTGCTGCTCGTGACGCAGGTCGCGCTCGCGGTCGCGACGGTGGGCCTCGCGCTGGTCGCGCTGCTGCCCGAGCCACCGCTCGCCGCCGTGTACGCGCTGGCCTTCGTCGCCGCCGGCCTCGGCTCCGTCGACCAGCCCGCGCGCATCTCGGCGATCCCGCGGCTCGTCCCCGCCGAGCGGCTCCAGAGCGCGATCGCGCTGAACCAGGTCGTGTTCAACGCGGGCGCGGTCGTCGGCCCGGCCATCGGCGGCATCGTCGTCGCGGCGGTCGGGATCTCGGCGGCGTACGCGATCGACGCCGCGACGTACGGCGCGGCGATCCTCGCGCTCCTGCTCATGCATCCGATTCCGCCCGCGCCCGGCGCGGTGCGACCGAGTGTCCGAGCGATCGTCGACGGCCTGCGGTTCGCCTGGCGCCGGCGCCCGCTGCTCGCGACGTTCGTCGTCGACCTCATGGCCATGTTCTTCGGCTCGCCGCGCTCGCTGTTCCCGGCGATGGCGCTCGACGTCTTCGGCGTGGGCGCCGCGGGCGTCGGGCTGTTCTCGTCGGCGACCGCGCTGGGCGCGATGATCGCGGCGCTGTTCGCCGGCTGGACGACCCGCGTCCGGCGGCAGGGGGTCGCGGTGCTGCTCGCGGTCACGATCTGGGGTCTCGGGATCGCCGGCTTCGGCCTGTTCACGTTCAGCTTCCCGCTGGCGCTCCTGTGCCTCGCGATCGCGTCCGGCGCCGACGTCATCAGCGCCGTGCTGCGCAGCTTCATCGTCCAGACCCTGACGCCCGATGCGCTCCGCGGACGCGTGAGCTCGATCCACGTCCTCGTCGTGACCGCGGGCCCGCGCGTCGGCGATGCCGAGGCCGCCGCGGTCGCCGCGATCACGAACCCCGCGACCTCGGTCGTCGCGGGCGGCCTGGCGACCGTCATCGGCGCGGGGCTGCTCGCGCTCGTGATGCCCGAGTTCCGCCGGCTCGAGGTCCACGCGACGCCCGACGGCGCGACCATCGCCGGGACCGAGACGGAGGTCATCGAGGCCGAGGCGTGACGACGCGGCGACCGGCCGGAGCGCCCGTTTCCGGTTGACAGCCACGCGCCCATTGGGTACGTTCTTGGCACTCTCAAGTCGAGAGTGCTAAACGTCGCGGGACCGCGATCCCGCCGGGCCCGGCCCGTCCCCCCGGCACCCAACCGCCGGTCGGCCTGGCCCCGGATCGCACAGCCGCGGGCCAGGCACTCACAGCACCCGGCACCGGCGACCGGCGCGTCCAGCGCGGGCCACCGGCGCACATCACCAGGGCAGACGGCGGACCGTGAGGGGCCGCCCCAGGAGGACCGAACCTTGGCCACCGCCACGTCGACGAAGCTCCGCCCGCTGGGCGACCGCGTCGTCATCAAGCCCACCCCGCGCGAGGAGATGACCAAGTCGGGCATCGTCCTGCCGGACACCGCGAAGGAGAAGCCCCAGGAGGGCGAGATCCTGTCCGTCGGCCCGGGCAAGACGCTCGACGACGGGAAGCGCGAGTCGATGGACGTCTCCGTCGGCCAGAAGGTCCTGTACGCGAAGTACGCGGGGACCGAGTTCAAGGTCGACGGCGACGAGCTCCTGATCGTCAGCCAGAAGGACATCCTCGCGGTCGTCGAGGACTGAATCCTCCGGCCGATGCGCTCCGGAGAGCGCGCTCGGCCGTCGGAGGGCAGATCGCGGATTTGCCACTGAGACCGCCAACTCACCGAACGTATACCCCGGAGGGAACCTGACTTGGCCAAGCAGCTGATCTTCGACGAGACCGCTCGTCGGAGTCTCAAGAAGGGCATCGACCGCCTCGCCGACGCGGTCCGCGTGACGATCGGTCCGAAGGGCCGCAACGTCGTGCTCGACAAGAAGTTCGGCTCGCCGACGATCACGAACGACGGCGTCACGATCGCCCGCGACATCGAGCTCGACGATCCGTTCGAGAACATGGGCGCGCAGCTCCTCAAGGAGGTCGCGACCAAGACCGACGACGTCGCCGGCGACGGCACCACCACCGCGGTGGTCCTGGGCCAGGCGATGGTCGCGGAGGGCCTGCGGGTCGTCACGGCCGGCGCCAACCCCATGGTCGTCAAGCGCGGCATCGAGCGCGCGGTCGACACCATCGTCGACGAGATCAAGGCGAAGGCCCGCCCGGTCGAGACGCGCGAGCAGATCGCGGCCGTGGCCGCCATCTCGGCGGCGGATCCCGAGGTCGGCGAGATCATCGCCGAGGTGATGGACAAGGTCGGCAAGGACGGCGTCATCACGGTCGAGGAGGGCCAGTCGCTCGGCCTCGAGAAGGAATACACCGAGGGCATGCAGTTCGACCGGGGCTACATCTCGGCGTACTTC